>JADLED010000174.1 GCA_020846335.1 Bacteroidia bacterium
CGCGCACGGCTTTGGTGGCTGCGGCATTGGTTATGGTGGCCACAGGTTTGTGGATTTATTCGGTTTACATGAAACCCGTACAAAACACGCTCGATTGCGGCACCATTGCCTGTGTGGATAAAATTGACCTAATACAGTCTAAAAGCATGGATAACATGGACGATGACGATTTATACGAACTGGTAAATCCTGCCGACCTCGAAAAAAAACTTAACGAAAAAAAAGAAAAAATTAATCAAAATAATACAACCGATAGCAGCCTGGAACAACTAAGTACCGATGCCTTATTGGATGACATTTAATGAAACACGCAGGTAAAATACTTATTCTTTTGGTTTTGATTTTTGGACCGGTGGTTTTGTTGGCGCAAAACGACAAGGAAAAAATCGAGGCCTTGCGCGTGGCCTTTATCAACAAAAAATTAGAACTCAGCACTTCCGAATCGGAAAAATTCTGGCCGGTTTACAACGAATACAACGAAAAACTGCGGGCGGTTAAAAAAAATCTTCGGCAAAGTTACAAGCGCAAGCCCGACATTATTAGCGACGCCGACGCCGAAGAACTATTCAAACTTGAAGCACAAACCAAACAGGCCGAATTGGATCTTTACAAACAATACAGCGAACGCTTAAAACAAATTGTGGGCGTAAAAAAAATGGTGATACTCCACCTAGCCGAAGAAGAATTCAGGCAAAAAGTACTCGAAATTGTTAAGGGAAAAAGTGATTAACTTGGAAGGTTGCAGTTATAAAACTATTGGCCTGCTGGTATTGCTAAGCAGTGTTTTTTTATGCAAACAAGCTAAGGCACAAAGCAGCTACGATTCGTTAAATGTCAAACTTCCCAAACACTATTTTAATACCATTATCGAAATGGATGGCTATAACAAACCTTCTGTTTCGCTCGACACCACCGGCCGTCGTGAGTTGAACCAAAAAATAGACGCTCATCTTAAAAACTATGCGGTAAAACAATTTAATCTGTCGTTCTGCATTCCATTAATCACCAAAGAAAAAAAAGGCAGCGGTGCCGACAGTGCCATTATTGAAAACAGTCACCTGTTGCTTACCGGAAATTTTTTTTCGTTAAAACCGGTATTTGAAGGCTTAAGCCAACACACACTTACCAAACGCGGCATCGGCTTACGTTACATTTACAACACGGGTAAAAAAGGCGTTTGGTTTTTCGACGCTGCGCCTTTTGTAACCAGAGACATTACTTACCGTTCGCGGCCCTACATGCGCTTGTCGGGTACGGTGGTTTATAGCCACAATGTAAGCGATAATTTTAACTGGCGCATTGGTGCCACCAAATCGTTTATGTGGGGCAACCGGCTTTACCTTCCTTTTATTGGTTTAAGATTTGGGCGTTTGGACAAAATAAATTTTAGTTTTCAGTTTCCCCGCAGGGTGAGTTTAAACATTCCGTTCAATCCAAAAATTAGAATGAGTTTATACTCGCAGCCGCAGGGTGGCATGTTTAATTTTTCGAACCACGACACGCTCTATCCAAAATTTGCCGAGGCTACCTTTCATTTTACCCGTTACGAAATTAACACCGGCTTAAGGTTTGATTTTAAATTGAGTTCGCACTTTAATTTTTTTGTTAGTGGTGGCATCAGCTCTAAAAACAACATCACCTTTTATTCCGACAGAGCCAACAACCGAACCAATGTTTTTTACAGGACTTATTTCTACAGTGCTTCGCCGGTGCCAACGTATTATGTGCAATATGGTTTGGTAATAAAATTGGGCAAAACGCGCTCGTATTATAATAACCGTAATATTTACGATGCCATTGATTTAAACAGTGGCACCGATATTAATGATAACAACAGCCAGATTCCGGTTCCTTCAAAAAAACTGCCAAAAAGCACCAATCTGCAAAGCATTGAGGATTTAATAGACTTTACTGAATTTTAATTGCAATGGTTATATTTGTTCTATGCCAAAAGCACTCAGTGGTTTTTTAATCATTTTTATATCGATAGTTGTTGCGGGAAAAACTTTTTCTCAAACAGATTCAATAAAACCACAAACACTAAAAAATCGCAAAATTATTTTAGCAAGCACTTCGGGTTTTTTAACCTGTGGTTCGCTGGTGGCCTTAAATCAGGCCTGGTACAAGGATTATAACACCGGGAGTTTCCATTTTTTTAACGACGATACCGAGTGGTTGCAAATGGATAAAGTGGGGCATTTTTACACGAATTACCAAATGGCCGATTTAATGATGAACGCGTTTGACTGGGCGGGCTACTCTAAAAAACAAAAATTATTTATAGGTGGTGGCATTGGTTTTACCTACATGACGGCGATAGAATGCATGGATGGTTTTAGCCGTGGTTGGGGATTTTCGTGGAGCGACGAACTGGCAAATGTGTTGGGCACTTCGCTGGCAATAGGGCAGGAAGCTTTTTGGCAGGATCAAAAAATTCGGTTAAAATTTTCGTATGCCGAAAGCGGACTGGCCAAATACAATCCATCGTTATTAGGTAAAAATCAGTACACGCGCTTGCTGAAGGATTATAACGGACAAACTTACTGGTTAAGCTTTCACCCAATGTTGTTTACAAAACGAAAAACGGCTTTTCCGGCCTGGCTCAATGTGGCTTTGGGTTATAGTGCTTATGGCATGTTGGGCGGTCATGCCAATTTGGTTCTGGCTGTAGATGAAAACGGGAATGTTTTAAAATTTACCCGCGAGCGCCGCTTTTATCTGAGCGTGGACGTGGACCTCACCAAAATAAAAACCAGGTCAAAAGTTTTAAAGAAAGTATTTACGGCATTTAACATGCTTAAATTTCCTGCGCCGGCGCTGCAACTGGGTGGCGGCAAACTCCGCTTTTACGGTATTTATTATTAAGGTTTTATTTTAAGCCATCACAAATATACATACTGCTTATTTGCTTGTCTTTTTCGTCCTTGATTCGTGCTTTTCAAGCACAGATTTCGCATGAGTATGAGCTTCAAAAAAAGTCTTGCTATGAATAAAAGCACTTTACATATAGACTAAGTTATGTTCGACCTTCAAATACACTGAAAGGCACCAGAATGCTGAATTATACACGAAAACACTATCGTTCTAAACTGTCAGAAATCTGTAGTTAGAGTCGAAATTCCGTTGATTTTTTTTGAGGACTTAAACTACTAAGACGCATGAAAATACTAAAGTCCAGTGTGCTAGCGCCAGGGAGGCGAAAGGTTTAGCTCTATTTGAGGCGATGCCTCTTTTATCGCCTCAAAAAAGCCGCAGTCACGCCTAGGCGTGAGAGCCTGTAGCAGCCCGTTAAGGCGCCCAAATTCCTGTACTGAGCTTGCCGAAAGAATACGACTTTTTGATACTAGACTAAATAAATTTTTTTAAATGCTTTTAAACCTTAACGCAAATATCCAGTCATAGAACAAACATTTAAACAATACATTATGAAACTTCAAAAAATTTCTTCGCGCCTGGCCATGATAATGGCTGTGGGAGCTTTAACACTTGGTTCGTGTTCAAAGAAAAAAGAAACCATAACCGACCCTGTTGATACCGACACCGAACAAAGCACTGCCACCGATAATTCAATTTCGGAAGGCATTGTAAACGATTTGGAAGCCATGGGCAGCGAGGCTTCTGAAAATTCTGCCCTCACCACGTTTAAATCCAGTGGCAGCGATGGTGTTAGCATGGCCCCCTGCGCCACTGTGAGCATTGTCGGAAAAGTAATTACCGTTGATTTTGGTACCACCGGTTGTTTGGGTACGGATGGTAAAACCCGCACCGGAAAGCTGATTTATAATTATTCGGCTTCAACACCAACCACTGCCTTGTTTTACCGTAATCCGGGCTTTAGCATGAATGTTACTTCTCAAAATTATGTGGTGGATGGGTACACCGTAAACATAAACAACAAAACCATTACCAACACCACTCCGGCCAACATTCCGTCAACTGTTAATCCGGGCACCAACCTTACCTGGTCTATCAGCGCTAACATTTCTATAATTAAACCCAACAGTGGTGGTACTATTAGCTGGA
Organism: Bacteroidia bacterium; assembly: GCA_020846335.1. Taxonomy (GTDB): domain Bacteria; phylum Bacteroidota; class Bacteroidia; order B-17B0; family Aurantibacillaceae; genus Aurantibacillus. The sequence continues at coordinate 4,024 of JADLED010000174.1, forward strand.
CCTGCAACCGCACAAAAGAGTTAACAAACACCAACGATTCTACCTGCTACCGCGGACAAAACAAGGCCATTATCTGGAGCAGAGCCATTGTGAAACTGAACGGAAGTGCCTCTGGTACCAATGTTAAAGGCGAAACGTATTCATCGGTTGCTACTAACCTAATCAGAAGTTTCCAATGCGCACCAGATGCTTTGCGCCCACACAGGCATCCTTTTATAGGCGGAACGATTAATTATACACCGGCTAACCGTCATGCACGATTAATCGATTACGGCAATGGCACCGATTGCGACTTTAATGCCACCATAACCATAAATGGTGTTACCTATAATGTTGTGCTATAAAAAAATAAATTAATAATGAGCCGCTCAGATTTGGGCGGCTTTTTTTATGCCCCGCGGTTTGGTTTAACTGGAGGCACCTAAATTCTTAATTATCTGTTGAAAACTATGAATCGGATTTGCTACAAATAACTTTACATTTAGTTTGCTAAATACAAAAAATATGAATTTAAACGATAAGGAAGAAACCGAAAAACTGTATTACTCTATTAGCGAAGTTTCTGAAATGTTTGAATTAAATGCAAGCACCCTGCGTTTTTGGGAGAAGGAGTTTGAGGTTTTGAAACCTACAAAAAATAAAAAGGGAAATCGTTTATTTACAAAAAAAGACATTGATAACATTGCGCAGATTGTGGATTTGGTAAAGCAAAAGGGATTTACCATTCAGGGCGCCAAAGAACAGTTTAAGCAAAAAAGCAATCTTAAACCAAGTTCAGAAATTAATGAAGAAGTAATTGCCCGACTGCAAAAGGTTAAAGAAAAACTCCTGCGTTTAAAAGAAGAACTTTAAGAGTTTTTCAGTTTTAATCTTTTAACCTTAATCAATTTTCCAGAATAAAAAGTCTCCACCATGTTTAAATACCTTATTCCCTTAGGCCTGCTCGTTGCCTGCTCTCCATCCAATACTAATTCTCCGTCCAACCATCAAGCCATAACGCAAGATTCGGCACTTAAAATTGAAAGTAAAACCGACACACTTGTTAAAAGCGAACAAAAGCCAGCAGCAATAAATGATAGCCTTAATACCATGGCACAATTAATTGCCGGCACCTGGAATGAAGGAAAAATTTATAACAACATTGGAACAGGAACCATTTACCAATCTTATGCCACTAATTTTTCAAAACGTTGGTTGAGCTACGATTCTACGCGGGTTTCAACACTCACCGAATTTAGAAATAAAGAATTGCTCGAACGGTTTAAGGAAGAAAAAACATTGTTCTATCCATTTTCAGGTCCGGATATTTTGCACCCGGCCATCTTTTTTCCAAGTGCTAAAAAATACATCATGGTTGGATTGGAACCCGTTGGAACCTATCCTGCTTTTGCAAAACAGGTACCCGATTCGTTTGCCAACTATTTTTCGAAACTCAACAATTCGCTTTACGCCATTTTGCGATTTAGTTTTTTTAGAACCGAAAGCATGCAGCACGATTTAAAAAGCGGAGAGCTGGATGGCGCCATGCACTTATTGTTTTTGTTTTTAAACCGCACGGGTAACAGCATCGTGTCGGCCAAAGCCCTGAGTTTAGACACGCTCGGAAATAAAAATTATTACACTTCGTTTGAAGAACTCGCCGCAGCCAAACTGCGCACCAAAGGCATTGAAATTGAATACAACGATGCTAACGGAAAATTAAAAAGTCTGGAATATTATTCGCTCAATGCATCCGATTACGAAATAAAACAAAACAAAGGTTTTACAAAATACATTCAGGTCCAGGGCAATTTTAATGTGTACTTAAAAGGCGCGTCGTATCTGCTTCATAAAAGCACTTTTTCGGTCATGCGCAACACCATTCTCAGTCAGGCCGACGCCATTGTGCAGGACGACAGCGGTGTGGCCTTAAAATATTTGTTGCATGATTCCAACACCTGGACCTACGAATTATTTGGCGAATATTCCAAACCAATTAACAAATTTGCCAATCAGTTTCAACCTTTACTCGATTCGCTTTATAAAAAACAAGGTGCAAAAAAACTGGCCTTTGGTTTAGGTTATAATTACCGCGATAAGAACAGCAACTTTATGATTATTACCAAAAACAAACAAGGAGCTTAATGGTAAAAAATTGTCTCGCTTTTTTTTTAGTGCTGTGTAACTTTTTTTTTAATGCGCAAACCAATTCAAGGCTGCTCGATTCCGTTATTGGCGCGCATCCGGCCCTAAAACAAATCTTTATTCAAAAGGCAAAATACCGTCCGCAAATTATTTACACCCAAATAAACCGCGACAAAAACAACAAACCGTCGTTTAAAGATTTTACCTATCAGTTGGACAGCACAAATTATTTTTATTGCGCCAGTCTGGTAAAATTACCCTGCTCGGTGTTTGCCCTCGAAAAAATTAATGCACTCAAATTACCGGGCCTGAACCGCGCCACCACCATGCTTACCGACAGCGTTGCTTTTTGTCAGAAAAAAACCTGGGACGACACCAGCGCCCAAAACGGAAAACAAAGCATTGAGCACCACATTAAAAAAATGCTGCTGGTAAGTGATAACAACAGCTACAGCCGGGTGTTCGAATTTTTAAATCCAAAATACATCAGCAATCGTCTCACGCAATTAGGTCATCCCACAGCACGAATAATTCACCGATTTGATGTACCATGTATTGGTAAGGGCAATCATTATTTTAACCCCGTTCGCTTTGTTGACGAAACCGGTAGATTAGTGTACAATCAACCTGCCGACTCGTTAACGGAAGAGTTTAAACCACCATTTGGAAAAGTTTTTTTGGGTAAAAACGTTTACAACAAACGCAAACGCTTAATTGCCGAAGGCAAGGATTTTACAAAGTCGAATTACCTTTCGCTGCAAATGATTCATAATTTTTTACGCGATTTAATTTTTAATGCCTACAAGCCCAATGACAAACAGTTTAACATTACCCAAAACGACTGGGAATTTTTAGTAAAACATCTGGGCATGTATCCACGTGAAAGCGAATGGCCAAGGTATCCCACCAAAACGTATTACGATTCTTTTAAAAAATACTTTATTTATGGCAGCGCCGTTCCAACCATCGGTTCGGACACTCTGCGAATTTTTAACATTGTGGGCCGTGCCTATGGTTTTCAGATAGACTGTGCCTACATTGTGGACTTTAGAACCAACACCGAGTTTATGCTCAGTGCCGTTATTTATACCAACAAACGCAACAGTTTTGGCACCGGAACCTACGAATATGATGCCATTGGATTGCCATTTTTAAAAGAATTAAGTTTAGCTTTGTACACTTTGGAAACCGGAAGAAAAAGGAAACAGGAACCCGATTTAAGCAGCTTTAAGTTTTACCAAAAACAGTAGTTATAGAAAATATGAAGCAGTGTTATTTTTTGTTGGCGGCCTTGGGAATGATTATAATGCATTCCTGCAGTGAAGCCAAATCCACAAATAAAAAGAAGGATGAAATTAAAACCGTGTCGGTAAAAAAAGACACCTTGGTTTCGGACAGCCTTAAAACAGTGGCTTTGCAGGACAGCGTGCCCCAAGCAGTTGAGAAGAACCGTTTTAATGAGATAAGCGCCATATTGGCCGGTATGCAGGACGAAGGCAACGCGCTCAATTATCTTTTTGATACCATTGCCTGGAAAGAAAACCGTGAGTTTATGAATGCCAGTTGGAAAAAACTGGAAACCAATCGCCTGAATAAATTATCGAAATGGGGCGATAAAGAATTGATCCAAGCCAACAAAAATTGTAAAACCGTTTTTTATCCTTTTTCAGGTCCGGATTTTATTACTGCCAATGCGTTTTTTCCTAAAGCTGATAAAATGATTATGTTGGGTCTTGAGCCCATTGGCAGCCTGCCTCAATTGGATAAATTTGATGGACAGGACTCGAAAGATTACGCCAATGATTTCAGAAAATCACTCACCGATATTTTTGAAAAGAGTTACTTCATTACCCAATACATGTTGCGCGATTTTCAAAAACAAAAAGTAAATGGCTTGTTGCCGGTGCTATGCTTCTTTATTAAAAAAACCAACCATCAGATTGTTGACATTAAATACCTGGTTAAGAAAAACAACGATTCTATTGAAGAGGTGGATTACGATACCAGGAAAAATTTCTTTGGTGTAAAAGTTATCTGTAAAAAAGACACCCTCACTAAAACCATTTATTATTTCCGCTACGATGTAAGTAATAAACAATTTAACGATACCTGTGTGTTTTATAAATTTATTAATAAGCAAACGCCTAATTCGGTTACTTATGTAAAAAGCGCTTCGTATTTGCTGCATGCCAATTTTATGAGCAATATGAAAAAATTGATTTTGAACAATAGTAATTATTTGCTACAGGACGATACCGGTATTCCCTACGACGACATTGATAAAACAAAACTGTTTACCATTAAGTTATATGGCAAGTATGTGCAACCGGTAAAAAATTTCCCATACCTGCGCATGCAAAAGGGCATTGTAAAAGCCTTTGAAACCGACAGTGCATCCATTCCCGATTTGCCGTTTCACCTGGGTTATCACTGGCAAAGCAAAAAAGATTTATTAATGTTAGCTACCAAAATTCAAACAAAAAAATAGTCATGTTTACGGTAGACACACACACACACATTATACCAAAACATTTGCCCGATTTTTCAAAAAAATTTGGTTACGGCGAATTCATTACCCTCGATCACCACGAATCGGCCAAAGCCTGGATGATGCAGGGTAACAAACGTTTCCGCGAAATACTCGACAATTGCTGGGATGCCGAAGTGCGCATTGAAGAAATGCAACAACACAAAGTGGATGTTCAGGTAATTTGTACTATACCGGTAATGTTTAGCTATTGGGCAAAAGCACAGGATGGTTTGGAAGTGAGCCGTTTTTTAAACGACGACATTGCCGCCACCATTGCCTTGCATCCGAAAAAATTTGTGGGCCTTGGCACCGTGCCCATGCAGGATACGGCACTGGCAGTGCAGGAGCTGGAACGCTGCATGAAAAGTGGATTCAGAGGAGTGCAAATAGGCAGCAACGTTAACAATCTTAACTTAAACGAACCACAATTCGACGAATTTTTTGCCGCCTGCGAAAGTTTGGGTGCCGCCATACTGGTGCATCCCTGGCAAATGATGGGGCAGGAGCACATGGGCAAATACTGGTTGCCATGGCTGGTGGGCATGCCCGCCGAAGTGAGCCGTGCGGTTTGCAGCATGATTTTTGGTGGCATATTCGAAAAATATAAAAAATTACGTGTGTGTTTTGCACATGGCGGCGGTTCTTTTTTACCTACCATTAGCCGCATTGAGCACGGCTGGGATTGCCGTCCCGATTTGGTGGCTATAGACAATCTCAACAATCCAAAAAATTATTTAGGAAAGTTTTGGGTGGACAGTCATGTGTGCGATCACAAAATGCTGCAATACATTATTGATTTGGTTGGAGCCGATAAAGTAATGCAGGGCAGTGATTATCCTTTTCCATTGGGCGAAGCCGTGCCGGGCGAGTTAGTAAGATCCGCGCCCATTTCGAGTTTGGAAAAAGAAAAAGTGTTGGGCCTGTCAGCCAAAAAATGGTTGGGGATTTAGGAACAACAACTTAAATTTAGGATAAGGTTCTTGAAATAAGATGTCACACCTTTGTTACCAAGGCAAAATTTCCTTCGATTTTAAATTTCCAGCCGCCTTCAAATATTTTTGGTAAAAAGCGGCGGTAAAGCGCCATGCGGGCATTCTCTACATTTTCAGCTTCGCCATCGCGCCCCACGGCGTTAAATTCGTAGATGTTTACTTTGGGGTGTTCGTGCATGTAATTTTTTACAATTTCAACAATGGTATTCATTACCTGATACACTTCACCGCGATTGGTGGTTACGTATTCCTCGCCTTCAAATTCATCGTTAATAACTCCAAACACAATATTGGCGTGCAAAATGTTATCCTGCAAACGGCCAAATCTTACTTCGTAACGTAAGCCACTTTTTGTGGTAAAATAATAAACTCCCGCACTAGGTATGTTCGGAAACTCAATGGGTAAAATATTTTTATATGGAGTACTCAAATAAATATAGGTTTAAACGCTTTGTATTATTTTTTTCTGAAACGTTCAGCAAGTACAAGTTCTTTTCCGCCACCGGTGTAATCGTAAAAACCTTTACCTGATTTTACACCAAGGTTTCCGGCAGTAACCATGTTTACCAATAGTGGACAGGGCGCATATTTCGGATTTCCAAAACCATCCTGTAACACTCTTAAAATATTAAGGCACACGTCGAGCCCAATAAAATCGGCCAATTGCAGAGGTCCCATTGGGTGCGCCATTCCCAGTTTCATCACGGTATCAATTTCTTCAACACCGGCCACGCCTTCGTAAAGTGTAATAATGGCCTCGTTAATCATTGGCATTAAAACTTTGTTGGCTACAAAACCCGGAAAGTCGTTTACTTCCACCGGAATTTTGTTGAGTTGTTTGGAAGTGTTCATCACCAAATTACACACTTCGTCGGAGGTGCTGTAACCGCGAATAACTTCCACCAATTTCATAACCGGAACCGGATTCATAAAGTGCATGCCAATTACTTTATCGGCACGTTTGGTTACTGCTGCAATTTGTGTAATGGAAATGGACGAGGTGTTGCTTGCCAAAATTGTGTGTGGTGGGCAAAGTTCGTCGAGTTGTTTAAATATTTTTAATTTAATGTCAATGTTTTCGCTGGCGGCTTCTACTACCAAATCTGCACCACCGGTGGCTTTGGCCAAATCGGTGTAAGTAGTAATGTTTTTTAATGTGGCATTTTTTACATCTTCGGTAATGCTTCCTTTTTGTAACTGACGGTCGAGATTTTTTGTAATAGTGGCTATTGCTTTTTGTAAAGCGGTTTCATTCACATCTACCAAACTTACTGAGTATCCACATTGTGCAAAAACGTGCGCAATGCCATTTCCCATGGTTCCGCTTCCTATAACTGTAATGGCTTTCATATAATTTTTGAGAATCTAAATCTAGTTGAGAATTTTGGTTTAAACAAGGTTTTTTTTAAACAATCGCCAAGCCTTACAATGGTTTGCAAACAAAAAAAAGCCTCAAACATTTCGTGTTGGAGGCTTTCCTTTTGCAAATTGTTTTTTAGTTGGTGATACTTATTTTCTTTTCAAGTTCTTCGATATATGCTTTAAAGCGTTTGTCGGTATCCATTAAGTTGTTTACAGTGCGGCAAGCGTGCAATACAGTGGCATGGTCTTTACCACCACAATGCATGCCGATAGTAGCTAAAGATGATTTGGTCATACTTTTAGCAAAATACATGGCAATTTGACGTGCCTGAACCACTTCGCGTTTGCGTGTTTTTGATTTCATGGTATCAATGGCCAAATCAAAATAATCGCACACCACTTTTTGAATGTAGTCAATGGAAACTTCGCGGGCAGTGCTCTTCACAAACTTGTCAATCATGGTTTTGGCCAGTTCAAGCGTGATGGTTTTTTTGTTTAAGCTTGATTGAGCCAGTAAAGAAATAAGAGCACCTTCGAGTTCGCGAACATTAGTGGTAATGCTGTAGGCCAGGTATTCGTTAACTTCTTTAGGAAGCTGAATGCCTTCGTTATAAACTTTTTTGTCGAGAATAGCGATACGTGTTTCTAAGCCCGGAGCTTGCAAATCGGCACTGAGGCCCCATTTGAAACGTGAAAGCAAACGTTGCTCAATTCCCTGAATGTCAACCGGAGCACGGTCGGCAGTTAAAATAATTTGTTTACCCAATTGGTGCAGGTGATTAAAAATGTGGAAGAACACGTCTTGTGTTTTTTCTTTGCCTGCAAAATATTGAACGTCGTCGATAATCAACACATCAATCATTTGATAAAAGTGCATGAAATCGTTTTGATTGTTGTTGCGGATTGATTCTAAAAACTGAGTGATGAATTTTTCTGACTGAACAAAAAGTACGGTTTTGTTTGGGTAGTTCTTTTTTACTTCGATACCAATGGCCTGAGCCAGGTGAGTTTTGCCCAAACCTACACCGCCATAAATTAACAATGGGTTAAATGCATTGCCGCCCGGTTTTTGAGCCACAGCATATCCGGCGCTGCGTGCCAAACGGTTGCAATCGCCTTCAACAAAATTATCGAAACTGTAATTTGGATTTAATTGCGATTCTACCTGAACCTTTTTTAAACCCGGAATAACAAATGGATTTTTAATTGGATTGGAGCCAATATCAATTGGCATTGAAACCGAAGGATTTTTTAAATTGGTATTAATGTTCGGTAATTTAAAGGTAATGGGTGTTTCGGTTTTTCCCGAAGCATTGTCCATAATGATGTTGTATTCTAATCGGCCTTCAGGACCCAGTTCTTTGCGAATGACTTTTTTAATTAGGGTTATGTAATGTTCCTCAATCCATTCATAAAAAAACTGAGATGGCACTTGGATGGTTAAAACGTTGTTTGAAATTTTAACCGGTTTAATCGGTTCAAACCATGTTTTAAAATTTTGCGGGTTCACATTATCCTTTATTATCTCGAGGCAACCATTCCAAACTTGCTCAGCAGTTTTTTCTTTCATCATAAAAATAAAAAAGTTTTAAAATATATCTTGTTATAACTAATTAACCTAAACTTGTTTGTAAATATAATGCGATTATTTGTGTTTGCAACACTAATTGCCAAAAAATAATTTGAGAAAATTTTTGGTTTCCTATTGCAATTTTAATATTTTTTTATTTAGCCCCTTAAATGGCATGTTTGTTGGCGGAATGTGAAATTTTTTTGTTATTAGCAGTAAAGTAAACTTCTACCTGCCCCAACCAAATTCCTGCCCAGCCAACTTGTGTTACCGAAACTTCTTTACCCTCGCTGTTGCTTGTAAAATAAGGCTTTTCGAGAAACGTGTGTGTGTGACCTCCGATTATTAAATCAATATTTTTTGTTTGTGTTGCAAGAACAACATCCGAAATTTTTTTTGTATCGTAACGAAATCCCAAATGCGAAAGGCAGATAATATAATCACATTTTTCATCATACCTAAGAATTGACGAAATTTTATTTGCATTAAAAATCGGGTCGTTATAAATGATGCCATTAGCATACTTTTTATCCACTAAATTTTCAAGATCAATTCCCACTCCTAAAACACCAATTTTAAGTGGCCCTTTTTTGTAAATTTTGTAGGGTAGTATTTTTTTATTTCCGGCCAATGCCGTATCGTTTAAATTGTAATTACAATTAATAAAATCAAAACCGGCATGAGGCATTTGTTTTAAAATATTTTCGCAACCCAAATCAAAATCGTGATTGCCAAACGTGGTGGCATCATAACCCATCAGGCTCATTAATTTGTATTCCAGCTCGCCATGGTAATAATTAAAATAAGGCGTTCCCTGAAAAATATCTCCCGCATCGAGTAATAAAACATGCGCAGAATTTTTGCGGATAGACTCAATTAACCGTGCCCTTTTAGAAAAACCGCCTTCGCCTGCATATTTGGCATCGTTGGCCGGAAAAGGCTCAATGCGGCTGTGGGTATCGTTGGTGTACAAAATGGTTAAAACCGTTTGTTCGTTTTTTGGCAAAGCTTTATTATTGCCAAATGCGCTTGTTCCGTAAAGCGTGGCAGCAAGGCCGGCGCTGTACTTAATAAACTCCCTTCTATTTTGTAATAATAAGTCGCTCATCGGTATAGGGAATAATTAATTGTTTGTTTTTTCCAAATTGCTCACAATGGTTTATGATGGCGTCGCGCACCAAAACTTCGCTATCAAAGCGTTCCAGCGGATTGTTTAAAAAAGTAAAACTATCACCACCATTAGCCAGGTAGTCGCTGGTAACAAGGTAATAGCTGCCTTCGGGGTCAATGTCTTTTTCACGAAGGTAACACTGCACTACCGAATCGTTTTTTAGCACCACCTCCAGTCCGGAGTAAGCGTGCTTCTTGCGAACCATGTTTTGGATGCCCGATATTAATTTTTTGCCACTTATTTTTAGCAGCACCAGTTTGTTGTCAAAAGGCATCACTTCAAAAACATTGCCCACTGTAATTTCTCCGGCTGGCAAACCTGCTCTTAATCCACCGTTGTTAACCAGAGCCACAACTGCTGTTTTGTTGGTAAAGGTTTTGCGGGCTTGTTGCATTAAGGCATCGCACACAAAATTACCAAGTGTGCCCGGGTATTTTTCTTTGGTGAGTGCTGTTGTTGAATTGGCAATTACACGGTTCATTTCGCCCATCAGTTGTTTGCGGTAAAGCTCAACCACGCTGTCGCCGGCCTTGTGGCTTTCGGCTGTGGTATTAAACGGAAAGTGTGTAAAATTTTCACTCTGCTTGTTGTAATGAACGTGGCACCCAAACAACAGAAGCAAAAGGAACATATATATAAGGCGTATTTTCAAGGCGCAAATGTTATCACTAAATTTAGAGTATAAATTTTATAAACTGATTAACTTTACAAAAATAAATTGTAATGATTCGATCCGAAACAAAACTAAGAGTGCGCTACGGCGAAACCGACCAGATGGGTTACGCCTATTATGGTGTATATGCGCAATATTACGAAGTGGGCAGGGTAGAGGCCATGCGCCTGTTGGGTTTTAGTTACAAGGATGTGGAGGCTCGCGGTATTTTAATGCCCGTAATTGAATTTAGTGTTAACTATAAAAAACCCGCCTTTTACGACGATGAAATTACCATTATCACCTTTCTGAAAGAAAAACCAACAGGCATACGGATTCCATTTGAGTACGAATGCAGGAACGCAGCTGGCGAACTTTTAAATACCGGAAAAGTGACGCTGGTGTGCATAGATAAAGCCACCAATAAAATGTGCAAATTACCGCCCTGGTTCCTTGCCGCTTTCGACCCTTTTTTCTGAATAACTCCCTAAAATTCACTATTTTCGCTGTTCAAATTAAACAATGATTTCTACCAAAAAAATTCAGATGGTTGACCTTAAAGGTCAATACCAAAAAATAAAAGCCGAAGTTGATGCTGGCATTCAGGAAGTACTTGACACTACAGCCTTTATTAATGGTCCGGCTGTGAAACAATTTCAGGCAGACCTCGAAAATTACCTGGGTGTGAAACACGTTATTCCCTGCGCCAATGGCACCGATGCTTTGCAAATTACCATGATGGCCTTGGGTTTAAAACCCGGCGATGAAGTAATTACCGCCAGCTATACTTATGTGGCCACTGCCGAAGTAATTGGCTTACTGGGCTTAACACCTGTGTTGGTGGATGTGAACCCCGACACGTTTGAAATTGATTTGAACGCGGTTGAAAAAAACATCACAGCCAAAACAAAAGCCATTGTTCCTGTGCACCTGTTTGGTCAATGTGTAAACATGGAACGTTTAATGCAGATTGCCGAAAAAAATAATTTGTTTGTGATTGAAGATGTGGCGCAGGCCATTGGCGCCAATTACACATTTAGTAATGGTAAAACTGCAAAAGCAGGCACCATGGGCACAATAGGTTGCACCTCATTTTTTCCTAGTAAAAATTTAGGCTGTTATGGCGATGGCGGTGCCATGTACACCAATAACGACGAGCTAGCTAAAAAAATGCGGATGATTGCACACCACGGACAAAGCGTGCAATATGTACACGATGTATTAGGTGTTAACTCAAGGTTGGATACCATTCAGGCAGCTATATTAAAAGTAAAACTAAAACACCTGGACGAGTATGCTGCCGCGCGCAACCGTGCAGCGGATTATTACGACAAAGCTTTTGCCAATCATCCTAAATTAAAAACACCGGTACGTTCCAAACATTCCGATCATGTGTTTCATCAATACACGCTTCAACTAAAAGGCATCGATAGAACTTCACTTCGCGAAAAGTTGGCTGAGCGTGGCATTCCGGCCATGATTTATTATCCAATTCCATTGCACCATCAAAAAGCCTTTGCCAGCAGTCGCTTTATCGATAAGGATTTTCCGGTAACATTAAAATTGTGTGCTTCGGTTTTATCGCTGCCTATGCACACCGAACTCGACGAAGAAACACTGAGCTATATAACAAATACCGTTTTAGAACTTACTGCTTAAACCGCATGGAAAATTTTAAGCTAAACGATTTATTTTTTGAAGCCGACGAAATGATTAAACAAAACAGAATCAGCGAGGCGCAAAAAATGTTATTGGACCTAGTTGCTACCGAACCCACGTTTACAAAGGCGCACAACCATTTGGGCTGGATTTACGAAACACGTTTAAAAGACCTTTCAAAGGCCGAAGAACACTATAAAAAGGCCCTGGAAAGCAATCCCGAATTTGACGCCGTGTATTATAATTACGCTATTGTGCTGTCCACACAAAAACGTTGGAAAGAACTGGAGCAATTATTGAACAAGGCCAAAACGCTCAGCCATATTAACCTTTCGGTGGTTAACAACGAAATGGGTATTATGCACGAAGTTCAAGGCAACTATGAGCAGGCCGTTCATTATTACAAAGAAGCCGTGAAAGCCTGCCTCGAAATGAAAAACGTTAACATTTATAAAGACAGCATTTTGCGCTGCAAACAAAAACAGGAAATAGACACTTACTAAAAAACAGAAACGCAAATAGTCGCATTGTTTAACTAAAAACAATACAAAGTGGCAAAAACAAAAAATATCAGAACATTATGAAAGTAGCAGTAATAGGTACCGGATACGTTGGATTAGTAACAGGAACTTGCTTTGCCGAAGTGGGCGTTGATGTAACCTGTGTGGACATCGATCAGCGGAAAATAGAAAACCTTAACAAAGGCATTTTGCCCATTTACGAACCCGGTTTGGAAGAAATGGTGGCGCGCAACACCCAAAAGCACCGTTTGCATTTTTCAACTTCTTTGCAGGAAAGTATTAAAGAAGCCGAAGTAGCTTTTATTGCCGTGGGCACTCCACCCGACGAAGATGGTTCGGCAGATTTAAAATACGTGTTGGCCGTCGCCGCCGGTATTGGGCAGCACATGCAAAAACCTTTGGTGGTGGTAACAAAATCAACCGTGCCGGTGAGCACTGCCGAAAAAGTGCGCCGTGCCGTGCAGGCCGAACTTGACAAACGAAATTCGAAACTGGATTTTTATGTGGCCTCTAATCCCGAATTTTTGAAGGAAGGAGCAGCCATTGAGGATTTTATGAAACCCGACCGCATTGTGGTGGGAACCGATCGAGTGGAAGCCGAAGACATTATGCGCAAACTTTACAAACCATTTTTGTTAAATGGTCACCCAATTATTTTTATGGACATACCTAGTGCCGAAATGACCAAGTATGCCGCCAACGCCATGCTGGCCACAAAAATCAGTTTTATGAACGATGTGGCTAACCTCTGCGAAATTATGGGTGCCGATGTAAACATGGTGCGCAAGGGCATTGGTAGCGATGGACGTATTGGTCCTAAATTTATTTACCCTGGTGTGGGTTATGGTGGAAGCTGCTTTCCGAAAGATGTGAAAGCGTTGATTAAAACCGCTAAAGAAAACAACTACAATATGCGCATACTTAATGCTGTTGAAGATGTTAATGAATCCCAGAAAGAAGTGCTGTTTAATAAAGTGCGCACACACTTTAACAACAACCTGAGCGGAAAAACTTTTGCACTCTGGGGCTTATCGTTTAAACCAAAAACCGACGACATGCGCGAGGCACCGAGCTTGGTAATTATTGAAAAACTTTTAAACGCAGGCGCATCAGTGGTGGCCTACGACCCCGTAGCCATGCACGAAGCACAACGCATACTGGGCGATAGCATAGCTTATTCAACAGACATGTACGATACAATGAATAAAGCGGATGCCTTGCTGATTGTAACTGAATGGCCTGAATTCCGCTCACCGGATTTTGAAGAAATGGGCAACCGCCTGAATGGGAAAGTAATTTTTGATGGCAGAAATATTTTTGATTACAAAGAGATGAAAGCCATTGGATATGATTATTATTGCATTGGTATTAATACGAATGATTAATGCTTTTAAATCTTAAGGATTCAAACTGAAACCTTATAGACTTTAATTTCTGGTAATATGGATATTCAACTCATACAAAAAAAGATATTTGTCATCCGGGGTCAAAGAGTAATGCTGGATAAACATTTGGCTGAAATGTATGGAGTGCCCACAAAATCAATTAATCTGGCTGTTAAAAGGAATATAAAACGCTTCCCGGTTGATTTTATGTTTCAATTAACCAAAGAAGAGCATAGCCACTTGAGGTTGCAAATTGAAACCTCAAGTTGGGGAGGTAATAGATTTTTACCCAATGCATTTACCGGGCATGGAATAACAATGCTATCCAGTGTGTTAAAGAGTGAAACGGCTATTAATGTTAATATTGCTGTTGTAAGAGCATTTATATTTTTAAAACAATACAATGCGGATATTAAAATTTTACAACACCGTATTCAGGAATTAGAGTCTAAATTCAATAAAAAAATTGAAAATATAAATGAAGTTATTGAGTTCTTAGTTTCAGATAACTTTAGTACAAGTCAGACTGATAAAAAACAAAAATCGAAACCAGTAACAAAAATTGGTTACAAACTACCAAAAAAAATAAAAAAGTAATATGGCTCAAAAAAGAATTTTAATAACAGGTGCAGCGGGCTTTTTGGGCTCGCATTTGTGCGACAGATTTATTAAAGAAGGCATGCGCGTGGTGGCCATGGATAACCTGATTACCGGCGATCTCAAAAATATTGAACACCTTTTTAAACTCGAACAGTTTGAGTTTTATCACCACGATGTTTCTAAATTTATTCACGTGCCGGGGCAACTCGATTACATTTTACATTTTGCTTCTCCGGCCAGTCCCATCGATTATTTAAAAATTCCAATTCAAACCCTTAAAGTGTCGTCGTTAGGTACACACAATGTGTTGGGTTTGGCATTGGTAAAAAAAGCCCGCGTGTTGGTGGCTTCCACCAGCGAGGTGTATGGCGACCCGCACGTGCATCCGCAAACCGAAGAGTATTGGGGCAATGTAAATCCCGTTGGTCCGCGCGGTTGTTACGACGAAGCCAAACGTTTTATGGAGGCAATGACCATGGCCTATCACGATGCCCATGGTCTCGAGACCCGCATCATTCGCATTTTTAACACTTATGGGCCACGCATGCGTCTTAACGATGGTCGTGTGTTACCTGCATTTATTGGGCAGGCACTCAGAGGTGAGGATTTAACCATGTTTGGTGATGGCTCGCAAACCCGCAGCTTTTGTTATGTGGACGATTTGGTGGAAGGCATTTACCGTTTGCTGATGAGTAATTACCATTTGCCTGTAAACATTGGCAATCCAAGCGAAATAACCATTAAGGAATTTGGTGAGGAAATTTTAAAACTTACCGGTGCCAAACAAAAATTAATTTCGTTGCCATTACCTAAAGACGATCCAAAACAAAGGCGCCCCGACATTAGTAAGGCCAAAGAAATTTTGGGCTGGGAACCAAAAGTAAACCGTGCCGAAGGTTTAAAAATTACCTATGAATATTTTAAATCCTTAAGTAAGGAGGATTTGAATAAGGTAGAACACCGGACCTTTAATTAAGTTTTTCCTATATTATTGAATTGATTTATTTACCGCTCTCGTACTTTTCAATAATGGCTTTTACCAGTTTGTGTCGAATCACATCGGTGTTATCAAGTTCAATAATACTGATGCCATCCACCTTTTTCAGAAAGCGCAATGCCTGCAATAAACCACTGGGCTGCTTGCTCGGAAGGTCTATTTGAGTGGCATCGCCGGTAATAATAAATTTTGCATTGGCACCCATGCGCGTTAAAAACATTTTCATCTGGCTTTCAGTCGTGTTTTGCGCTTCGTCTAAAATCACAAAAGCATTGTCGAGTGTGCGCCCACGCATAAAGGCCAGCGGAGCAATTTGCACAATTCGGTTTTCGACGTATTGATTCAGTTTGTCGGGCGGCACCATGTCAATAAGGGCGTCGTAAAGTGGCTGCATATATGGGTCCAATTTTTCCTTTAAATCGCCTGGCAAAAACCCAAGATTTTCTCCGGCTTCAACGGCAGGGCGCGTTAAAATAATGCGTTTAACTTCCTTGTTTTTTAAGGCTCTTACGGCAAGTGCCACGGCGGTGTAGGTTTTTCCGGTTCCGGCAGGACCAACTGCAAACAGCATGTCGTTTTTTAAAATCGACGCCATCATTTTTCGTTGATTCTGAGTTTTGGCTTTTATCACCAAACCGTTGTTTCCAAAAAGAATAAGGTCGCTGTTTAAGCCGTCCTCCTTCGATTCTACCATGTTATCGCCGGTTTGACCAAGCAGTCGCTCAATGGCCGTGTCGGTTAGTACGCCTGTTTTATGATAATGTTCAACCAGTAATTCCAGTTTTTTTTCAAAGCGGCTAATTTCCGCACTGTCGCCAAGCACTTTTAAAGAGTAGCCGCGCGCCACCAGTTTCAGTTTTGGAAAGTGATTTTTAATCACATTCAGCTTTACATCGTTAACCCCATAAATCTCAACGGGTTCAACCGAATCAAGGGTAATAATTTTTTCGTTCATAAAATATCCACCACACCGGCTACTGTTTATAACCCTGTTAATGTCTGGTCAAGTTTAAAAAAATAAGCAAACAAATAATAATTATTTTTGAACAAATGAGCATCATTACTTTGACAACCGATCTTGGCTATCGCGACCCCTATCTGGCCATTGTTAAAGCAAAGTTGCTTTCATCCGGCCTGTCGCCAAAAGTAATTGATTTAAGTTGCGACATAAAAGACAACAACATTGCACACGCTGCGTTTATTTTAAAAGGCTCATTGCCCGATTTTCCGGCAGGTACCATTCATTTGGTAGCTATCAAATTTATTGTGGATAAAAGCCGCGCCAGTCAATCGCAAAACATTGATAACTCACGGTTTTTAGTTACAAAATATAGAAATCAATTCATTATTTGTCCCGATAACGGTTTGCTCACACTCATTGATTCGGGCTTTAACGAGCCGGTGTATCAGTTGTATTACGAGGGACAAAACAAACATCATTTTTTTTTGAAGGATGTGTTTGTGGAGGCGGCATTGCATCTACTCGAAAACAAAGAGCTGAAAGACATTGCTGCCTTAACCGCCGATTACTACAAGGCCTTTCAGTTCGAAAGTTTTGTGAACGGCAACATGTTGCGCGGCAAGGGAATTTATGTGGATGATTTTGGTAACATCATCACAAACATAACCCGCGAAAAGTTTTTGGAAGTGGTGGGCAAACGCGAATTTTTAATCACCCTGCCGGGTGCACGCATCAATAAAATTCACAACACCTACGACGAAGTGAAGTACGGCACACCTCTGGTTTTATTTAATAGTTTTGGCTACCTTGAAGTGGCCGCTAACGGCAAAAGCGCCTTCAACATGCTTTGTCCGCGCGACATTGGGGCCACCTTTGATTTTAATTTACTGATAGAATTTTATGATTAAGCGCATTGTGAAAATGAGTTTCAGGCCCGAAGAGATTGAAAATTTTAAAAACATTTTTAAAACCAACTGGCAATACATTAAGGGCTTTGAAGGCTGTAGTCATGTAGAATTGTTACAGGACGAAAACAATCCCTCGGTTTTTTTTACGTATAGCTTATGGCAAAGCGAAAATCATTTGAACAACTACCGCAATTCCGATTTATTTGCAAAGGTGTGGGGTGCTACCAAAGTGCTGTTTAACGATAAGCCACAGGCCTGGTCGGTAAAGCAACTGGAGTTCTAAAATCAGAAAACTTTTTCTAAAGCAATTTTAAACCACACGGTAAAGAGTTCGGGTGTGGCAGCCACTTGCGTTTTAACCTCTTCAGGGCTCATCCATTTATAACTGTCCACTTCCTCAGGATTTATTACCGGTTCTTTATCCGAAACGCCTGTAAACAGGTGATCGAATTCGTGTTCGGTTAAATTATTATCAAAAGGTGCTTTGTAAATAAAACTGGTTTTGTAATGCAATTGTGTGTCCATGCCCATTTCTTCCATTAAACGGCGGCTTGCGGCGCTGTCAGTGCTTTCGCCGGGGCGTGGGTGCGAGCAACAAGTGTTGGTCCACAAACCGGCACTGTGGTATTTACTTAGTGCACGGCGTTGCAACAACATTTGTCCTTTGCCGTTAAAAATAAAAACTGAAAAGGCTCGGTGTAACAGGGCTTTTTCGTGCGCTTCCATTTTCTCCATCACGCCGGTGGCTTCATCTTTTTCGTTAACCAGTATTACCTCTTCTCTCACTGCTTGTGTTTTATTTTTCCAAACCAATAACTAAATCAATTAATTTTCAAATAACCGAACAATTCTTCCATTTGAATGCCAAAGCCTGCCACTTATTTATTCTTTTTTTAATTTCTTAACATTTAACTTTAAATTAGTGAAAGATTATAACGCAAGCGTCTAAAATACTCGTGTGCCTGCTACTGACTTCATTTATGAAGCTGAGTGCGCAGCAATTCTTTTTTAAGAACTATAGTGTTGAAAGTGGATTGCCGTTTGTGCAGGTTTCGTGCCTGAGCCAGGATGCCAACGGATACCTCTGGGGTGGCGGCTTTGGCGGATTAACACGTTTCGACGGGAAGAAATTTGTGAACTACAACCGCAAAAGTGGGCTGGTGGATCAAAATGTAAACGCCCTTTGCACCAACGACAGCAATGAGTTATTTATAGGTACCAACAAAGGTTTGAGTGTGCTCAAAGGCAATAGCTTTAGTAACTACACTAATTTTGTGGGCCTCAACAATCCATTTGTTACCGCGCTTTGCAGAGGGTATCACCATTCGGTTTATGTGGGTACCACCAAAGGCATGTTTATGTTTAAAGACAATGCTTTTCGGCCATTGAAGCGCCTTGAAAATTTTGTGATTAACTGCCTTTATAACCCCGACACCAATGTTATTTTTGTGGGCACTAATAAAGGTGTGGTTATATACGGACACAACACTTTTAAATTGATAGACAGGGCGCAGGGTCTTCCAACAGCGAATGTTAACTGCCTGTCGTTTTATAAAAACTATTTGGTAATTGGCACCCGAATGGGATTGTCGTTTTACGATTTAAAAACCGAAAAAATTACCAACTATTTTATCGAAAATGGTTTGGTGGATAACGACATTAAATCACTTTGCAATCAGGATAACCGCTATCTCTGGGTGGGTTCACAAACAGGGCTTTTGCGTTTTGACGGCCTCAGGTTTGACTACTACAATACCGAACAGGACAACAATTCCAACTACATCCGCAGTATTTTGTGCGATAACGAAGACAACATGTGGTTTGGCACACACAACGGGCTTTTCAGATACCGCGACAACACTTTTACCACCTATGATAAAGTAAGTGGACTTGGTAATTCGTTTATTTATCAGGTTTTCAGAGCCAAATCGGGCGATTTGTGGGTATGTTCCGAAAACAATGGCATTTACCGCGAGAACCAGAATTTTTTTAAACGCTACGATTCCAAATCGGGTTTAAAGTCGGCCACCAGCAGAGCGGGCATGGAAGATAAAGACGGGCGTTTGATTTTTGGCACATTAAACGATGTGGTGGAATTTAAAAACGATGCCTTTGTGCATTTGCCCATTGCAAAAGAATTGGCCGGGCCTTACGATGTAATTTTTCAGGCTGCCGATAAAACCATTTGGGTAGGCGGCTCCAATGGCATTGCCTCGTTAAAATGGAAAAACGGAACAGCCATTAGTAACTATTACCCCATTAAATCGCCCATTGAATTTGGGGTTTACGGATTTTGTGAAGACAAAGAGCACAATTTGTATGTGGGTACTTTTAAAGCAGGACTTCTTAAACTGGAAAACGACACGCTGATAAATTTAAGTGCCCGCCTAAAACTAAACGAAGAAACTTTTTTTACACTTCGTTACATTAACGATAAAATATTTGCCGCATCGCTCAATGGCCTTTTGGTGTTGGATTTAAAAACGGGCACGCTTAAAAGAATTACCGATGAGGAAGGCCTGAATTCGGAATTAATTTATTCGTTGGAGTTTGCTGAAAATAAAAAGGCGCTTTGGATAGGTACCAACCAGGGCATTAACAAATTAAACCTCGAAAACTATCTTAAAACCGGAATTGCCGACATCGTTTCTTTTGGCAAGCAGGAAGGATTTGTGGGCGTAGAGTGCAATGTTAACGGCATTTGGGAAGAAACCAACGGTACCCTGTGGTTTGGAACAGTTAGCGGACTAATTAAGTACCAGCCAGCAAGTTTTAAAACAAATGAAATAGAAAACAAAACCCTTATCCAAAACATCAGGCTTTTGAACGAAGACACTGTGTTGAGTGATAACGTAAAATTACCCAGCAATTATAACACCATTTCGTTTTATTACCGCGGCATTTGTTTAACCAATCCGGATAAAGTAAAGTATCAGAAAAAACTGGATGGCCTTGATAAAGAGTGGAGCGCACCAGGTGTGGAAGATTACATTAAATACACCAACCTTGCGCCCGGGGCCTATACCTTCAGGGTGCGTTCATGCAACAACGAGGGCGTTTGGAATAAACAAGAAACAACCTTTACCTTCATTATCAAAACACCATTTTACAGCACATGGTGGTTCATTCTGCTTTGTGTGCTTATTGTGTTTGTTGGCATTTATAGTATTTTTAAATACCGTATTCGGAAAATAAAACGCAAACAACGCGAGGACTTTGAACGCAAAGTAGAAATGAGCCGCATTGAATTAAAAGCCTTGCGTTCGCAAATGAACCCGCATTTTATTTTTAATTCGCTCAACGCCATTCAGCATTATATTTTTAACACAAAAAGCGACGAGGCTATTAAGTACCTGAATAAGTTCGCACGTTTGGTACGCATTATACTCAACAATTCCGAACGCCCTACTGTAACCGTGGGCGACGATATTGAAGCGCTTAAACTTTATCTTGAACTGGAACAAATGCGATTTGAAGAAAAATTCGAATACGAAATTACCATAGCGCCCAATGTTGACCCCGACTACGACATTATGCCACCGCTGTTGATGCAACCTTATGTTGAAAACGCCATCCTGCATGGATTAAACCCTAAACCGGTTAAAGGAAAACTAACCATCCATCTCGAATCAAAAAATAATTTCTTAATTTGCACCATAACCGACAACGGCATAGGGCGCGATAAGGCAGCAGAAATAAGAAGAACCATGCCCTTAAAAAATTACAAGTCGCTGGGCATGAAAATTACCGAAGACAGACTTAAAATATTAAACGAAATAAATAATTCACAATTAAGTGTCACCATTACCGATCTTAAAGACGCAAACAACCAGGCATTGGGCACCAGAGTGCAATTGTTTGTGCCATTAAGCGGTTAAAAAAATAATGTTATGATTAAAACATTGATTGTAGAGGATGAACAAAAAAGCCGCGACATGCTTGCCGCTATCATCCGTAAAAACTGTCCAGAGCTCGAAATCGTTGGACTTGCGTCTGGCGTAAGCGAAGGAGTAAACCTTATAAAAACACTCAATCCCGAACTGGTGTTTATAGACATCAGTATGCCCGATGGCAGCGGTTTTGATTTACTCGAAAAAGTACAGGGTCACAAGTTTGAATTGATATTTGCCACCGCCAGCGATCAGCATGCCATAAAGGCCATTAAATACAGCGCTTGCGATTATCTGCTAAAACCCATTGACATTGAAGAATTGAAAGAAGCCGTGGCCAAAGTGGTTACCAAAAAGAACTCGAGTCCCAACATGGAAAACCTTCAGTTTTTAATTCAACACTTAAAACGTGCCGACGAAAACTTCCAGAAAATTACTCTGCCAACAGGTAACGCCTACGAAATTGTAAATGTAAAAGACATTGTGCGTTGCGAGGCCGACGGTAGTTATACGAATTTTTACATCAGCGATAAACGCAAACTCATGATCAGTGTGGGCCTCAAACACTACGAAGAATTGTTGCCCGAAAGCGATTTTATAAGAGTGCATCACCATCACCTCATCAACATGAATCATGTAGTAAGATTTCTGAAAGAAGACGGCGGTTATGCCATTATGAGCGATGGCAGTAAAATAGAAATATCGCGGCGAAAAAAGGAAGCCTTTATGGAAAAACTAAATAAAGCCTGATACTTTTTTTTGAAACTTTCTTCACAATTCATACTACCAACAAATTAACAAATAATTGTTGTGTAGTAAGCCATAAAAGCTGTAATTTCATCATGTTAATTACTTTTCAATGATGAAATCCCTTACTCTTTTTAAAAACACATGGATACCCGCCCTGTTAATTGCAGGCATGCAGTTAAACGCAGGCAATAATAAACCTCTTAAGCCACAGTCGCGACCGGTTTTTAAGGCCGCCGAACAATCGCAGACCGCCACTTTCACCGAAAACAAAGGGCAGGTGCTTGATCAAAACAATAACCCCCGCCCCGATGTATTGTTTGGTGGAAGTGCGAACGGACTTGTATTTCACTTGCGCAAAACCGGTGTAAGTTATCAATTGAGCAGAACAGATAGCTGGAAAGCGGAAAATTTAGGCAAAAGCAAAACTTCCAAAATACTATCAACTACCTCGGATGGAAAAGCTGTTATGGTACCTGATAAATCCACGATTTACCGGGTGGATGTGGAATGGCTCAATAGCAATTCAAACGCCCTGGTATTAACCGATAATGCACTGGATGGGTATGCCAATTATACGGGCAAAAGTTCAGAGAAAATTCAAAATGTTAAAACCTATAAAGGCTTTACCTACAAAAATATTTATAACAACATCGACCTCCACTATTACGAAAAAAACGGCGAGTTAAAATATGACTTTATTGTTGCACCACATGCTAACTACAACCAAATTCAACTTCAGATAAATGGTGCAAAAAAAATAGAATTGCTCAGCGATGGAAGTATTAACATCAACACACCTTTAGGCAATATCAGCGAAGGAGAACCACTGGTTTATCAGGAAGGAAAAAAGTTAAACGCCAACTGGATAGTTACTAAAAACACTCTGACTTTAAAAATAGAAAATTACAATCCCGAAAAACCCCTCATCATCGACCCAATTACCAGAATTTGGGGTACATATTATGGACAGGCAGG
Organism: Bacteroidia bacterium; assembly: GCA_020846335.1. GTDB lineage: Bacteria > Bacteroidota > Bacteroidia > B-17B0 > Aurantibacillaceae > Aurantibacillus. The sequence continues at coordinate 27,071 of JADLED010000174.1, forward strand.
CCGTGATGGATTATGGGGAACCACCAGCGATCCTACCGGAAATATTTATGTGGTAGGTCAGGCGGGAGCCTCTACAGGTACCGCAGTAGCTACCTCAGGCGCCTACCAAACCAGCATGGCAGGTGGCAATTACGACGCCCTTCTTGCTAAATTTTCCAATACAGGTGTTCGTCAGTGGGCCACCTATTACGGTGGTACGGATGATGAAAAAGGCATGTGTATCTCTTACGCTCCAACCGGCCATATCTATATTTCAGGCATTGCCACTTCTACCTCAGGTATTGCCACCCCAACAACTGTTCATCAATACACCAATGGTGGCGGTACTTACGATGCCTTTTTGGCCAAATTTACTACTTCAGGAGCCATTGTGTGGTCAACGTATTATGGCGATGCAGGCGACGACCTTCCTTGGAATTGTCCGGTAGACGCTTCCGGTTCCAATATTTATTTGTGTGGTTCTACCACATCTTCAACTTCAGCAATGACCACTTCAGGGAGTCACCAGCCAACATTTGGAGGTGGCAATGACGATGCCTTTTTAGTAAAATTTAATTCCGCAGGAGTGAGGCAATGGGCCACCTTTTATGGAGGAGGAGGTGATGAAACAACGGCTGGTGCCGCCATCGATCCATCAGGTAATATTTATCTATCAGGTTCTACCGGTTCAAATGCCACACCAAGTGTTATTGCTACCGCAGGTGGACATCAAACAGTTACAGCAGGTGGTTATGATTTGTTTTTGGTTAAATTTAATTCGAGCGGTGTAAGGCAGTGGGGCACTTATTATGGTGATGCAGCGCAGGAGTTGGAAGGCAATTGTGCCACAGATGGCCTTGGAAATGTTTATCTGTGTGGGATTACAGGATCTACTTTAGGAATTTCCACCTCAGGTTCTTATCAAAACTTTTTTTACGGAGGTTCTTCAGAGGCTTTTTTGGTAAAATTTAATGGAAGTGGTGTTAGGCAATGGGCTACATACTATGGAGGCGATGATGACGAATACGGGAATATAATTACCTGTAGTACCGATGCATCCAATAACGTTTACCTAACAGGTACTACCTCTTCTACGGTAGGTATATCCACTTCAGGTGCTTATCAGGTGAACAATGCTGGCGAATATGACGGATTTTTTGCCAAGTTCAATACCAGCGGTTCTTTAGTTTATGCCACTTATTATGGGGGTGCCGCAGGTGAATTGGCTAAAAATACCTATATCGATCCGAATGGCAACATTTACATGACCGGCACAACCTTTACGACTACCAATGTTACGTCTGGCAGTACTTCCGGAATAGCATCTCCAGGCGCATTTAAAACCACATTTGGTGGCGATGTAGATGGATATGTAGTAAGATTTACCGATTGCAATACCATATCAGCCCCAACTAATATTACGTCAACTTCCAACCGCACCGTTTGCAGCACACGTTCGGCTACACTCAGCGCCAGCAGCACTGCTTCAATTAACTGGTACAGCAGCAACACCTCTACTTTTGTTTTGGGTTCGGTGGGCACTTATATTACCAACACACTTTCTACCGGTAACTATACCTTTTATGCAGGATCTGTCTCAAATTGTACCACCAGTTCGGTGCGTACACCAATTACCGTTACCGTTTTGGTTAGCCCCGTAATTGCCGTGAACAGTGGAACAATTTGCGCCGGAAAATCATTCACACTTGTTCCTTCGGGAGCCAGTAGCTACACATTTCCCGGCGGCTCTAGTGTGGTAACGCCTACCGCCACCACTCTCTATTATGTTACCGGAACAGGCACAAATGGATGTTTAAACACTATTACAAGTGGAAGCTCTAACATTGTAGTGAACAGTCTGCCAACAATAACAGTGAGCAGCAACAATGTTTGCCTTGGGTCTTCTTATACGATTGTACCCGGAGGAGCCAGCACCTACACATTTATGGGTGGAGGTCCGGTTGTGAGCCCTACAGCTAATAGTAGTTACTCTATCACCGGAACGAGTTCACAAGGCTGTGTATCTTCCAATACCGCCGTTGCGAACCTCTCCGTGGCAGCATTGCCAACCATAGCTGCCAGTGGTACTACCATTTGCGAAGGAGACTCCTATTCAATTGTTCCAACGGGTGCTTCAACCTATAGTTATTCAGGAGGTCTTTCGTTGGTTAATCCAACAGTAACAACCAATTATTCCGTTACCGGAACCAGCAGTTTGGGTTGCCAGTCATCTAACACAGCCGTGGTAACGGTAAGCGTTAATCCCAAGCCACTTTTATCTTTAAGTGGGTCGAATGTTATTTGCGGTGGAAATACCACCACCTTAAGTGCAAGTGGCGCGTCCACCTATACCTGGAATAACACAAGCTCCGGAGCAAATTATGTGCTCACCTCAACCATCAGCACCATTACAAGTACTATTACCAATACAGTTACAGGAACCAGCGCGGCAGGTTGCAATAACAGCGCTGCAATGGTAGTAACAGTAAATGCAGTACCTTTGGTTTCTGTAAACAGTGGCAGTATTTGTGCCGGTAAAAATTTCTCAATTAATCCAACAGGTGCCAGCACATATACCATTTCGGGTGGAACTAATCTGGTATCGCCTGCACAAACAACCGTTTTTACCGTAGTAGGAACTAACACATTGGGTTGCGTGTCATCCAACACAGCTTCGAGCAACGTAACTGTGGTGCCATTGCCAACACTTTCTATATCTGGGCCAACTTCCATTTGCACAGGTAATACCGCCACAATTACAGCCAGCGGTGCTGCAAGTTACACGTGGACAGCAATTAACACCACCTCTTCGGCTATTTCAAACGCCTCATTAATTTCTGTTTCGCCAACTGTTAACACCATTTATAGCTTGATTGGTCGAACTGCGGGTTGCCGCGATAGCAGCGGCTTATCACTGGCCGTTTTTGCTTTGCCTTCTGTGTCCATAACCAGTCAGGCATCCATTTGTATTGGCAGCAGCGGTACGTTAACTGCTAATGGAGCATCCACCTACACCTGGAGTAACGCTTCCAACGCAAACAGCATTGTAGTTTCACCAACAGTAGCCACCACCTATACTTTAATAGGAACAGGAACCAACGGATGTACTAAAAGCGCGGTAAAAACCATAGGCGTTAATCCACTACCAACACTTACGGTTACCGGCAATACCGGACTTTGTCAGGGTTCTTCAACTGCCCTGCAGGTAACAGGAATTATCACCTGCACCTGGAGCAACGGATTAAATTCGAGTTTTGTTTCCTTATCCCCAACAGTAACTACCACTTACACCATATCAGGTTCTAATAGCTTTGGATGTGTGAACTCTGTGGTTAGAACAGTTACCGTTTATAATCAACCGGTAATCACGGCCTCTGTTACAAGTCCTACAATTTGTGTGGGAAATACTGTGGCCATTGGAGGTCAGGGTGCGAGCACCTACACCTGGTTTGGAGGTATTGGCAACAATACGGCATTTTCGCCTACCATTACCAACATTTATTCTGTAACCGCCACCGATGCCAATGGATGTGTGGGTCAGGGCACAGTAGCAGTAGCTGTAAATCCACTTCCTGTAGTAAGCGGCACAACCAACATACTTTCAATTTGCTCAGGTAATTCAGCCACACTTTCTGCTATGGGAGCAGTAACTTATAGTTGGAGTAATGGTTCTGCCGGAACACTCATTGTGGTTAGTCCATCCATAACCACCATTTACACTGTAACAGGAACCGATGCCAACGGATGCAGCAACAAAGCAAATGTAAAACAATTGGTTAGCCCTTGCCTTGGATTAGACCAGCAAAACAGCCACATAGAATTAAGTTTGTATCCAAACCCTACCAACGGAAAAATTACACTGGCTTTGCCTTTGGGACAGTTGGAAAACTATACGAGATACCAGGTGTTTAATACCATTGGCGAACTGATTATAAATGCAAATATTACGGAGTCGGAAACATTAATCGACCTTGGCACTCATAGTAAAGGGCTTTACATTGTTCGCATTTATTCAGGAAAAACATTTGTAAACAAACGCATAGTTAAGGATTAATCGCAACCAATTATCAACTAAAACAAGCCACTTGTTTAAACCAATAAAAAACTGACAAAACAAGAACTAATTTTATAGTACGTTCTTTATAGGGTTTTGTTTAGTTATAACAAAAAAATTAGCCACTCTGGATTTTGGAGATTTTCTGGAGTGGCTTTTTCATTTTCCATCACTTCCAATTTTTCAGAAATCTTAACAGCAATCTTACTTTCGGTTTTCCAAAAAAAAGCAGTATATTTGCCCGAATTTTAGAACCTTAAAATTCATTATCAATGGCTTACAAATTTTTAACTGACAGGTTTGTTCCGGAAGGACTTACTTACGACGACGTATTATTGGTTCCCGGCTACTCCGAAGTGTTGCCGCGCGAAGTAAACATTTCTTCCCAATTTACAAAGAACATAAAACTTAATACCCCCATTGTTTCGGCAGCTATGGACACCGTTACCGAACACCGTTTGGCAATTGCCATTGCTCAGGAAGGTGGCATTGGTGTGTTGCACAAAAACATGAGCATTGAGGCGCAGGCCGAAGAGGTGCGCCGTGTAAAGCGCAGCGAAAGTGGGATGATTATGGACCCGGTTACCCTTTATGAAGATGCCACCATTGCCGATGCCCTTAAGCTGATGGCCGATAATAAAATTGGAGGCATTCCGGTTGTGGATAAAAGCAATAAACTGATTGGAATTGTTA
>JADLED010000175.1 GCA_020846335.1 Bacteroidia bacterium
ATAAAAAGGGAGTAACCATGTGGATGTTTTGGACCATTATAGGTGGTGCCACCTTTGTGGGTTCACAAGCCTGGGAGTGGTATCACTTTATTATTGGAACCGATGCCGGTGCTTTGCGCAATGTGTGGGATCCTGCCACGGGTGCTTATGTAAAACAAATATGGCATGGGGCCAACATGATTACCAATGAGTACGGTGTGCCGCAGTTTGCCAATTATTTCTTCTTTATCACAGGTTTCCACGGTACCCACGTATTTAGCGGGGTGGTGCTTAACTTTATTATTTTCCTGAATGTAATCAAAGGCACCTATGAACGACGAGGCCACTACGAAATGGTGGAGAAGGTTGGTTTATACTGGCACTTTGTGGATTTGGTTTGGGTATTTGTATTTACCTTCTTCTATTTATTGTAATTTAAAAATTTTAATAGCTAATTTAACATCACGTTTATGTCAGATTTTCACGATCACTACCCGCAATACGAAGTAATGAGTAACCACGGAGAAGAAGAGGGAAAAAAAGCCCGCAGAACTTTGTGGAATGTGTTTTGGATCATGCTTGCAATTACCGTTGCCGAATTAAGTATTGGTTTTATGGCGCCTGACAAAGGCTGGAGCGGAACACTGGGTTTAAAAATTCTTTTCATTACCCTTACCGTTGCTAAAGCTGCATTTATCGTTATCTGGTTCATGCACCTGGGTCACGAGGTAAAATTGTTTAAATACACCATTTTAGTACCATACATTGTATTTATGTTTTACACCATTTTTATTGTACTTACCGAAGGTGTATATTCAGGAAAACAAGGCAACCTTACCCGCGTTGATCCTATTTTTATTCAGCAACAGGAAGATTTGAAAAAAGGTCACCACGGCGCCGAAGCCGGTGGAGAATCGCACGAAGCTGCTGCCGAAGAAGCTCACCACTAATCAACATACTAAATTGCTAAGGGCTGTCGTTAATAAGCGACGGCCCTTTTTATTTTTGGTAAATTAAACCACTGATAAAAGAGGGGTAATAAATTAATACACTTTCTTATCTTGCAAGCATTAATTATGGCGTATAAAAAACTGATAGCACTGATTCCTTTTTTACTGGGATTAATTAGTGGATTGTTTTTTATCAGTTTAAACGTTACCGGTAGTTCCTTCGAATTTTTTCCGGGCGATTACATCGACGGGCGTTTTAATAATTACCTGCTCGAACACGCTCATCGGTTTTTTACCGGCCAACAAAAAATGTTTTGGAATGCGCCATACCTGTTTCCCGAAGAAAATGTAATTACCTATTCCGATAATTTATTGGGCTCAGCACCTTTCTACAGTCTTTTCCGTTTGCTGGGTGCCAACCGCGAAACCGCTTTTCAATTCTGGTTTTTGTTGGTATCGGTTTTAAATTATGCAGCCTGTTATGTGTTGCTGAATTATCTGTTTAAAAACAATTATGCCGCAGTGTGTGGTGCCATGGTGTTTGCGTTTTCAATGGCGTTGCATTCGCAAATGGGCCATGCACAAACCTTTCCGCGCTTTGCCGCACCACTGGCCATTTGGATGTTATTGCGCTTTATGGAAGAGCTTAAACCCCGGTATTTTTTCTGGGCGGTTTTCTTTTTGGCCTACCAGTTGTACTGTGGCATTTACCTGGGTTTTTTATTGGCCGTGCCATTTGGTTTAATGTTGGCATTTGTGTGTTATCACAAATGGGCCCAGTTAAAAGAATTCATTCGTCAAAAAAAATGGCTGCTGCAGATTTTGGGCGGTGGCACAGCCAATGTGTTGCTGTTGTTGCCACTGATGTTGCCGTATTTTGAACGCGCCCGCCAAACCGGATTTTATCCTTACGAAAATGTGTTGCAAAGCATACCAACCCTGGGTTCTTATTTTTTTAGCTGGAAAGGCAGTTTGTGTTGGGACACCCTAAGCGAAACCTGCATCAGTTACCCTGCTTTTTGGGACCACGAAATTTTTGCCGGTGCCCTGGCCACGCTTTCCTTTTTTGGTGTTTCGGCCTTGCTAATTATTGCCTTGTTTTATAAACGGGTTTTTCCGGCGCTGCAACAATCACTGGCTTTAAAAATTGTTTTGCTCACCGGCCTCCTCACCTTTGTGATTTTTTTGCGGGTAGGCGATTTCTCCATTTACCGGATAATTTATGCGGTGCCGGGTTTTGGCTCCATGCGGGCCTTGCAGCGTATCATTAACATCGAACTCATGTTTTTTGCAGTGGCCCTGGCCTGTTGGGTAAACTGGTTAACGGCCAAAAAGAACAAAGTAAGTGCTGTGCTATCGGTGGTTTTGCTTGTTTTAATTATTGCCGACAATTACATGAAACCCGGTTTTATACATCAGCGGGTAAAAGCCGAATCGCAACAGCGCATTGATGAGGTGCAGAAAAAAATGCAGCACATTGATAAAGACGCCATTGTTTCTTATGAACCAGACACTTTGTTATCGAGCCCAATGGATTACCATTTGGATGCCATGTTGGCTGCGCAGGCTCTGGGCATTACCACGCTCAATGGCTACAGTGCCACTTCGCCGGGCGGTTATGGCCCTTACTGGATAAAGCCCAACGAAGAAAGCCGTAAAATTTGGTTGGAACGAAAGGGTGTGCGGTGGGTGAAGGTAAGTGTGGTGAAGTAAATCCTGTGTCTTTACTCAATAATTAATTTCAGTGTTTTTGTAGAATGGTTGGCCATTTTTAATACAACAAAGTAAACACCTTTTTCCTGTTTACTCATGTCAACCGTATTATCAGATTCATTTCTGAAATGATTTACTCTTTGGCCGGTGATATCGAATACATCAATGGATAGCGGCTCTATATTGTCAGACATTAAAAGAGTGAATTTTCCTTTACATGGATTCGGATACAAAGACATACCTTCTGAAGAAGTGTGGGAATGAATGTCAACACAAGCACTCACACTTTGTGTAAAGGCAGTTTTGCCCACGCACCCGTTGTTATCAGTTCCCAATACTGTATAGGTAAAATTGGCATTGGGGTGAGCACTTAATGTATTGGAGTTGGCACCTACCGTCCAGGTAAAGCTGTTGGCACCTGAAGCAGTAAGAGTCACATTTTCTCCCGAACAGATTACTGATTTGGTAGAGCTTATCTGGAGCGTTGGAAGCGGCACTACGGTGATGGTTTTAACAGCGTTTGCCGTGCAGCCGGTTAAGGTGCCGGTAGTGGTTACTGTGTAGGAAGTGGTAATGGTGGGATTAACCACAATGTTGGCACCGCTTTGAGCAGTGTTCCACGTAAACACAGTAGCACCAGGGCAGGAGGCAGAAAGACTGAGGGCAGCACCTGAACATACAGTGGCAGATGAGGTAATTTTTGGATAAGCACTTAACCATAGTGAAACACTTCCTGAAGAAAAGTTTTCGTTTGAAGTGGCAAAATCCGGATAAGAATCGCTGTTAAAATCGGCAACAGTAAGGTTAGTAGGTTTGGGTGAAACGGAATAATTAACAGCAGGTAAAAAAGTGCCGTTATTGTTCATTAATACCGAAGTGTAAAGGTTATTGGTATTGGTGCAGGCAACCAAAATATCGGTAAAGCCATCACCATTCATGTCGGCCGATTTAATGCTTTGTGGCCCAAAACCTACTTTATAACGAATGGCTGATGAAAAGGTACCGGTAGGGCTTCCCATTAAAACAGAAACACTGTCTGCACCATTTACCGAGGCGGCAATGTCCATGTTGCCATCGTTATTATAATCGGCAGTGGTAAGACCTTTGGGCCATGTGCCTACTGTGTAGGTTACCACGGGAGCAAAAAATCCGGTTCCAAGTCCCATAAAAACGGCCACATTGTTTCCGCCATTATTGGTGAGTGCAAGGTCTTTATTCCCATCGTTGTTAAAGTCGGCACTCACGGCATCGTAACAAGACAGACCACCGGGCATAATCAGCACATTTGAAGGACCGGTTAAAAAGGAACCAGTTCCTGTACCCAGATAGCGGTGAAAATAAGGGGCGCAAAAATCGGCAATAATCAGGTCGTGGTTGCCATCGTTGTTAAAATCGTCGGTTATCACAGCCAGTGGATCGGAGCAGCCCAAATAACTGCCTGCCACAGAAAAACTGCCGGCACCATTGTTAAGAGCCACCCAGGCTTTGTCGTAACCACGCAGGGCAATAATATCTTTATTGTTATCTCCGTTTAAATCGGTGGCGGTGATAGAGCGAACACTGCCAAAGCTTGAAAAATAAGGCAGACTGATGGTGGTATTGAGTGTAAAAGTGCCATTGCCGCTTCCGTGATAAACCTCCACATAATCCAGGTTGGAACTTTGTGTGCCCACGGCCAGGTCGGCTTTTCCATCGTTGTTAAAATCCGATGAATGAATGGAAGTGGCTTTGGTAGTAATATCCGGGATGGAATAGAGGCAGGTTTGTGCGGTAAGGTTAACAGAAGGAGCAATAATGATCAGAAGGTAACAGAGTAAGTTTTTTTTCATAATCATGTTTTTGCCTTGGTCTTTCAAAAATAATGCCATAAAGTGTTAATTACTAAATAGTTTGGAATCTTTCCATTATTTGTTTGGCGTGGAAATAGAATTAACTAAGTATTTGTAAGTCTGACGGTTTTTTTAGAATCAGGTTTTGTATTCCATGTTCCGAATGATGGATGGCTTTATTTATCAAACCAGCCTCTTAAAAATGACAGGAATAAATTCAAAGTTCTTTCTAAGGCGCTTATGGATATTCAGTAGTTTGTATTTTAGTTAGGAAATACATTTATACACAGAGGACGAGGCCGCATTAAAATCAGAATCAATTATTTTTACTACCATCATCCACCCAGGTTTTAATTTTTTTAATATCGCAAGCCGATAATTTTGAGGATGGGGGCATTGATATGGCAGCACCATTTTGTGCCACGGCGTTATAAAGTTTGCCACTAGCTGCTGCACTTTGTATGCCCGCATAGTTGGATAGGTTGATGTTTCCGCTAATGTTAGTGCCACCATGGCAACCCACGCAATTGGTGTTAATTATTGGTGTGATGTTGCTGGCAAACGAAACCGTGGTGGAGGCGCAACTACCGGTGTCGGCCAGGCAGGTTTGGTTTAGTGCTCCTTCCGAAATCCATTTTGAAATTAAATCTTTTTGTTGTTGGGTGAGTGGCGTATTGGGTAAGGGAGGCATCAGATCTTTTGAGGAGGTGGTTGTAATTACTTTGATTAATTCGCTACCCGATGGTGATCCGGCTTTTACAATTTTCATCACTCCTGAATAGGAATTAAGCACCAGGCCTTCTTTTGCAGAGGCAGCATCGTGGCAGCCACTTTTGGCACAATTGGAAATAACGATTGGCAACACGTCTCTTTGAAAGTACGTTTTGTTTGGGTCGCAGGGTAGCACCGGGGTGGGGGTTTTATCTTTGTTGCAGGCGTAAATTACAACAATGGCACAGACAACAATAACTGAATTGAGTAAAATGATTTTAGAATTTTTCATACGAATGATTTATTTAACAACATTAAAAACCCTTGATATATTAAAGCCAAATCTGAATTGTCCTTTCAACCAGTTGTCTTTATTTTCGGTAAGGAACTGACTTTCGAGCAGGGATTTATTGTTGCTGAAAAGGAAGTGAAAAACGTGCCCGCCTGTTTCGAGTTCAAGACCAATGCCCAATGGGGTGTAATAACCATTTCCGGTTGTTTTGGTATTGTCGAAGTTGTAATAATAATCGAGTATTATGCCCAATCGTTTTGTGAACTTATAACGAATGCCTGCCGCAATTGAAAAACTGGTGTTGTTTTCGGTATAATGCACCAGGTTGCGGTGCACCAGTGTTGGCGCAAGAATGGCTGAAAAGCGACTTCCGAATTTTCGTGCAATTAATAATTGTGAAACATAATTGAGGCGGTGCGAGGCTTTTTTTCCAAAATAAATGGTCGACATGGTATCGGAAGATGAGGTCATGGTGCTAAGTTCGGAAGCGAGGTAAAGCGACATGCTCACAGGCATTCCTTTTCCTGCTTTTTGTTGGGTGAGTTTTATTTTTGAATTAAAATCAAGAATCTGACGTCGAAGGTAGGCGCCCTTACTTCTGGCAAATCCGAGGGTCCATCTGTCGGTAACACCATAATCAAAAGCAATACGAATATCGGTCACATTGTCGAATCCATACAATGTTTTAATACCACCGGCAGCACCTGCAATATCATCAAACCGGTGCGAAATCCTAAAGTCAAGTTCGCCACGTTTTACCTGTTCAATGGTATTAAGGTTAATTAATCGGGTGGTTTTAAAAGTGGCGGTAACATTTTCAATTTTTGGCGCAGCCCCGTCCATAAGCAACATTAAACTGTCCATATTTTGAGCTTTCGTGTGTTGCGAAAAACCGGCGAACAGAAGAATTGAAACGGAAAGGCGGAAATGTTTTTTGATTTGTTTTGACATAGTGCAACAAAGGTAATAAAATTGGCGTACCCATTTGTGATAAAAGTCACAACTGCCCAATTAAAACACAAAAATTGAGAGTAGATTGAACTCTTAGACATTAGGTGATTGCTTAAATTGTAAACACAAATTAAAAAACTGATAAATTTTGAAGCTTGTTAAACGGTAATTCCAATCACACAAATGTCATCTACCTGCTCCAGGGAACCTTTCCAGGTCATCAGGGTTTTGTGTTGCTTAATTAACATTTAGATTTTGCTCTAATTAAAGCATTGGTGTAAAATCCCAGATTTGTTTTAGTTATGGATTAATGCTGTATCTTCGTTTAAAAATTCAAATCAATGAAACATCTTTTACTCGTTTGTGCAATCGCAACATCACTTTCAGGTCTGGCGCAAAATATTAAACGCCCTTCGTATTTGCCACAGGATCCTGCAGCACGTACCGAAACTTTTACCTGCTTTACCGACAGTATTTATTATTATAACTGGAGTCCTTCGGCAAATACCTGGACCGGCACCACCCGCTACATTTATCTTTACAACAGCAGTAATAAGGTTACTGAGGCTATAACGGTGGTGTGGTTAAATTTCAATAGCCAGTGGTCGAATAGCAGGCGCACGGTTTATGTTTACAATGCCAACGGCGAGGTGGCCATGGAAACAAACCAGAGCTGGAGCAGCGGCTGGTTTGATCAGGACAGATACATTTACACCTATGATGCCAACAACGATCCCATTATTACCGTGTTTCAATTATGGAACGGCACAACCTGGGACAACGATACCCGCTACACCGGCACCTTTGACAGCAATCACAACCTGCTTACCACCACCCAGCTATGGTGGGGCTTTACGGGTTGGGAGAATCAATACATGACCACCATAACCTACAACGCATCGGGGCTTGAAGATCAACGCACCAGTCAAACCTGGAGCCTTGCGGCCAACGCATGGAAGAATACAGCGCTTTATACCAGCACTTACAACAGCTCTGATTTGTTGACTAACTATCTTTACCAGTCGTGGGTAAATAACAATTGGGCGAACCAAAGTCAAAGTAATTATACCTATACACCCAATAACGATCCTGAAACATGGATAGTTCAACTATGGAGTAATAATAATTGGGTGAATAATTCAAAACAGGTGATTACATACAATTCCAATAATATCCGACTAAACAAAACCTATCAAACCTGGAACACCACCGGTGGCAGTTGGACCAATCAATCCATTGAAACCTATACTTTTGATGCGAACAATTTTATAAGCGACGTTCAAAACAATACCTGGAGTCCGGCAGCCAACACCTACACCAACGCCTACTTCAGGCATTATTACTTAAACTGTTTTGATCCCGAAGGCATTGCAGAGAACAATGCAACGCGCTTAATCATAAAGGTGTATCCTAACCCCTGCGATGCCATGTTGCACATTAATCTGCCCGCAAATGCTGATATGGTGAAGGTTTACAATCTGGCAGGCAGCGTGGTTTTGGAACAAAGTGCCGACGAAAGCCTTAATGTATCTAAGTTGTGTGCCGGTATTTACCTCCTCACTGTGTTCAATAAAGATGGTGCCTCTGCCGGAAGCGCCCGATTTGTAAGGCAGAATTAGGTGCTGACTTTATATTAGGCGCTTCGTATTGAAGAGCGGATTATTTTCGCATGTTGCAGTTGTGTTAGGCCTTAAATGATTTTAATAATGCAAAAAGGGTTTGAACTTAGTTCAAACCCTTTTTGCATTTATCAGCGGAGACTGAGAGATTCGAACTCTCGATACGGTTTCCCGTATACAAACTTTCCAGGCTTGCTCCTTAAACCACTCG
>JADLED010000176.1 GCA_020846335.1 Bacteroidia bacterium
ATGCAAATTTTTTCTCGTTTCTAGATACTAAAAGAACCGTAAAACAAACACGCGACATTGTTACCAAAGGCCGTCAGAAAGAATTTAATTTTTCGGTGGCACACACTTTTAAAGACAATTTTTACATTGGAGCAAGCATTGGTGTACCAGTTATTAATTTTACTTCTACTACCACACATATCGAAACCGATGAAAAAGACAGCATGCAGGTAACTATTACTTCGCCTATTGGCAAACCTGTGACCTACACTACCAGCTATGTTGATGGATTGCCAACCATTTATACCGGTTTGCTTGGATTTTCAAGTTTGGAATACACCGAATATTTCAGAACCAATGGCACCGGTATCAATTTAAAAATTGGTGCCATTTACAGGGTTAACGACATGTTTAGGGTGGGTTTTAATTATCAGAGTAAAAGTTATTACAATTTAACCGATGTGTATTTCAACTCCATGACCACCCGATTTGACAAGCCGGGAAGTTATCCAATAATGGATACTGTGCCAAAAGGCAGAGGTTATTACAAGTACAAGCTGGTAACACCCTCGCGTGTGGCGCTTAGTGGGGCCTTTATTTACAAAAAACTGGGATTGATTAGTGTGGATTACGAAATGGTTAATTATGGAAAAGCCCAACTCAATGGTGCCAATGCTTCCGATTTTTCAACAGCCAACAATGCCATTCAAAAATCTTTTGGTATGGCACAAAACATTCGTATTGGCGCGGAGTTAAATATTAAACCCATGATGTTAAGACTGGGCTATAATATGCAGGGAAGCCCTTATGGCGCTATTTTTACGGGTAATTACGTTAGAAACACTGTCAGTCTTGGTGTTGGGTTCAGAAATCAAAAGAACCTGTTTTTTGATTTAGCCTGGTTTAAAACCCTCAGCAAAGAAGATTATTACATGTTTCGTACGTTAAACACTAAATCATCATTCGTGTTTAATAATACCTCCATTGCAGCCACAATTGGCCGTAAGTTTTAAATCGAATTTAGCAAGGAAATAAAGCCAAATTATTTTCTAATTTTGCCTTGCTAAATTAATCACCCTATGAGCAAAAAAATATTGGCGAACGATGGTATAGATGCCGTTGGAAAAGCCATGCTTGAAAAAGCAGGATTTACCGTAATCACCGAAAAAGTAGCGCAGGAAAATCTTGCTGCCGAAATTAATGACAAGGGCTATGTGGCCCTCACTGTGCGCAGTGCCACCAAGGTGCGTAAAGATGTAATAGATGCCTGTACCGGACTGAAAGTCATTGGACGTGGCGGGGTGGGCATGGATAATATTGATGTGGATTACGCCCGCTCAAAGGGAATTAATGTGATTAACACACCAGCTGCATCGAGTAATTCGGTGGCTGAGTTGGTATTCTCACATCTGTTTAATGCCGTGCGTTTTTTATACGACAGCAATCGTCAGATGCCATTGCATGGTGCCGAAAAATTTGAAGAATTAAAAAAGAAATATGCCAAGGGCGTTGAGCTTCGTGGTAAAACTATGGGTATTGTGGGTTTTGGAAGAATAGGGCAGAGCGTGGCCAAAATGGCTCTGGGTCTTGGTATGAAGGTGTTGGCATTTGATCCCTTTGTAGCAGAAGCAAACATTGAACTGGAGATTGAAGGTTTAGATTCCAGGCCGAATGTGAAACTAAAAACAGTGAGCATAGAAACCTTATTGCAACAATCCGACTTTATTACCTTTCATGTACCGGGTGGAAAAATGGTAGGCAAAGAAGAAATAGCCACCATGAAAAACGGTGTTATCCTTATCAATTCAGCGCGAGGTGGAGTAATTGAAGAAAATGATTTAATAGAAGGATTGAATTCAGGAAAAATTTCTCACGCTTGTCTGGATGTTTTTACCAACGAACCAACACCTTCGGAAGCATTGTTAAAACACGCAAAAATTTCGTTGACACCGCACATTGGCGCCGCTACAAACGAAGCGCAGGAAAGAATAGGAGTGGAGTTGGCCGAGAAACTGATAGGCGCTCTCTAAATGGCAACAGTTCTACCTTTTAAGGCCTTCAGGCCCAGCAATGATAAAGTGCACTTGGTGGCTTCACGAAGTGTGGATGGTTATCATGCCTCCGAATTAAAAGATAAATTGTCAGGAAATCCTTACACGTTTTTACACGTTATTAATCCCGACTTTCACGACGGAGAGCATACCAAGCCCGGTTCGAGGGAACGTTTAAGTAAGGTAAAAAAAAGATTCAAATCGTTTGTGCGCGAAAAAATTTTAAAGCGCGACGAAAAACCGGCCTACTACATTTACCGTCAAATAAAAAACGATCACGAATACCTTGGCATTATTGCCTGCACCAGCATTGACGATTACATGAACGGGGTGATAAAAGTTCACGAACAAACCATCACACAACGCGAAGAAAAACTAAAAGAGTACCTCGAAGTGTGTGAGTTTAATGCCGAACCGGTTTTATTTTGTTATCCCAATAATGACTTGTTGGATGAATTAATAGACAATGCCACACACATTGGGCCCGATTACGATTTTACCACCACCGATAAAGTACGACACAGTGTTTGGGTGGTAAACGATTCTTCCAAATTGAATATTATTGAACAACAATTTTCTAAAATTCCTGCCATCTATATTGCCGATGGACATCACCGTTCCGCTTCTTCCGCCCTGCTTGGATTAACACGGCGTCGCGCACAAAAAAAGTTCACAGGGCACGAAGCGTTTAATTATTACCTCGGTGTTTTTTTCTCCGAAACTCAATTAAAAATTTACGATTACAACAGGGTGGTAAAAGACCTTAATGGCTTAACCATAGCACAATTGCTCGGAGCGCTCAGCGAAAAATTTGTGGTGGAAGAAAAAAAGGGAGAAATATTTAAACCCACCTGCAAACACGAACTAAGTATGTACACAGACGGAAAATGGTACAGCCTAATTGCCAAAGAAGGCACTTACCGCAGTAACGACCCCGTGGGTAGTCTGGACGCATCGATATTAACTGAACACATTTTATCACCACTGCTTGATATTCACGATTTAAAAACGGATAAGCGCATTGGTTTTATTCCGGGAATTAAAGGCGCCGAAGCCCTGAAACAAAATGTGGACGAAGGCAAGTCGGCCTTGGCTTTTGGCTTGTTTCCGGTTACTATGGAACAACTTAAATGGATTGCCGACACCAACAACGTGATGCCACCTAAATCAACCTGGGTGGAACCAAAAATGCGCAGCGGATTGGTAATTTATAGTTTTGATGAAAACGACTAAAACACTTTAACACCATGTTGGTTGCCGATAATTTGTTGAAGATAAAACAAACACTTCCACCGGATGTAACACTGGTGGCTGTTTCCAAATTTAAACCAGCCGAAATGATTCTCGAAGCCTATGAGGCCGGTCAGCGCGATTTTGGAGAAAATTATGTTCAGGAACTGGTGGATAAATCGGAGCAATTGCCTAAAGACATTCGCTGGCATTTTATCGGGCATTTGCAAAGCAACAAGGTAAAATACATAGCACCATTTGTTCACCTAATTCAGGGGGTTGACAGCTACAAACTCTTGCTTGAAATAAACAAACAGGCTCAAAAAAACAATCGCGTAATCAATTGTTTACTCCAACTTCACATTGCTGTGGAAGAAACAAAATTTGGTTTAAGTTTGGACGAGTGTCGCGAGATTTTTAAAAGTGGAGCATTGAACGAACTAAAACATGTAAATGTGTGCGGCCTCATGGCCATGGCCAGCAATACCGCCGACGAGGCGCATGTGAGAGGGGAGTACCAGGTACTGAATTTGTTCCGGCTGGATTTAATGGCCGACGGTTACCCACTTAACACAGCAAGTTATGGCATGAGTGGCGATTACCATTTGGCCATAGCATGTGGCAGCAACATGGTGCGCATTGGCAGCAGTATTTTTGGAGAAAGGCATTAACCAATTAAACTATTAAATTATTCAGGGAGAACTCATAGCCATTGTCACCGTACTTTGCTGGAGCATTGGCATATTTCCTTTTACCGAAGCCACCAAACGGTTGGGCGCCGCAGCACTCAATCAATACCGCTTGTTGTTGGCATGGATCATCATCACCATTTTATTCGGAGTTTTTTATTCCATTCTTCCAATCGAACTGTTTAAAAAACCGGTGGCTTATCAGTATGTATTTCTTGGTCTTTCGGGCATTGTTGGATTTACCATTGGCGATTATTTTAGTTTTACTTCCTTTAAACTGTTAGGGCCTAAACTCGGCAGCCTATACACCACCGTGGCTCCCGGAGCCGCCCTCTTTTTTGGTTACCTTATTTTGGGTGAAACCATGAATGTATGGGGAATACTGGGCGTGTTTATTACCATAATCGGTGTGATATGGCTAACCTTGTCGCGCAAGGATAAAGTGGCTGCCGAAAACGCTGGCTTTATAAGAAGCAAAAAAGGAATTGTGTTTGGGGTGGCCGGCGCTTTGTGTCAGGGCACAGGCCTGGTGCTTTCGAAGGTGGCGCTTAATTATTCAGGCGGTGAGCATTTGGCCACCATGCATGCGGTGTGGATACGTTTGTTGTTTGCTTTTTCGGCCGCCTTTGTTGTGTCTTTCCTTAGTGGTCGTCTGGTAAAAAATTCGGTGCCCGTTTTTACAAATCAAAACAATGGATTGCCTTATTTGGTGGCAGGCACGGTATTTGGTCCGGTTATGGGAGTCACCTGTTCGCTGTTGGCCATTCAGTCAATGCCGGTGGCCGGCGCACAAACCATTTTTGCACTCTTACCAATTGTGGTGCTTCCAATAAATTATTTTTATTACAAGGAAAAAATTACCATTCAGGCAATTATGGCTTGTGCCGTGGCTTTTGCAGGGGTGGTGCTTTTAACCTACAGAGAGGTGTTGCCATGAACATAGCGCATAAACTCGAAACAGAGCACAGCAAATCGCTTACCACCGCCATTGTAAATTATGTAGGAGATGATAGATTGCGTTTGAAAGAACTGATGGCGGTTTTTTTTGGAACTGATAAACTCTTGTCGCAGCGCGCCGCATGGCCTGTCAGGTATGTGTTCGAGGCACATCCGCATTTACTCAGCGCCTATTACAAAAAACTCATAGAGGCATTACAAATACCCAATCAGCACCCGGCTATTTACCGCAATGTGTTACGTGCCTTGCAAACGGCTCCGGTTCCACAAAAGTACCAGGGCATTTTGGTGGACCTTTGTTTTAATTTTATTAAGAACGAAACTCAGGCGCTTGCCACGCGGGCCTTTGCCATTACTGTGGCAGCCAATATTTGCAAACATTATCCCGAATTAAAAAACGAATTAAATTTACTTCTTAACGAACTGGCCGCTTTGCCGCAAGCACCGGCCATAAGAGTGCGCACAAAAACAGCGCTAAAAGAATTGAAAAGCGTTTAACCTTTGCTTTAATTCTTTACTTTTGCACGGTCGCAATTTTATGCAGTTCGAATTAAGCACAGAAATGATGGATGGCCTTAAACAAGCCATTGAAGAGCAAAACGCCACTTATATCAAAGATGGGCTCTATGATTTGTATGCTCCCGACATTGCCCTTATCATCAATCAGTTAAACATTGAACAGGCCGCTTACATTTACGAGTTGCTCGACGATGAGGTGGCACCAAACGTGTTGCTTGAACTGGATGACGACACCCGCGAAAAATTACTCGCCACGTTTAGCAGTAAACAAATTGCCGAACAGATTGATAACATGGACAGCGACGATGCTGCCGACGTTATCTCAGAGTTGCCCGAAGACATTCAGGAAGAAGTACTCTCGCACATTGAAGACATTGAGCAGGCCAGCGACATTGCCGAGTTAATTAACTACGACGAGGGCACGGCGGGTTCCTTAATGGCCAAGGAGTTGGTGAGTGTGTATGCCTTCGAAACCGTGTCGCAGTGCATTGAGGAAATAAGAAAACAGGCCGATAATGTGGACGTGATGTATGCCGTGTATGTGGTGGACAATAACGAAAAGCTGATTGGCATGTTGTCCTTAAAAAAACTCATCATTTCGCATCCATTGGCGCGCATTGAAGAAATTTATGAACCCGATGTGCAATCCGTAAAAACCACCACGCCTAGTGAAGAGGTTTCGGAATTTATGCAAAAGTATGACCTGGTTGTTTTGCCGGTGGTAGATCAGTTGGGGCGTTTGGTTGGAAGAATTACCATTGACGATGTGGTGGATGTGATGCGTGAAACTGCGGATGAGAACATGCCGCGCATGAGTGGTATTTCGGACGATGTGGATACCAACGATAAATTATGGCGGCTTTCGCGTGCGCGTATTCCCTGGTTATTGGTGGGCATGTGCGGTGGCATTGTGGGTTCGCGCATAATTGGTACTTATGAGGAGAGCATAAAAATACATCCCGAAATGGCTTATTTTATTCCCTTAATTGGCGCCATGGGTGGCAATGTGGGCGTGCAAAGCAGTGCCATTATTGTGCAGGGTTTAGCCAATAACTCGCTGCTGGGCGATAATATCACTCCAAAACTGATTAAAGAGTTAGGGGTGGGATTAATTAACGGACTTATTTGTGCGGGTTTAATTTGGGGCTACGCTTTTTTAATAGAAGACTGGCGTTTGGCCGCCACGGTGAGTTCGGCTTTGCTCACGGTTATTTTGTGCGCTTCGTTTTTGGGCACCTTTGTTCCTTTAACCATGAACCGTTTTAAAATAAACCCTGCATTGGCCACGGGGCCGTTTGTAACCACGCTTAACGATATTATTGGCAGTACCATTTACTTTTTAATGGGCCGTATGTTGTATTCGGTTTTTTAGTTTTATTTGGGCGTGCCCCCATGAAGCAGAAAACGCCACCTTATTATCTCAAAGCGTTTTCGCTTCATGGGGTCGGGCTTTGCGCTCCAATCTTTTTAAACCGCCGAAAAGGCGATTTATAAAGGATTTCCGCTACAATCCCTCACGCGGAAACAGTGTCCTGTAACATTTTTCATTATTATTTTTACTTTAAATTCACCGGAATTTGCACGATTAAGCAGAGTAATTCGGGGTGCAATAGAGTCGCCTGCGCAGGAGTGCAATGGTGTTGGCAAAGTAGTTGGGAACCCGGAAGTATAAAACAAGAAATATTTGCTATTTATTTTTGTTATTTTGAATTAATTTGTACTTTTGCAATCCCAAACACAAATTGGGCTCTGCCATCAGAGAAAAGATGGCCCGTTCGTCTAGGGGTTAGGACACGTCCCTTTCACGGATGAAACACGGGTTCGATTCCCGTACGGGCTACAGTTAAAAACTTTTAAACCCTTGTAAATCAAGTATTTACAAGGGTTTTTTAGTACTACAGGTGGACGCACAGGTGGATTTTCGTAAATTAGTGTTAGAAACATCAACACCTTATTTATGAAAGCAGCATTAGAACTTTCTTCCAAAAAAAACAGAGATGGCCTTTTTGAAATCTATGTAAGAGTTCAAGAAGGTATTAAAAAACGCCGTATCAAAGCAAATATAGCTGTTGCGAAAAATCAATTTAAAAGTAAGAATCATAATTTGCAATGGGTGAACAAACATCCAAATGCAAAATCAATTAATGCTGATCTTAAACTTTTGCTTGATGAATACAATGATCAAGTTTTCATGGGCAACGTACAAAAGAAGTTTCAAACCCCTGAATCTATTATTCATAAAATTGCAAAAAAAACAGACTCTGTTTCATTGGTGAATTTTTTTGAAACAAAAATTTCTCAAATGCTTGCATATAATCAGCGTAAGGGATATGTACAAGTGTTGAATAATTGGAAAGCGTACACCGAGAAGGAAAATCTTGGTGATCTTGATTTCAAGCACATTGATGTTCACATACTAAAGGGTTTTGAGAATTATTTATTTAAAAGAAAACTAGAAAGTTCCACTGTATATGGAAATCTAAAAAGAATCCGCTCTTGTTTTAATATGGCTATTAAAGAACAATTGATTGGAGTTGGAGACTATATTTTTAAGGCCTATACAATGCCTAAAGTTAAAGCCGCAAGAAAAGAAAAACTGACTGTTGAAGAATTAAAAAAATTTATGGAGCAACACTATCCAAGTGCATCGTTGATTAAAACTGTGCAGCAAACTTTTTTATTGTCATTTAATATGGCAGGGGTTCGCATTGAAGATGTGCTCACCTTGCATTGGAGCGATATTAAAAAAAATCGGATAGAATATGAAATGGCAAAAACAGGAGCGCTTAATTCGTTTCAAATTACACCACAAATAAAAATAATTCTCGATTATTTTAGATCAATAAAAAAACCTAAGTCAAAACTGATTGTGCCTTTGATGGATGAGAAAATAGTTATGCTTAAATCCAGTAAGGATGAAATGGAGAATGAAATCTATAAAAAGGAGGTTAGTAAAAAAACGTCGCTTGTAAACAAATATCTTTCGAAGATTGCAAATGATGCTGAAATTGAGAAAAAAATTAGCAGTCACATTGCCAGGCACACCTTTGCATCTATAGCAATTAAACGGTCAAACGGTGATA
>JADLED010000177.1 GCA_020846335.1 Bacteroidia bacterium
CTAAAAAGCTTAATTATTTTTACATTTATTTTATTACCCCAATTTCATAAGTCTTATTAGTTTTTATTACCGCATGAATTCTACTTAGTAATTTCCTGGCTATCTTAACAATAATTTTATTTGGCTTCTTTCCATAATGTTTCCGATAATACTCTTGTAATACTGGATCAACTCTCAGGGCTTGCCAACTCGCTTCTATTAAATAACTTCTTAAAAGACTTTTTGCTCTCGGTGTCATTCCCCTAACTATACTTGTTTCTCCACTCTCATATATTCCAGGAACCAGCCCTACGTAACTTGCTAAATCATCAAATCGATTAAATTTTCTTAAATCGCCAACTTCTGCTAAGATCGAGACTGCCACTATTCCTCCAACACCTGGGACACTCATCAATAAGTAATAATCATTTTTATAGTGTTTTCTTGCATAGGCCCTTAATTGGGTCGAAATCAATAATAACTCTTTCTTCATAAAATCATACCTTCTTAATAAAAACTCCATGGATGTTTTACCTGTTTCATATTTAAGTTCTTGTGATTTTATCCAAATTAAAAAATCTTTACTCCAATTTGGATTGTCATATTGCTCTGGTATAGTAATTCCATAATAAAACAAAAAACTTTTGATTTGTAATTTCACATGTCTCAATCCTTCTACTGAATTATTACGACCTCTAAAAAGAGTACGAAATTGCTCTCGTTGTTCTTCTGGAATAATAATCGATTTAACGCTTAGATTCGCTAATTGTTTGCATATATTTCTACAGTCTATTTTATCACTCTTAACAACAGATTGTTTTTGTGGTCTAGGAATATCCGCTGCATTTAATACTAATACATTCCAATTCTGTTTTTGAAAACTTCTTGCAGCACTATATCCGCTAAAGCCCGCCTCATAAGCACAAGTCACCTGATGATCTGGAAAATGCTTGTTAACCCAGTCAATTAATAACCTGTCGCTCGCTGGTTGAGTAATAGTCTTCCCATCAAACAAATCTGTTTGATAATGAAATGTCCAATTTTTTTTGTGCACATCGATACCAATGTATAATTTTGGCATGGAAGTGGTAGGTTGTGTTATCATGATATTACATTTTTTTGGTAGACTTAAATTTATGTACTACAGGTGATAATTGGTACGCAATCTACTGCTTTTACATATATGCTACCCAAAAAGCGGGGTTTTGTGTTCCAAAAACAGTATTGCGAATAATCAAACATTCGTTTTTCAAATCAAGTTTTGCGGTAAAAGTCCCGCCCTTCGGGTAGCTGCAGAACATTATGTGTAATTTTAAGACAACCCATAAGCAAGATTATGAAATTAGTTTCTTTAACCATTATAGCTTTTATCTCTATTAACGATTTAAAAGCGCAGACGTTACAGACCACGACTGACTCTACCGTAAAGCATGTTACCGCTTTTCCTTATACGGACTTACTTCCGCCAGACTTTATAGTACCCTCACCTGAAAATGAATATTACTCTGATTCAAGTTCCATCAGCAAAGACGAGCAAGACTTAGTCTTTAAATTAAAATTGCGAAATAATTGTACATTCGTTTATGAAGCTTATTATAAATCAGACCACCGAACTAGAATTGTTTTTGCTATCGGGACATATACAATTGCTAACAGTTTAATACATTTAATATACAGACCTATGCTTTCAGCTGATCCCAACAAAATATACATATCACCCACAACACCTGTGGAAAGGGCATTACCAAAAGAACCTGAATATCTTTTAGTAAAGAAATCACTATTGGTAGAATCAAACAAAAAGGGAAGAGCAATGAAAACTATATACATCCAAACTGACAAATTACAATTTGACGTGGGGACTTGTAAATAGACTTAATTATGGACAAAAACATACGCTAACACCAAGCAAAGGTAATTTTTTGCGGGTTAACGCTCAAACCTGCCTTCTTTCGCACAAGCTTGCACAACTGCAGGCAAGTGCGTAACTTGACATAACAAAAAACTGTAAGTAGCTGCAAACCGTTAGGTGCAACTTTGACAGACACTATGAAACTGACAGACTTTCTTATATCTCGACAACACGGTCTATCGAAAAACATCTTGGTCGACGGTGAGAGCATTTTCTTCAACGACATTAAAACTACGTTAGAAATAAAAGACTGGAAACGTGTCGACGTTCAAATATTTCGCGATTTTGTTTCAAAATACACCTTTCCAAAAAACGAAGAGTTTTCAAAAAAAGATCGAGACGGAATAAGAAATAATATTCCGGAGCCGCAAATATTAATTCAAAAGGCAGTTGACGGACAAACCGACAATAGTCCATTAATCGCAATGTATCTATATCAAAAATCTCAGTTGACAGGCGACTCTTTACTGCATATCAGGAGTATAAACAAATTCGAACAAATGTGGTTGCCCTACTTCATTAATTTTAATCCAACAAAACGCGACAATCCAAAAGTTCAAAAAAAAGACTTCTATGAATATTGCGTATCGACCGACATAAATCTTCAATATACAAATTCAGACAGCCCCGAGATTAATAACGCAAGACTTAGAGTTCTTTCCTTTGCATTCAATTCTTACGTTCTTCTAATGTATGCCTTCGACAAAAACAATTTGACTCAAGAGGACTTACTAACCTTGGCCAATAATCTTAAAAGCAGCACCTAACAGCAAATTCGCCCAATGCGGGGGACTCGGTCATCGCTCGCGCGCATTAAAGCGGCAGACAATTTATTTGCGGCTCACTAAAAAACTAAGTATCTTCAAATAACCTTTGGTGGTTAAGACAGGTGATGTTTCATAAGCCCGCCTGGGTCTATTCGCCAAACGTTAGGACGCATTTATAGACGGACATGAAAAAAATAATTATCTCGACAATTATATGTGTTTTGACTTCCTTGACACTTTGCGGACAGACAAGTAAAAGGACATACAAAAAGTTCACAGACTCAGACTTCAAAGTCGGCGACATCATTCTTGCTCCGGACATTTGGTTTTCTTTGAGTGGTGGTTGCCAAATAATGCCTCAATCTAAAGACTCGATTAAAATAATCGCGGACTTCATTCAAAAACACCCTTCCTTTAAAATTGAAATTAGCTCTCATACAGACAGCAGAGGTAAAAAAGAATCAAATCTGAAATTATCTGAACTTCGAGCCAAATCAATCGTAGACTATTTGACAAAAGAATTACTACTTCCCGCAGACAATATTGAGGCAAAAGGGTATGGAAGTACGCAATTAGTAGTTGGTGACGCACAAATAAAAAAAGTAAGCGACAAGACAGAAAAGGAAAAATTGCATCAGAAAAACAGACGCGTAGAAATAAAAATACTGAGGACCTAATAAACGACGCACTAACAGCAAATAAACCCAAGCGGCTGAGTCGGTCATCATTCGCGCGCAAAATTTCGGCCACTTCGTGATTTAAAATCTGATTAAGTAGTGCAGGGTTTATCTCCACCAAGGCTACGCGGCCATCCAATACATACACTTTATCGTGTGTTTTTGCGGAATCGAATTTTTGAAAAAAATTATGTTGTAGTTTTTTATCCTTTAAATTAAAAAAGTCTAAGGCCGACTGTTGTGTGGTTTGTTGTGTTTGCCTATTACTTTGTGCCGAATGATGAAAACAGGAGAAAAGAAAAATAAGTAGAAGACAATGAAAGCTTGGGCTTGGCAAAATCATACACAAAACTAAATAATATTTGACGACTCATGATTAAATCGGAGTTGGTTATAAAACTCCATAAAAAAAGCCACACTCAAACAAGCGTGGCTTTTAATACAAAATAATAATTCCCTACAAATGTATCACTTCGCCATAAGCAGCGGCGGCGGCTTCCATAATGGCCTCGCTCATGGTTGGGTGCGGGTGCACGGTTTTAATTAATTCGTGCCCTGTTGTTTCCAGTTTTCTCACGGCCACACACTCGGCAATCATTTCTGTTACGTTGGCACCTATCATGTGCGCGCCCAGTAACTCGCCGTACTTGGCATCAAAAATCAGTTTCACAAATCCATCTGCCGCACCGGCAGCTTTTGCCTTGCCCGAAGCCGAGAATGGAAACTTGCCCACCTTCACCGTGTAACCTGCTTCTTTGGCTTTCTTTTCGGTATAACCCACGCTGGCAATTTCAGGCTGACAATAGGTGCAGCCCGGAATGTTGTTATAATCCAAAGGTTCTACATGCAAACCTTTAATTTTTTCCACACAGGTAATGCCCTCGGCGCTGGCCACATGCGCCAATGCCTGTCCGGCCACACAGTCGCCAATGGCATAATAACCCGGCACATTGGTGGCGTAATATTTATCGGTAACAATTTTACCCTTATCGGTTTTAATGCCGGTTTCTTCGAGGCCAATGCCTGAAACGTTTGATTCAATGCCCACAGCCGACAACACAATTTCTGCTTCGAGGGTGATGTTGCCTGTTTTGGTTTTTACATTCACCTTACACAGGTCGCCTTTAGTATCCACACTTTCCACCGACGAATCCACCATTATGTCAACGCCCAGTTTTTTAAACGAACGTTCGAGTTGTTTGCTTACATCTTCATCTTCAACCGGTACAATGTTTGGTAAAAATTCCACAATGGTTACTTTTGTGCCCATGGTGGCATAAAAATAGGCAAACTCCACCCCTATGGCGCCACTGCCCACTACCA
>JADLED010000178.1 GCA_020846335.1 Bacteroidia bacterium
GTAATGCCTGAAGGCGCTAAAAACATTTAAACTAACAGTTATGACTACAACAAATTATTTATACAATTACTGCCTTCGTTTAGGCGATAACGCACTCATACTGGGTCACCGTTTGTCTGAACTTTGCAGCAAGGCGCCATTTATTGAAGAAGATCTGGCGCTTACCAACATTTCGTTAGACATGATAGGCCGTGCGCAGGCCATGCTGAAATACGCGGCTGAAGTGGAAGGCAAGGGAAATAACGAAGACCATTTGGCCTACCGCCGTGCCGAAATTAATTACTACAATCATTTAATTGTGGAACAACCTAATGGCGATTTTGCCCATACTATTGTGAGGCAATTGTTTGTGTCGGCATTTGAGTTGTACATGTACAGTGAGCTGGAAAAAAGTAAAGACGCCACGCTGGCGGCCATTGCATCTAAAACGGTGAAAGAAGTGCGTTACCATTTGGAGCACGCTTCGGACTGGGTAATTCGTTTGGGCGACGGCACACCCGAGAGCCATCACCGCACCCAAAAAGCGATTAACGAATTGTGGATGTACACAGGCGAGTTGTTTGAGATGGACGAAGTGGAAATGGCTTTATTGCACGAAGGCATTGCGGTGGATTTGGTGCCGGTAAAAGCGCAATGGCACAACCATTTGAAAAATGTATTGAGCGAGGCCACAATGATGATGCCGGAGGATGGTTACATGCAAACCGGCAGCCGCAAGGGCATACACACCGAAAACCTTGGGCACATTTTATCGGAGATGCAATACCTGCAAAGGGCTTACCCCGATGCTACCTGGTAAGCGATAAAAATAATTGGTGCAAGGGGTGGAAGCATTCCTTGCACTACTAACACACACACACACATGGTGCCAACATTTAAAGAAATAGAAGCGTGGATTGCGGATATTCCTGATCCGGAAATTCCGGTTATCACGATTAAGGATCTTGGCATATTAAGAGGGGTGGATTACGCCAATGGCAATTATCAGATTACCATTACACCCACCTACACGGCTTGTCCGGCTATGAAACTGATTGAAGATCAGATTATGGAAAATCTTTCGGCAAAGGGTATTGGCAATGTGAAGGTGAATTTAACCTACACACCGGCCTGGACCACTGACTGGATTAGCGAGGATGCCCGCGAAAAATTACGGAAGTATGGCATTGCGCCACCGCAACATTCGTCGTGCATAAAAACCATGGGTGGCCGAATGCCCGACCCGCATTGTCCACGTTGCAATGCTGCCAATACCAGTCTCATCAGCCGCTTTGGCTCCACCGCCTGCAAGGCTTTTTACCAGTGCAATAACTGCAAGGAAACTTTTGAGCAGTTTAAGTGCCATTGAGTGATGGCGCAATACACTTCAAAGTGTAGTTTGTGATAATGTGTATTGGCACTAATCATTTTCGAATCGAAAAATATTATTTCCGGAATAATCACCCAAAACCCGGCATCAGACTTGGTTTAATAAGCAAGAAACGTTGAGCGAAGCGTCTGACTTCGTTGTATTGAACCGGCATCTTTCCTAAAAGAAATGGCAATTGTGTTGCCTGCGATGTTTGGGCACATTTAATCTTCTTAATCAATCTTTCGGCTATCGCTCAGGATAAAAAAATTAAACTCCGAAAGCTTTCGGGGACAAGGCAAAACGATTTCCTCCGTGTTTTGTCAAGCCAACGCGCGCGGTGGGGTGCTTACGCAGTAGGTGAGAACCGTGGTTTTTTATTTGATGAGTGGTAAACCGTTTTACAAAAACACATTTATAAGCGCAAGCTTAGAAACTTTTTATGCCAGCTTCCGGCGTTTTGTGAGTCCCCTTCAAAAAGTAGTCATATAGTTATAGCATAAATTGGCAAAAAGCCATTTTGGCTCTTAAAGCATTACCATTACTGCAAAGTAGGCTTAAAAACACTTCCTTTTTTAACCGCCTACCTGTGAACTTTCACAGGTAAAAAAACTGGTAGTTTTCACAGGTGTTTTTGTGGTTTTAGAAGTTTACATTTAGCACCGTACAATGAAATTACAAATTAAGACAAAGCCAATTGACCTGACAGATTTTAGTTTGTAGCAGGAATTTGAAAATGTGAAACAGTTATGCGGGGTTTAAAAAACAAAATTAGTTCGGCAAAGCAAGGCCATTTGCCCATGGGTGGAACAACATTCAGAACGGAACCGCAAAGCTTTTGGCACTATTTATTTATAACTAAAAAATGAAATTACTATTTACTATTAAATCTCTAAAAAAAATAAAATGATGAAAAACACAAAAACAAACTTAGCAGCAAATACTGCAAAAATTACCGGCACCTTTGCCTTGGCCTGCAGCCTTTTATTTAGCGCCTGTAATAAACAACCAGCGGCCGACTTTAGCTTAGACAAATCGGAATACTCTGCGGGTGACATTGTAAAGTGCGATAATAAATCCATAGACGCTAAAACCTACAAATGGACTTTTCCTGATGGGCAAACCAGCGCTTCGCAAAATGTGGATTATACATTGGATGCTAACACCAGCCCGGGCACCTATGCAATTAAACTGCAAGCTATCTCCAAAAAAGGCAGCAAAACTTCGGATGCCACCAAATTATTTACGGTGAAAGCAGCCACAGGTCAATTAACCCTGTGGACAACGAACTCTTTGGTTAGTCAAATTACGGTTAAAGTTGACAATGTAACCGTTGGTACAATTACCGCCTATTACGCGTCTAACCCCGGTTGCGGCGCCAGTGGATGTGTAACAGCGAATTTAGGCATAGGCACACATACCATTTCTGCCACCGACGGAACCTATAGCTGGAACGGAACCATTACCATTGTAAAAGATAAATGTTCAACTTTTCAGTTTCAATAATCGTAAGGATAATGCTCGGGTAATTTATCCGACCGTTTCTACAAAAATAGTGTATGTAAACACTATGGATTAAAAACGATTAATTGAGCAAGTACTTAAATACATTTCACCTAAATAGTTTAGATTTTGGCAATTGAGGGAAATTGTTTTTATATTTATGGGAGTAAACCTAATAACTGATTAAAATTTATTTAGAAGAGAATGGGAAGGGTGGGGGTATGGCTGCTGTTGAGTGCCTAGGGGCATCTGAGAACATGGCATGTTTTAGTTACTTAATAATTGTTTAAATAAAATAGATGAAAAAGATATTTAAATCAGACAAAGACTCACTAGTTGAAATACATGGTATGTAAAGGACTTTAAGACTGTATTTACATATTTGTTGTGATACGAATAAATTTGAAGTAAACTAAAAAAAATTATATTAAATGAACTTAAATACCAGTTTAAAAGGTCGCTTAAGGAACACTAACTTGCCATTAACAAATGTTCTTTATCCATTATTTGAAGCAGTTGTAAATTCTATTCATTCTATAGACACCGCAATGAAGTTGAATAGTAAATCTTCAACCTTTGAGGGAATTATTACAATTAGAATTTTGCGTTCATCACAAGTGACCAATTATTCGGATATTAAGCCAGACATTATTGGTTTTGAAATATTAGATAATGGAGTTGGCTTTAATACTGATAATTACAACTCCTTCCAAACTTTAGATTCTGAGTATAAAATAGCTTTGGGTTGTCGGGGTGTTGGAAGATTGCTTTGGCTCAAAGCATTTGATAAAGTAACAGTTAAGAGTGTTTATGAGGAGAATAGGCAATTGTATTCAAGAACTTTTGATTTCACCGCTGCAAACGATATACTAAATGAAAATGTGA
>JADLED010000179.1 GCA_020846335.1 Bacteroidia bacterium
GTAAGTAAACACAATCGTGCTTCCATCAGGAGAAATGGAAGGATAACGCAGCCACAGTGGCGAAGATGTATTATCGTCGGATTTAAAAGCTGAAAATACAGCGGCGAAAGAAAGTAACAAAAAAACTTTTTTCATATAAATGGAATTTTAACCAAATATAATGAAGATTGCGAAAGAGGCACCCTATTGCTAAAGGAATGCCTCTGTAATTCGGCAAATGGCTTTAATTTACCCCCAATAGGGGTAGTGTATTTGGAGCGAATTAAAAAAATGTTAGACGCTTAGTGCATTGCTTTTTGCATGAGCTTGCGCGTGATTTTGAGTACTATTGGACGTGGTGAAAATCGCACCGATGTGGCAATTAGCATATTCATAAAACCATGAATGGCAACCGCTTTGCCTTTTAACATGGCGGCATAGCCGTATTCTGCCACTTCTTTTGATGTTGGAAGTTTTTTCCCTTCGAACAATTTGCTGCCCTGCATGGCCGCTGCTTCCTGAAAACCGCTGGCGGTGGCACCCGGGCAAAGTGCAGTTACGGTAACACCTTTGTCTGATAATTCATTATTGATGGCATCTGAAAAGCTAAGCACAAAGGCTTTGGTGGCAAAATATACGGCCATGCCCGGACCAGGTTGAAATGAGGCGGTGGAGGCCACATTCAGTATTTTGCCTTTACCATTGGCCGCCATGCTTTTAACAAAAAGTTTTGTGAAATGCACCAGTGCAGTAACATTCAGGTTTATCATCTGTTCTTCTTTGTTCCAATCGGTTTCGTAAAACATGCCATAATCGCCAAAGCCGGCATTGTTCATCAGGTATTCAACAGTAATATTTTTTTTAGCCAACTCGTCAAACACTTCCTGCGCGGCGTTTTTTCGCGAAAGATCTTTGCCAATTGTGTAAACGCTTATTTTATAGGTTGTTTCAAGTTCGGTTTTTAAAGCATTGAGTTTGTCAATACTGCGCGCCACCAAAACAAGATTACCGCCTTTGGAAGCGTGAACTCTGGCTAATTCGAGACCAATACCGTTGGAAGCACCTGTGATTAATGCTGTGTTTTTCATGATTTTGTTTTTTTAATGGAATAATTATTCTTGTAATTGTTGTTTTATTTTTTAATACTGTCCCAACAAAGACTAAATGTTTTGTCGAGAAAGGATTTATTTATTTTAATTTTTTGTTGCATGCAAAAGTTAACCAGTTCATTGGCACTCCCCATCATGTGAGCGATAAGCAGTGCATTGTCGATTTCTTTCACCAGTAATTCCGATTTGCCACGGTTAAGTAATTCAAAAACACCTGTAAACGCTGACTCATCCAGCTTTCGTGCTTCTTTATCCAAAAAATGAGAGCCCGAACAATGCTCAATAAAAAAATGCTCTTCATAAAAATTAACCCTGTTAAAGATATAATTATCGTAAAGTTCTTTCACATTAACTTTAAACGGTGCGTTTGGTTTTACCGAAGAATAAATGCGGGCCGTATTGAGTTGTTTTAAATGTTTAAAAAGCGAATTAATAAGTTCTTCCTTGCTTTTAAAATAAACGTATAGGGTGCCCATTCCCAATTTGGCTTCTTTGCCAATGGCCGCCATGTTCAGTGCTGTAAGTCCGTGTTGCTTTACCAGCCTGAGTGTAGCGGCATAAATGAGTTCTGTTTTTTTTGGATCTTTTAATTTCACGTTACAAATATAAGCGAATAATTATTCCATAATTGAAGTAAAACCATAAAGCCTATAATTTTTATTTTTTTATAAAAAATCCAGATGTCTGTTTTGTAACAGCGTTTATAATCAAGAATGGTTCTTTTCCAAACCTATGTTCATTTGGGATAATTTGGTAGGATTAAGATTTGACTATTTTAATCGAATGAATACGACCATCGCTGTATAATTGGAGGTAATAAACTCCTGTTACAAGTGCTTGCATGTTTAGTTTTATTTTATTCGGACTCAAACTTTGTATTTCTGTTTTTTGCACTTGCCCTAATGAATTGTAAACGGTAAAATTATTTATGTAAGAATTTGATTCGACATAACAATAATCGCTGGAAGGTGTTGGATAGATTTGGAAAGTGTAGTTATTATTTTCTTTACAAGGGGCAAGATAAATGGAAGGGAAAACAGTTTCGGTTGAATTAAAATCGGTTTGTTTTAAGCGAAGATAAACCGGATTGGATTCAAATTCATTTTTTGAAACTGAGTATTCGTAATTTTTAGTTTGATTACTGGTTTTGTTCCCTGAAATTTTCGCGATATTGGTCCAAATGCTACCATCAATACTCGATTGCATAGTAAAAAAATTGTTATTTAATTCTGATTGAGTCACCCATTTAACTAAAATTTCAGAATCAGTGCATTGAGCCGTGAAGCTTGTAAGTTCAACCGGTAACGGACTTAAACCAATTCTTGAACCTAAACTAAAAGGACTAAAAGCAGTTACAACTCCCGAAGAAATTACAGTTCCACTTGCAGCACTTCCTAAGATTCCTCCATTTCCCTGATCAATCCATTGCGAACCATCCCACTTTGCAACTGTGATATCAGAAGCAGGAGAAACCACACCACCACTGCGCGCAGCCCATGTTAAACTCACACTTACATTGGCAGTACTGGTTGTTCGGTCCAAAATCCAGTACTCTGTACTTGAAATGTGATGAATGCTGGAAGTTTTTGAAGCAATGGAATACAAAGGGTCGGGATTGGTTAAAAAGTATTCGGCTGTAAATTGAGCGGTGGTTGTTGACGGAGCCGAGATGATGATTGGGGCATAATTGTAAGTGCCGCCTACTGATGTTTTTCCTACCGGGAACGCAAATGCATCGTTGCCTGATTTTCTGACTAGACCGGAAACATAACTGCTGTCTGAGGCACCACTCACCGTTACATTATCTCCCAGTTCTAACAAATTACCTGCGGTTGAAATTATCCGACCTTTGGAAAAAACCAGACTTTGTCCAGCGCCATCCATTACTAATGCTGAGTTTAAGGTTACAATTTTTGAAGCATTTGTTTTTGCAATCGTTATTCGGCCATCGTATACCGCAGCGGCACCAGTGGCATCAATTATGCCGGAGTTATTTCCAGTTAAAATAAGATTACTGTTACCACCATCGTAACCCGAAACAATATATACAGTTGATTGGCAGGCCACATGATTGCTGTTAACCCTGCCATTATTAAAAGTTAAAGTGTTGGATGCTTCCAGAGTGTCGTTAGCGGCAATGGTAAAAGTAGCGTAAACTCCACAGCTACCTCCACCGTTCATCATTACATCATAAAACAAAGTTGAAGGAATAATGTTTAATCCATAAGTTCCCCAAAAGCAATTTGAGTAGGGTTCAAAAATTACCAAGCCATTATTGTGTGTAAAGGCACCATCTGTATGATTATAAATAACGGTGCTATTGTTCCAGGAACCACCCACGGAAAGCGTTCCGGCGGGAGCTGTGAAATTACCGGCTATTTGATTTATTCCCTGAACCAATAAAATATTTGTTCCCGGATTAGGAGTTAGTGCGCCTGACGTTTTATTTATGGCCAATACACAGGTTCGTGGAGCCGAAGAATGCACCGAATAGGTTTGAGCGCCAGTGCCAAGCGCAGTAATAGTTCCGGTGCCACCATCGGTAGCCGAACCAATAATAAGGTTGTTGGCAAACGAAAACTGCCCGCTAATGTAACCGTCGTTGTGGGTAA
>JADLED010000180.1 GCA_020846335.1 Bacteroidia bacterium
AGCATTAATGGCCAGAGTAATGCCGCCAAAGCCGCTACCCTGTGGGGCAATGGTAATATCTTTTGCAAGTTCCTCGCGGGGATAAATTGCCAAAACCATTCCACCTAAATTAAAAAACGTAATGTCGCCCTGACTGGCTGAAGATTTTTTCCATCCCAGTCCCTTCTCGTAAAAATTAAGCGAACGCTCAATATTGGCAACACCCAAAGTAATAATGTTTAGTTTTTGACGCATGAGTTTTATGGTTTATAGTTATTGTTTGGTTTCAATGTCGTAAAGCTTCAGTGCCCTGGCCAGGCGGTTAATGCTTTTGGCCATTCGTTCGGTTTTGGTTTCTTCTTTTTTGGCAGAATAAATGTACTTGATGTAGTTATTTTGTTCGCTTTCCGACAATTGTTTAAAAAATTTAAGGGCCTTTGGTTCATCCGCCAAACAAAGCAGGAGTTCATCGGGTACATGCAATGGCTCATTATCAGCAAACAAAATCACACGAACACTGTCGCCATCTTTTTTGCCAATTTTTTTACGAATTTCGGATTTAACAGGTAAAAAAAGTTGACCGTTTCCCATTGGCATCAGGTGATACTTGCTTATTTCAACCCCATCTATGCTTCCACGCACTTTTACCCATCCAAAGTGCGCATGTTTGTCCTGCAGTATTTCAGGAATGCGGGCAAATGTCCAACCACCTTTGCCAGGAAATTTTTCGAGCAAACAAACTTTATTAATGAGTGGTTTTGGCATGTTTTCGAAATGAATTTTAAATTTTATCTTGCTTTCATCCCAAAATTAATTATTTATTAAAGCCCTTTATAAATTTATTTGAAACTCAGCATTATTTAATTAATTTGGATGAAAGTTAAAGCAGTAAACGATATGAAAAAATTACTTTTAGCCATTTTATGTACAGCAGGATTTTTAGGATTAAAGGCTCAAAATTCCCTTTATAACAAGTTAACCGAAATGATAAATGAAAAGGGCATTGCTACAAACAACAAACTTATAGGTGTAACTGTTTGGAGTATTAATAATAAAGAGGAGCGCAACAATAATCTTGCCTTTGATAAGGCCATGCGTGTGTATGAATTTGCCAAATTAAAGGGTGGTGAAAAGGGACTGGTGATGGTGTCGGTTTGCCGCAACGGTTGGAATGGCGAAACAACCATTGTATTTAATAAAGATGGCAATACCAAATTGATTCCTTTAGATAACACCAATGCCATTGAACCGGAATTGCTGCCCACATCTAATTTATTGTTTGATTGCCAGGGCAACATGCTATATAACAATTTAAAAGCAGACGAAGTTTTTACAGCCATTCATAAATTAATAACCCGCTAAGTAAAATCAGATGAAACCATTTTATAATTTATTGGCAGCCTTGTTTTTTTGCAATCTTATTTCGGCACAAACCAATATTAATGCCGATTGCATTAGCGCAATTCCTTTGTGTTCAACCCCAAACTTTACCTTTAACGCCACTTCAGGCGTGGGCAATGTGCCCGATATTCCTAATCCTTCAAATATCAGCAATCCTTCTACTAATCCAGCTTCCACCAACGCAGGCTGTTTGTTGTCGGGCGAATTAAAGCCACAGTGGTTATTAATTACCATTGGCAATGCCGGCAATCTTGAATTTATTTTTGGTGCCGGAAACAGTGCCAACCCGCAGGTGGGTT
Organism: Bacteroidia bacterium; assembly: GCA_020846335.1. Lineage (GTDB taxonomy): Bacteria > Bacteroidota > Bacteroidia > B-17B0 > Aurantibacillaceae > Aurantibacillus. The sequence goes on from JADLED010000180.1 coordinate 1,680, forward strand.
TTTACGATTGGGCCATGTGGCCATATAGTCCATTAACCTGTGCCAATATTCAAAACAATACTCTGCCACCGGTGCGCTGTAATTGGAATGCCTCATCGAGTGGAGGCACGGGCATCGCATCGGCCGCCAACCAACCCAGTGGCAGCAGTGCCGGCAATTATGAACCACCGCTGGCCGTGCTGCCCTGCCAGCAGTACATAATTTGCATTTCCAACTACAGTGGAGTAAACACTCTAGTGAGTTTTCAAAGTGTGGGCACGGCCAGTTTATCCTGTAATCCAAGTTGCATTACCGTGAATAACCCAAGCCTGTGTGCTGGCACCTCAGCCTCTATTATTGCCGCCAGTTCGGGCAATCTGGCCAACCTTACTTATTCTTTAAATCCAGGAAGTTTGTCTTCCAACACACCCACTTTCTTAATTAATCCAACCACTTCGGGAGCCTACACGGTTTATGCCACCGGTTTAAACAGCAGCAGTGTGGCGGTCACCCAAACTGCTGTGAGCAATGTAACCGTTTATCCCAAACCTTTGGCGGCGCCATCTGTTACTCAATCCACCTGTTTAAATCCCACCAATGGCTTTGATTTAGGCCTTGGTTTTTCACCTTCGACTCCGGTGCCCAATTACACGGTTAACTGGTCGAGTATTCCAAATGGTATTACCAGCCCAACACAAACTGCTTTAACCGGAACGATATTGCCGGGTGTTTACACTGCCACCATTACTGCCACCGGTGGTTGCTATACCGTAACTACATTTACCATTAACTCCAGCCCTACACCTGCAAGTGTTTCCCTTACACCATCGGGCCCTAATTACATCCTCAATTGTTACAGTCCTTCTGTTACCATTAGTGCCGCCAACACCAGTTTTAATTACACCTGGACCAATGGTTCGGCAGCACCGGTTAACGGACCCACCGGAATTTTTAGCAACACCGGTTTGGGCAACTGGACCATTACGGTTATTAACCCTGCCTCTGGATGTGTTGGCACCAAAACCATTTCAATAGGCATTAACACAGCGGTGCCGGTTTCGGCTATCACGCCAACGTTTCAAAATATTACCTGTAATTTAAGCTCTATCACAACATTAACCGCGCAATCTTCTGTATCCGTCAATATTTCGCATTTGATTACTTCACCTCAGGGCGGCACATTTAGTTCCAATTCCTATTCTACTACTTATTCACCGGGTAGTCCGGGCACTTACACCTATTGTTTAATCAACGATTTGAACGGTTGTAGCAGTTGTAAGGAATTTACGGTGGCGTCCAATCAGGGTTTTCCTACATTTTTGGTGGTGAGTCCACAAAATTTTACATTGGGTTGTGGAACTAAGAGTGTGGCTACCATTAACATTACAAACGGCAGCACCTCTTTGCCTCCGGGCGGACCAGTGTCTTACACCATACTGCCACCGGGGGCTTCAACGGTTACACCATCAGGCAACTTAAACGTGGCTTCAAGTTATACGGTAAATGTTCCGGGCACATGGACGGTGATTACCAAAGACAATACCAGTTTTTGCGAAACACGCGTGCCGGTTTCCATTCTTTCAAACACCTTCGGGCCATCGATCGACACCTTAATTGTACCACAAACCGTATTGGATTGTAACACCCCATCGGTAACTTTAGAGGCCATTAGTGAAACACCCAACACCAGTTATGTGTGGAGTTACCCTGCGGTACCGGGCAACCAGCCCACCAGCACCATCACCGTAAATACCCGCACGGGCTCTGCCACCGCAACTTTAGTGGCCAATTACACACTCACATTAACCGATAATAACAATACTTGTAAAACCACAACGGTGGTGAGTATTCTACAGAATATTTTTCCACCTAAGGCTACCATTAACAATGGAGTAGTGCCTGCAATTACCTGCAAAACCAACACGGTGGTGCTTACCAACAATAGTTCTACCGGAATTTTGCCGGGTAGTCAGTTTCCGGTGTCGTTGCCGGTGGTGGGTTATTTGTGGCAGGGACCAAGTCCACAAACACCCGAACAAATGAGTTCAACTTATTTGGCTGCCACGGTGGGCAATTATACACTTACTGCGCTGGATTTAAACAACGGATGTAAGTCTTCAACTGTTATTGCTGTAAACGACGATCGCATAAATCCATCGGTAAATGTGCCGAGTGCTCCGGCTAATTTTACTCTGGATTGTGGTGCTACTAGCGTAAGCATTCAACCTTTGGTGAGTGGGGCAACCGCAAATTATAATTACAGTTGGTTGGTGCCATCAGGCGCAGCTACCAGTGGCTTAACCAAACAGGTGTTAGTTACTAATAAAACTGGAGTGTACCGTGTTTTGGTAACCAATACAGTAAATGGTTGCGCCTCAAGTGGTGAAGTGAAAGTGGTGAATGGCATATTAAAAGGAGGATTTAAACCAAGCACCGAATCGGGTTATGCGCCTTTGGAAGTGGTGTTTACCAATACCTCGGCTTCTTCAATTGATAACAGCAACATTACCACGGTTTGGCATTTTGGAAATGGTACATACACCGTTACCAAATCGGCGGATTTGACAGCGCAAACAAACTACCTGCAATCGGGTACCTATACTGTTACTGCATTTATCAGCAAAGGTGAATGTGCCACCACACAAAGTAAAATTATAATGGTGGAAATTCCGTCTAAACTCGAAATACCAAATGTGTTTACACCTAATGGCGATAACGTGAATGATGTTTTCTTTTTACATGCCAATAATCTGGATCAAATAAACATGTTGATTTACGACCGTTGGGGGCATAAGATTTATGAACTTGAAAGCAACACCGGTAATATTTTATGGGACGGTAAAAACCAGTATGGTAAAGAGGTGCCGGAGGGAACCTATTTTTATATTTTAAAAGCTACCGGAAAAGACGGCAATGCCTTTAATACTAAAGGAAACATCAGCCTTTTCAGATAGTTCTAAAAATAAGTTAAAAGTTTGGTAAGGTATTTGTATAACAAACATTAATAAAATTTCTGCTTATGAAAAATCTAATTGTATTAATCTTTGTTGTTGTTGCCTATTATGCGGGCGCACAAACCACCTGTCAAACTGCTCAACCCTTTTGTGCTGGTGGCGTATCGGGTGTAACTTTTCCGGCCACCACAGGTTCTACAACGGCGGGACCGGGGCCTAATTACGGTTGCCTTGGCACACAACCAAATCCTGCATGGTATTATCTGCAAATTGGTAATTCAGGAAGTTTGGATATTTTAATTCAGGGTGTAACCACCAGTCAGGCCGGGCCGGGGCAGGATGTTGATTTTATTTGTTGGGGACCTTTTAATTCGCTTGCCGGAATATGTAACAGCTTAACAGCGGCCAATACCATTGATTGCAGTTATTCGGCCAGCTACACAGAAACCTTGAACATCGTGTCGGGTGTTACCGGGCAGTATTATCTTGTGCTAATTACCAACTTTGCCAACGTGCCTCAAAACATTTTATTTTCGCAATTTGGTGGTACCGGCGATACCAATTGTGGCCTGGTAACCAGCAACACCACTATTTGTCAGGGTGGCACGGTAGCCATTACCACCAACACTCCCAGTGGTTTATCCAATGTGGTGTATTCTTTAATGCCGGGAAATTACACGTCCAACACACCCACATTTATTGTTTCGCCAACAGTTACTACATCCTACAGCATTTTTGCAACGGGCGTTAATACGGTAAACGCCACCTTAACACAAAGTGCTACTTCAAACGTTACGGTTAATCCAGTTCCTGTGTCTGCGCCCACACTTACCAACACCACCTGTACCAGCAATACCAGTGCTATTAATCTGGCACTTACTTTTATACCAACCAATGCCTCTCCGACCTATACCATCAGTTGGTCCACCATACCCAATGGCATCAACAGTTCCACACAAACTTCGGTGAATGGGGTGATAACACCAGGGCCCTATTCGGCCACCATTACTGCGGCGGGTGGCTGCAAAACAATTGCCAATTTTAGTGTTTTACCTAAACCAGCACCGGCCGAATTTACGATTACACCAATTGCAGGCGTTTATTCGATTACCTGTTATCAGCCAACCATTACGCTTACAGCCAACAATGCCGCCAATGCCACAATTACTTACACTTGGACCAACGGACTTATTCCAGCAATTTATAATTCGGTGGCCGACATAGATATGACCGGTGTGGGTAACTGGACTTGCAATGCACTGAATACAAGTTCGGGTTGCCGCGATTCTAAAACCTTTGTAATTGGGCAAAACACCATTGCACCCACCAGCGTGATTACACCTACATTTCAAAACATTACCTGCGTGCTCAATACCATTACTACGGTGACACTTGTGGCCACGCCTTCGGTAAATATTAATCAAATAATTACAGCGCCCAACAATGCCACTTATAGTTCTAATTCTTCGTTTGCAACGTATTTGCCGGGGGGGCCGGGCATTTACAATTATTGTGTGGTAAACGGAATTAATGGTTGTTCTACCTGCAAACAATTTACGGTGGCGTCCAATCAGGGCTTTCCGAGCAGCACCATTGTAAGTCCGCAAAATTTTACATTAGGTTGTGGCACAAAAAGTGTAGCTACTATCAACATTATAAATGGACAAACCTCGCCTCCGGGTGGCACCCTGCTTTATGGCATGATTTCGCCCACTGCGCCAAATTCTGTGCCTATAGGAACTGCGCCTATATTTTCAATAATACAACCGGGTACTTATACCATGGTAACCCGCGACAATAACAGTTTGTGTGAAAACCGTATTCCTGTTTCAGTGCTTTCAAATACTTTCGGGCCAGCGCTTGATTCGGTGCGCATTCCACAAAGAACGCTTACCTGTTATAATCCCGGGGTTGTGTTGCAGGGCATTAGCCAAACACCTAATATCAGTTATCAGTGGGCTTTTGTTGGCACTCCCGGAATTTTCCCCACCAGTACCATTAGTGTGCAAACCAATACAGCCAAAGCCACCAACACGGTAGTGGGTAGTTATACTTTAACGCTTACAGATAACAATAACACCTGTATTACTACCACGGTTGTTACCATTACTCAAAACATATACCGGCCTAATGCCGTGATTTATGCTGCCACATCTTCTATTACCTGCAACACACCAACCATTATGCTCACCAATAGCAGCACATCGGGCGTGCCACCGGGTTCGGTGTTTCAACCCGGCATACCTGTGGCTGAGCTATGGCAAGGGCCATCGCCACAAACGCCCATGCAGGTAAGTTCTACTTACGTGGCTGCCACTGTTGGCGAATACACCATGGTTGCCAAAGACCTGAACAATGGCTGCACTTCTCAAACGCTTATAAGTATTGGCGATGGACGTGTTTACCCTGCAGTTACCTCACCAACGGTACCTTTTATTTTGGATTGTGGTGCAAAAAGTGTGGACATTACACCGATTATTAAATTGCCAATTAACAATTTAGCCTACCACTGGCAACTGCCACAAATAAGCGCTGTATCAGGAGTTACCAATGCTGTACTAACCACCACCACTATTGGGCAGTACAAAATTTTGGTAACAAACACGGTTAATGGATGTGCCTCGGTGGGCGAGGTGAGTGTGTCAAATGGCACGTTAAATGCAGATTTTGAACCCGATCCGTATTCATGTTTTGCGCCATTTCCGGTTAAATTTACAAATCTTGCCCGAACCTCACTCGATCCCAACGGGCTTGGTATAAGTACTGTGTGGGGATTTGGTAATGGTACATATTCCACAACACCATCGGCAACCATTTCGCCGGCTACTATTTATAACATGTCGGGTACTTATTCCGTAACCGCTTACTTTAGTAAAGGCAATTGTGGGCAATCCATTACAAAATTAATTCAGGTTGAAATTCCTTCGGAAATGGTGATACCAAATGTGTTTACACCTAATGGCGATAAGGTAAACGATGAGTTTTTCCTGATAGGGTCGAGTTTGTCAAGTATTACCATTCGCATATACGATCGCTGGGGTAACGAGGTGTTCTATCAAATAAGCAGCACCGGCAACATTAACTGGGATGGTAAAAATTTCAGCGGCAAAGAGGTTCCGGATGGCACCTACTTTTACCTGATTAAAGCCGAAGGCAAAGACGGTAATAAATTCGATAAAAAAGGAACTGTTGCCATATTTAGGTAATCACTTAGTAACACAAAGATAATTTTAGCGCGGACTTTTGGTTCGCGTTAAAATTTAATCCAATTCAAATTCATTTTTAAGGAAAGCCCCGGTTGCATTTCCACATGATTCATGGTCTGTTGCTTAACAGATACCTGGATTGCTGTGCCATTTAGTTACCTATAACCCAAACCGCAAGTTATCTTAACGCATCTGTGTGTATGTGTTTAACAAAGCGGAGCCGGTTTGTAAATGGGGTGTGATGCAATTTGGGGCACCTTTAAAAAGATAGATACATGTTGGATGATTATTTGGAGGCAAAAGGTGGATACTGAAATTGATAAATCACGATAAGTGATTGCAGATTATTTGGTAGAAAAGCGCATTTGAAGCACACCTAAAAATGCTTCTTTAAAAATTTTAGTACTCATTTTGCTCACGCCTAATACGCGGTCGGTAAACATAATGGGTACTTCTTCTATTTTAAATCCTTTTTTATAAGCGCGGTATTTCATTTCAATCTGAAAGGCATAGCCCATAAATTTAATCTGGTCCAAATCAATGCCGGCCAGCACTCTGCGGCGGTAGCATTTAAAACCCGCTGTGGTATCGGTCACCGGTATCCACAACACCATGCGCACATATACCGATGCAAAGTAACTCATTAAAATGCGCCCCACCGGCCAGTTGCTTACCTTGCCACCTTTGCAGTACCTTGAGCCAACGGCTACGTCTGCACCTTTTTCGCAGGCGGCAAGCAGGCGTATTAAATCGTTGGGATTGTGACTAAAATCGCAATCCATTTCAAAAATATAATCGTATTGGCGGGCCAGTGCCCATTTAAAGCCGTGTATGTAGGCAGTTCCGAGTCCCAGCTTTCCTTTGCGTTCTTCGATGTGCAGTTTACCGGTAAATTCCTCCTGAAGTTTTTTTACATGTGCCGCAGTGCCATCGGGCGATCCATCGTCAACAATCAGCAATTCAAAATCGGCAGGCAATGCAAACACCGTCCGAACCATCTTGTCGATGTTTTCGATTTCGTTGTAGGTAGGAATGATGACTAAATTTTTGCCCATTAAGGCACGAATATAACTGTTTTAAGAGGGACAAGGAAAAAAACTTGACGACAGATTTGCCCACAATTCTTAATAAATGTAAAACGGCCACTAAAGTTTTTAGATGATTCCGGCACCGAGTAAAATGCCAAAGAGAATGAGGGCCCCTGCCACAATTTTTTGAAGCGATTCGATGGTTATTTTTTTGATTAAGCGCGTTCCGGCATAGGCACCAATAAAGGCGGCCAGTACCGCACAAACCAGCAAAGGCAAGTTTGACAAGTATTCGCCTGAAAAAATTTGTTGGTAATACACACTCAGGCGCGTAAGGTCTATCATGCAGGCAATTACCACGCCGGTGGCAATGTATTGTTCTTTTGCAAGGCCTGCACGAATTAGGAAGGCTGAGCGAAGTGCGCCCTGATTGCCCGACAGGCCACCAAAAAAACCGCTCAACAAGCCACCAAGCGGCAGGTATTTGCGGTCGAACTTAAGATTGGCAAGGGCAGGTACTATTTCGAAGAGTGAAAACAAAATCAACAAAAGACCAATAACAAGTTTAACCGGCGTTACATAAAAAAATTTCCCAAACAGTTGATATTCGCAAATTTCGAATAAGGAACTTAGTGAACTGAGTAAAATTGCTCCTACCAATGCAGCCACTACCGAAGGTAAACCAAAGCGTAACACCGTTGGCCAATGTGCCTGTTTGCCCAAAAGAAATAATTTAAAAATGTTGTTGAGGAAATGCACCACGGCTGTTAAGGCCACAGCCACCGGAATGGGAAAGAACAAACCAAATACCGGCAGCAAAATGGTGCCCAAACCAAAACCCGAAAACAGGGTGAGGGCCGAGCCAATAAGCGCAACTATACAAACTACAAGGTATTCCATATCCGGTTTGGTTTCAAACGCCATTCAAATAAAATCAATAATCGTTTAATAACCAAAACTTTCAGCAGGTGCTTAGTCCGCTAAATTTGAAGGCATGGTATGCTGCAAAAAACACTGATACATAAAGGAAAGGGGTTAAGCTTTAATTAATTTAAGCTGACTTTAAAGTGGAGTGGAGGAGCATTAATGGAAAGTGACTCGGCTTTAAAGCAGGGTAAGCGGGTTTTAATGAAAGTGAACTTGGGAGAATGTAAAGTAAAGTGTGTCAAACAAGATAAAAACGATACATTGACTTAAAATGAAAACAGAACAATTGGATTATGAAGCCTTTAAAGAATAGGTTCTGCATTTGATAGGTTATGCTAAAAAGCTTAATTTTAGTTGTTCCGAAAAAGGTGAGTTTATTTAGCCAATCTTACAAAATTTACCAGATTGGCGAAAGTTTTTAGCGAGTAGATGGCAGTTAGCGGCAACTGTATGACAGTACAATAAGTATAACAGAACCCACTAAAGTAAAGTTAGATATTTTTAATAAATCAAATATTAGTTAGCATGCCTGCAATAGTTGAGTCCTCTAAAAGGAAGAGGCTGATAAATTTTATTGTTGATCTCATAATTATAGCCTTACTAATGGAGATCACCTTCCGTTTAGAAGATCTGATTGATTTCAAAACACCTGTCAAAATATTAAGGGTTATAATTGTAGTTGGTGGATATCGTATACCTATGGAATATTTCTTTGGTAAAGCGGTAGGAAAATATATTACCAAAACTATGGTGGTGGATTATAATGGAAATAGAATTACTATTAAAACTGCATTGGTAAGGTCTTTGTGTAGGTGGATACCTTTCGAATACCTGTCTTTAGGGTTGGGAGCCGACGCCAAAGCATGGCACGACACGATTTCAAATACACATGTGATTGACGACATAGCAAAACGGGAAAGCAGCCGCTAACACGGGTCGTGGCGACTATTTTTCCTTTGCGCCCGCGCCGGGCATCGCGGGGAAAATTTGTCGGCTGAAGCCGGTCTTCAATCGCTAGCCTTAAGAAAATTTATCTAAATAAAATCATTATCTTTAATATTAAGTTTCTGGAGCGCAAAGCAAAAACTCCGCCAGCCCCTAAACCTTTAGTACCATTTGTGACAAGACACTACTTAAACTAATCATAGACAAATCCGTGCGAACATTAATTATTATAATATTTGCTCTTCTTGCTAAAACTTTTTACGGACAATATGGAGTTATATCAGGGCAAATTTATGACCGTAAAGAAAAAGCCGGTTTAGCATTTGCATCAGTCGGTATAAAATTCAAAAAGGGTGCTTCGACCGACATTAATGGTAATTTTAAAATTGACAGCGTTCTTCCAGGCAGACATTTATTAACTGTAATTTATGTAGGTTACAGTGACACTAGCTTTTTCGTAAATGTTACAGCTAATCAAATAACAAATATTTATCTCAAACTTCCTAAGCCCTGTCGTTACGACAAAAGTGAAAATAATAAAACCTGCCCTAAATGCAACAAAAAGGACAAGGTTATTCCTATAGTTTACGGCGAGTTAGTTTTCACTGACACTAAAGGTACCAATGAGTGGTTTGAAAACAATTATTCTGGAGGATGCGTTTTGACAGAGTGCGACCCCAACTGGTATTGTAAACGTGACAAGACAAAGTTTTAACAACTGGTGCTAACAGGTGTGTAAACTCCCCCCAAAAAGTACGGATTAACGGTAGATAATAATTTTAATTTAACCGTAAAAAATGGAAAAGGAATCAACCTTTAAGTATTGGGAAATTTTCAATTACATCATTTAGCTTTGTTACTTCGCTAAGTTATCAGGCACCTTAAACTGTAAATAAATACTGCTCAGTAATTGAGCCGGTTTTGTGTTTTTTTATTTAATACCTTTAATCGCAATGAAAAAAATACACACCTTATTTGTGCTTTTGGCAACTTTGGGTTTAGTTGCCCAACCTTCAAAAAAAATTAAAGTGCTGTTTATTGGCAACAGCTACACGTATGTAAACAATTTACCGCAACTGGTAAGCGATATTGCCAAAGCCAACGGCGACACCTTAATTGCCGACAGCAACTGTCCCGGTGGTTACACCTTTGCCAACCATTGCACCGATGCGGTGAGCATATCAAAAATTACAGGACTACCATGGAAATACGTTATCCTTCAGGCGCAGAGCCAGGAACCCTCATTTTCTCCAAACCAGGTGACCGCACAAACCCTGCCTTATGCTATCCGATTGGATAGTTTGGTAAAAAGTAACAACCCCTGCGGCACCACAGTGTTTTACGAAACATGGGGACGAAAATTCGGCGACGCTTCCAATTGCCCGTTTTATCCACCCATTTGCACCTATTCAGGCATGCAGGACAGGTTAAAGGCTTCTTACAAATTGTTTGCCGATTCGTTAAAAGGAATTTTATCGCCCGTAGGTGAGGCGTTCAGAAAATCAATTTCACTTACTCCTTCGCTGGAGTTGTATCAGCCCGACCAAAGTCACCCATCCATGGAAGGTTCTTACCTGGCGGCCTCGGTGTTTTACGAAGTGTTGTTTC
>JADLED010000181.1 GCA_020846335.1 Bacteroidia bacterium
ACGTTTAACAAACATTATTGTGGCCGGACACAGCGAAGGTTCCCTAATAGGAATGCTTGCCGCCAATAGTAATAAAAAAGTAAAGGCCTTTATATCTATTGCCGGTGCCGGAAGACCCGCCGATGTTATAATTAAGGAACAATTTAGTAAGGTGCCCGACAACATTAAAATGATAGTTTTTCCGATGCTGGATAAAGTAAAAAAGGGCGACAGCATTCCAAATGTGCCAACCATTTTTTATCCCTACCTGCGCCCAAGCATTCAGCCATACATGCACTCCTGGTTTAAATACGACCCTGCGGAAGAAATAAAAAAACTTAAAATTCCGGTGCTAATTTTACAGGGCAATATGGACATGCAGGTGAAGGAAACCGATGCTGAATTATTACACAAGGCATTACCAAAATCTGAATTAAAAATTATTCCGGATATGAATCATGTTTTGAAAGACTGCAACACTCTGGATAAGGAAATTCAAAAACCGATTTACACCAATCCCGATTTACCTTTAAATACTGCGTTTGTAAAGGAATTAATGACTTTCATCAGTAAGCAGTAAGCATAAAAATCAGAATTATTCTTAGCAATTTATTCTTACCTTTATTCGTAGGGTGTTGACTCATTGAACGCTATGGTTGTAAAGCTGCTTTCTAAAAAATATTCTTTACCGTTATTAAAAGTCTTTCGGACCTTTATTGTTTTGTTTTTAAGTTTCAGCGTTGGGTCTGTAAAGTCACAGGGTGTGCTGAATTCCATATCCACAAGAGTTATTGTGGATAGTCTGAGCAACCAACTGGTTAAGTTTTATGTTTCGAAAGAATCAGCCCTAAAAATGAGTGCGTACTTAAAAAAACGCTACGAGGAAGGTTTTTACAACCGCATTGAAGACCCTTACGAACTGGCCGGAATGCTAACCGCAGACGTTAACAGCATTCAAAAAGACGAACATTTTCATGTGGAATACAATCCTGCTTTGGCCGATGAAGTTTCGGGAAATATTGAGGATGTGCCCAAAATGGTGAATGAAAAGCTGGAACTTGAAAAATCTAAAAACTATGGATTTAAGAAAGCCGAAATTTTAAGTGGCAACATTGGTTACCTTGAAATCAGCGCCTTTTCACGATTCAACAAATATTCCAAAGCCGCCGCCGACGCTGCATTAAAGATGCTTTCGGGTACACGTGCCATTGTTATTGATTTGCGCTACGGCAAAGGGGGTTCGCCCGAGATGGTAAACTATATTGCCGGTCGTTTTTTTAAATCAAAAACGCACATTGCCAATATTTATATCCGGAGTGAAAACAGCACCATTCCTTTTTGGACAGTGCCCGACACCAATAGTGTGTCTTTACACAGCATTCCACTTTTTATTTTAACAAGCTACAAAACATTTTCGGCAGCCGAAGGTTTGGCGTACAGTTTACAGAATTTAAAACGGGCATTAATTGTTGGCGAAATTACGCGCGGCGGTGCACACACCGTTACTTACAAACCGCTTAGCAATGGCTTTGTATGCGATATTCCATTTGGTAATGTGACCGACCCTGTTACAAAACGCAACTGGGAAGGCAAAGGGGTGGTACCCGATATAAAATCGGAAGCAGACAATGCACTGGAAGTAGCTGAATTTAAAATTTTTGGAGCTGCTATGGCTGCCTGCAAAGACAGCACTGCCTTAAACAATCTGATGTGGCAATTAAATTATCTAAAAGCCACCAATCATCCGTTTGCCGCTGATACCACAATTTTAAAGGTATTTGCCGGCAACTATGGAATTAATACACTTAGTTTTGAAAACGGTAAATTATATTTTCAAAAAAGTGGCATGGCTCGCTATTGCATGCAGGCCGTTAACAGGCAGGAATTTATTCCTGTTGGAAATGATTCGTTTAAAATTGTAATTGAGGGCGACACGCCAAAACACTTAAAACTGATTATTTACAACGATGACGGAAGAATTGAAATGGCTTCTAAAAATCGGAACTAGCGCTTTAAGCGGTCGCTTATTATTTTATTTTCCGAGACAATAAGAAATTCCGCACATCAAATTAATTGAGGTGTTATTTATTGGTTGGCCGTTAAATAATTTTGAAGTGCCGTAATTGTAAAGTCCATGATTATAGCGCGCTTCCAGCAAAGCATTAAATTTTCCAAAAGGCACCGTCATTCCAATTCCACCTAGCAGCCCCATATCTGCTCTTTTATAGATAGTGGTTAAGTCCTGAGAATAGGGCGCCATATTGGTTCCTCCCGAAGCTGAGCGAGCATTTAAAAGATAGGCTCCATAGGCCCCGGCACTCAAAAATCCCTTTACTTTTTTTCCAATATATAGTTTGCCCGTTAAAGGAACCACCAGATAATTTAAAAAAATATTCATCTCGCCTTTACCAACATTAGTACCGGCTATGTCTGTAACGATAATGTTTTTAACCGACATCCCTTTTTTCTCGTAATTGATGCCTGAAAAAGCCGAAATTCTTTTTGTTAATTTATATTCAACCGTTGCCCCTGCTGCAAAACGGAAAGCGGCGCCATAAATACGATTCGCAAAGTCGTTACCCACCATTTGGTTGCGGTTGGGGCCTCCATTAATACCAATGGTGATTTTAGATTCCTGTGCATTGAAGGGTTGTAGAGAAAAACATACCCATAATACAAACAAAATGGTGATCTTCTTTTTCATTGCTTTGTTTTTTAAAGTAACGAACGTTTAACGGTTTTATTGTTTTATAGCCAATTACTCGAATTGATTAGGCCATCACATTCATGTCTTTGTATCGCCAAATATAGCGGCAGGCAAGCGTTCTAAAGGGCTTCCATTTTTGGGCAATTGTTTCCATATCGCTGTACAGTTCTCTTTTAACAGTTGTGATGCCATACAGAGCTTTTATTCCATTTTGTATGCCCAAATCGTCTTTCGGAAATACGTCTGATCGTTCGAGGCTAAACATCAGTAACATTTCCACGGTCCACCGCCCCACTCCTTTAATACTTACCAGATACTCTATCAATTCATCATCGCTTTTGCTTTTTAGTTTTTTGTAATCCAGAGTTTGTTCAATCGAAAAGCGTGCTATGTTTTTAAGATATCCCGCCTTTTGAAAGGAAAGTCCGGCAGCCCGCAATTTTTCATCTTTCAACTTCAAAAGTTTTTCGGGTTCAGGGTAATTGTCTTTAAATAATTTTAAAAAGCGGTTCCAAATAGTGTCAGCAGCTTTTACGGATAATTGTTGACTTACAATGGCCTTGAGCAAAGACAGGTAAAGGTCGCTACTACTTCTTGTTTCTAACGGACCTACTTTATCAATTACTTTTTTTAGGATTTTGTCTTTTTTTAAATGCTTTATTTGTTCGTTGTAAGTATTCATTCTTTAAATCTACAAAATTTGAAATATTGCCGCTTCAACAAATTAAGCAGGTTTATTAGATTTAACTGATTTAACATAAACCTATGTAAATCAACGGTTTTAAAAATAATTTTATAACTTTATGTTTGTTTTTGAAAAAATACGGCTACATACTTATTTTAATATTTTTTGTTTTTGGCTGTAAAAAAAACAAAAACTCATCTACCGTCGACCCAAGTGAGCCTCCCATTACTATTGAAAACAGTGCCTTTAAGTGTGCCACCTTGCCGCCCGCACCTGTGCCTTTCGGCTGGAAAGATACCACTACCAATGTGGACCATAACATTAATACGTTTATGTTTAATCCCTCCAATCCCGACGAGGTAATAATTGTGGTAAATGGTGATATGTTTGGTTACAACAAAATGTATTGCTACAATGTGCGCACCCAAAGCAACAAATACCTGGCCACCCTTGATAATTTTAAACCCAGCATTAATAAATACGGCTGGATAGTTTACAGCACCGTGGATAACAATATTTTTAAAATAAAAACCAATGGCGATAGCATTACTCAACTAACAAGCAACAACACCACCAAAGACCCAAAATGGGATTATAGTGGAAACTTTATTTTCTATTTTCAAATGGCCAA
>JADLED010000182.1 GCA_020846335.1 Bacteroidia bacterium
ATTTTAAGGTTGAATACCGATAGGTAAGCAAATAACTAGCTCCGGTATTCTTGTTCAACGGTCCTTCCAAAGCCAATTCCGTTCCTAAGAAACCAAACTGAAAGGTACGTTCGTGTTTTTCGTTATTACCATTACGCATTTTTAAATCGAATACACCACCCAGTGCATTGCCATAATTGGCCGGAAAAGCGCCTGTAAAAAATTCGCCGCCTGCCAGGTATTTATTGTTGATGATGCTTTGAGGACCACCTGCCGAACCGGCCACCGCAAAGTGATTGGGATTGGGAATATCTATGTCTTCGAGGCGCCACAACAAACCTGAGGGGCTATTGCCGCGTATCACAATGTCATTACGCGAATCGTTAGTGCCCTGCACACCCGCAAAATTTTGCGCCATGCGTGCGGGGTCTTGTCGCGATCCGGGGTACCTCTCAGTTTCTTCAATGCTAAAAGATTTCATGTTCGCACTTTGCATGGTGCTTACTACGTCGGTATCATTTTTTGCGTTAATTTCCACTTCGGCCATTTCAACGGTGCTTTCTTCAAGTTCCACATTCAACACCATTTCTTTTCCTGACGTAATAATCACATCGTTTAACGGCACGGGTTTGTAGCCGGTGTAAGTAAACAAAAAAGAGCGGCGGCCCACAGGCACTTCTTTTAATTTGTAATACCCATCGTTATTAGCCACAGCAGCCACAGGGTTAACACTGTTTTTTAACTGCACAATGGCGCCGGGCAATCCCATTCCGGTAACTTTGTCAACCACACGGCCTTTAACTGTTTGGCTTACCTGCGCGATAAAGGTCTTACCAACGAGTAATAAAATTAGGAGGATGTAAATTTTTTTCATGCCTGATATTTTTCTTCAAATGTAATTTTACAAAAGCGGTTGTTTGTATGGCCATTTGCAAAATAGAAAATTAATTTTGCATTTTTTGCAAAAGCTTAAGAAATCAATCAGGTTTGTGGCGAAAGGTGTTTACTGCGTTTTCTCTTTTATTTTAAGAATCTGGTCGCAATGCAACGTTTTATCAGGAAGGTCGTTTAATTCAATAATGTCTTTGGTTTCCACACTGTATTTATTGGCAATGCCGTATAACGACTCTCCTTTTCGTACACGGTGATATACGTACGTTTTTTTAACGGTATTGAGGTTTTCTGCCAGTTGCTTATTTTCTGTTTCAGGAGTGGCTGCCAGATTTTGTTCGGGCTTCACTTCTAATCTCGGAGCCTCCAGGTGTTTTACCTCCTTTACATATACCACCAGTTTTTTGCCTGGTCGCACGCCTTTTTTACCAATGTAATTCCACATTTTTATATCTTCTACTGATACACCGTATTTGCGGGCCACGCTGCTTAATTTTTCGCCAGACCTTAAGGTGTGTATGCGTTTTACTTCCGAAACAATTTCAGTTTGATTGCTGGCAGCCATTTGCGCCTGAATGGCAGCGTAAATAGCCTGTTCGTTATTAAGGAAATACCCAATTCTGTTTTTAGAAAGACACAGTGAATTTCCTCCGGCAGGAATTAAATTTTTACGGTATTGCGGATTGAAATACAAAATCTCTTCCACCGAAACATCGAGGGCCTGCGACAGTTGATCAAAACTCATTTGTTCTTTTACCACAACGGTGTCCACTTCAAAATAGGTTTTACGTGGCACAGCTGGATAAATGTTATGTTCAGGTCCATGAGTCATCACATAATTGGCTGCAATAAAAGCAGGTACATAGCCTTGGGTCTCAACTGGAAGATATGGTCTTATTTCCCAATAGGTTTTTTTACCTCCACTGCGGCGTATGGCCTTGCTAATGGTTCCGGGGCCGGCATTGTAAGCCGCAAGCACCATTTGCCAGTCGCCAAACATGTTGTATAAGCTTTTGAGGTATTCGGCCGCAGCCACGGTTGCTTTGTAGGGATCGCAACGCTGATCGATGTATGATGACACGTTAAGGCCATACATTTTTCCTGTGGGATACATAAACTGCCAAAGACCCATGGCTCCTGCCTTTGAGCGGGCATAAGGTATAAGGGCACTTTCGATAACCGCCAGGTGTTTAAGTTCGAGCGGAATGTTGTATTTATCCATTACCTCTTCAAACATGGGATAATAAAGTTGTGCCACGCCCATCATGCGGCTAACACTTTCGCGTTTACGAATGGTGTAAAGATTGATGAATCCTCTCACGTGTTCGTTGTACACCAAATCAAAAGGCGATGTGGCATCGAGTTTGGCCAAACGGGCCTGAAAGGTATAATCGTCGTAAACAGGCACGCTGTCTTCGGCAAATTTGTATTTATTATTTTTAGGGAAAACCGGTTTGGAGAAGGCCATGCCAAACATTTTTTGACTCGACAGACTATCGAGCATATCGGCGATTGGGTTTTCTACCGTTGTGGTTTGAGCACCAACGCTGATGGTTGCTGTCAGGAATACCGATAGAGCAATTGTTCTTTTTATCCAACTCATGGCCTTTGGTTTTTATTGGTTAACACTTATTTAAACGTTTTATTTACTAAAACGTTACACTATAAAAAATTATTTTTTTTCCGCGCCGGTTTTAGCCGAAGCAGTCAATTTGTAAGTATAAAAAATAAAAGCCGTGATAAATGTCGGGCTGGCTTATAATTTTTAACTTTGCATTGTGAAAAACTCTGAAACTGAAGAATTACCAAGGTTAAACCTTGAACGTGACCGGCGATTTTTAGCCACTTTGGTGCTTTTGTGCGCCATACTAGGATATGTGGATTATTTGCTTTTTAATGCCTTTAATCCTTTAGGGTTTTTGGTGCTTATTCCGGCAGGACTCCTGTCTTTTCAAACTTTGTGGTTGTTGTTACGCCCCTTTGCTGAGGTATTCGACGATCGTTTTGAGATTAAACAATCTTTGTTCAGCAACAAAATCAACCATTTTATCGACATTAAAAAGGTAAGCGAAAACAAAAAAGGCGAGTTGTTTATTACCTACAAGGACGATGAAGTGGAAAAGCTGAAGCTTTTTGGTATTCGTAAAGCGGACATTGCACTTTTAAAAGAAGAGATAGAAAAAAATATTCGTTTGTAAATTGGCATTACCCGTATTTTATGTTGAACGATGGCTATTTTTAAGAAACCTGCAACTGGTGGAATTACCTCTTTACTAATTGGCATGCCAATTGGTTTAATAGCCATGTTTTTTATGTTTCTTTTGCCTGCTGCACTTACCGGTGATGGATTTCTTTTGTTTGTTTTAAGTCCAATGTTAAGCATTCCCAGTCTCGGTTTTTTAATATCATTTTTTGTGTCTTTATGGATAGCAGGTGAATACGCAGCAAACAATTTGCAAAAAAATCAGGCATTATTGCTGGTGTCGTTTAAATATTCGGCATTGGTAAATGTGCTTGTGTGGTTGGTTTTTTTTGTATTGTTTCTATTAAACAGTTTTGGAATATTCCCTAAAATGATTTTGCTTAGCGTGGTCACTCCCCTATTGTTAGCAATTTTCGGCACCTTAATTTCCACTTTTACCACAGGACTAATAATTTGTTATGCCATCAAAAAAAAGCTGGACGGAACAGAAGAAGATCTTTAAGAGTTGAATGATTGATACACTTTTTAGAGACAAAAAATACAGTAGGTTCAATTCCAGCGATGAATTTTTATTATTTTTAAACCCGAAGGCGGATTTGCAATCATTAGTGTTTGAAACCTATGCATTTAAACTTATCCCAAACATTTTTAAAATTGGCAGTTCTGGCTTGTTATATTGCATTTCAGACAATGCACTTAAAGGCTCAAAACATGGCGGCTATTTTTAAACTACTGCCGCTTGACTTTACTCCCGAACTTAGTCAAACACAAAAAGACTCCTTGATTAAATACGGAGAATTTATTATACCCGGTGGCGATTCCACCAACACTACCAAATATAGTATTGACCTTTCGGATAAAGACTACCTCTTTTGCAATTATTACTTTACAACCGGACAAAAAGCATTCTTTATTATTGAATTACGAAGATTTATTTGTGCCGACGGCAGGCAAGTGATTGTGTATTCTAAATACGGTGGCATGCAAAAAGTTTATTCGCAGGCAGAATTGAGGTTTTTCTATGTTCAGAAAAATGTATTAAAGGAAGACTTCAATCAAAAAATATTACCGCCTGAAGTGACAGTAACACGTTTCATTAAAAAAGAAACACCCGATTCCATAAAAAAACAAATTAAAAATGCCGTCAACGATTTTTACGATTTGAATCCGACTGATAAAAACGAATTATCATTTCGTATATCTCTCATGTACACCAACGACTTTGAAAAATACTTAACGGGAGATAAACTCACCTTTGTTTGGAATGGAACACGCTTTGTTAGAAAGGCAATAACATTTGACTGATGTTTTAAATTCAAAATTCTGGGGTTGCCACAAATCAAAACAATTTCTTACATTAGTATGACAATGTTCAAAAAATATTACATCACAATTTTGTGCTTTCTGCTTGCCACAACAAACAAGGGCCAGATAGCCAGCCCACTGCAAAACTTTGCCAATCCGGCGCTATATGATTTATCGGATAAGACCTGCCTCAATCTTAATGGTGAATGGCTGGGCGAAGAAACAGAATTTTATGACGATTTTAAACATGAAAAAGGAAGATTTAGCATCCGCTTTAATCTGAATCAACAAGGCAATTGCGTAACCGGTACTTCGTATATTAGTTTTAACAATGGCGCCAGTTATGGCCTGTTTAAAATAAGAGGTTTGGTAAGAGGTAATAAGTTTTACTTTGAAGAATACGAAATCATTGAACAAAAATTTACTGAGGCCAATGCTGCCTGGTGCCTTCGTACCGGTGAGCTGGACATTGTTTTATCACACAATAAAATTAATCTTGAAGGCGCCAATTACAAAGGTTATGTTGCCTACTTCTACTACAACTGTGCGGTTGCCGTGAACATGACTGTAAGCAAAAAAATTACTGCGAAAGAAGCGGAGGAAATTAAAAAAAGTAATTCGCTAAAAGATGACTATTCCATGCAAATGCATCCAAATCCGGCCAACATGGAAGTAACTGTGTCGTTTAAAATACCCGAAGCCCTAAATGTTCG
>JADLED010000183.1 GCA_020846335.1 Bacteroidia bacterium
GTTATTTTAGAGAAAATATTTTTAAATTTATATAAATCTAAAAACGAGCATTATGCTAAAACTTTTCGGTGTTACAACGTTCATGCTACTTTCAACCTTTTTAACATCCTGCAAATCGGATGTTGAGAGAAATAACGAAGTCATAAATGACGCTATCAGAATGAGCAATCTGCCCTTTGATAATCCGGCCCCGGACAGCGGAAAAATCGACATTCAAAATTCCACCTATACTAACCCTGTTAAAAAAATTCCCACTCAGGAAGAATTGATAAAGCAATACAAGGTAAAATCGATTACGGAAACAGATAATTCCAGCATATTTATTTTTAATTATGATAAAGACGGTAACTTAAGCAGTACCGAATCTGAACGCTCCGGTAAAACAATGTATAGTTACAAGTTTGATGAGAAAGGCCGGATCATCCAGGAAAAAACAAAGAGCAAGGATGGTTTAACAACTGTGCTCAAATTTGAATACAATGAAGATGGTAAAAAAATAAGTAAAACCGGTTATTACGGCGATGACCCAAAAGAGAATGTTACCAGATGGGAGTACGATACCAATTCGAACACCCGAACAGAATACAATTCAAGTGGCAAGGACAAGGAATTTTACGACAACAGAGGACTGCGTGTAAGATTTGAATCCTTTGATGAACAGGGCAAATTCTGTGGCTCATGCATTGCAACATATAATGCCGACGGTTTAAAAATGGCCGAAAATTCGAAGATAATGGGTATGATAATTGACGATGAATTTGAGTACAACGAAAAAGGGCAATTAATACAACAACACCGTACAGGAATTCTTACAGTTGATTTTCTGATTGAATACGACGCTAAAGGCCTCATACTCAGCAAAACGAATATTAAAGGCAATGTTGAAGAAAAAACAAAATACGAATACACGTTTTACTAAAACTTCAAAGCACATCCTTATTAAATGAATGGACTAAACGAGTATTTTCTCTTTCTAAACTTTCTTATTGGTTTGGCAATTGCTTTATTAGTAGCAAATACAATTGTTTTAACGGTATTTGTTATTTCAGCAAAAAGAAGACTGGTTCGTCCACTTATTATTTTAAGTGGCTTTATGTTTTTAGGCGCCTTTGTGTTGTTTTTTATCGAAGAACGCGGTATGAAAATTCCCTTTCTCCTCTTTTTTGTGTCGGGACTTTTGAATTTAAGTGTACCCTTAATAAGAAAATCAAAATAATACACCCACCTTTTCTTCTTTACAAAATCAACCAACTTAAATTCCACTAATTAGTCTAGCCTCAAGAAGACTTCTCCACTTTGCCCATTTACCATAGTGGTGACTATGCCTCAGTCGCAAATTGTCTGTTTTATTGAGATTTCGTCTCTCGCTAAACTCATTAGGACAGAGTTATTTTTTGAGTGTGCCCCTATAGAAAAATTATCTCTTCGCCGGTTCGCATTCGGTTGCCGGGCGACACACCTTGATTTACCCTTTTGTTGAAACCTGCAAACTCCGTGGCATTGATTCTAAAAAGTGATTGCGACAGGCAAAAGAAAAAATGCCTGATTACAAAGTGAGCAAACTGCTCGAGTCTTACGCGTAATTTATTTATATCAAAATTTTACTTACGTGAGCGACGGGTTGGCCGAAAGCTCAAGTTATAACAAAGCTGTATTATCGAAACTTCGACTATAGTTACTGTAAAAGTTTTTCTATTTTTCGTTTTGTTGTTATCTTCAACAATAAAATTTTACTTTAGTCGCAGTTTTTAGAGAGCCCGGTCTATCAGGTAAAGTAATTAAATTTGTAAAATAAACAATTGAAAATGACAAAGAGAATTTTAATCACGGTTAGTATTATTGGAATAATTATGTCTGCCTGTAATACAGCTAAAAAGGCAACCGAAAAAACAATTTATATTGGGGCAGAAACAAAACCTTGCCAACTGGGTGAGATGAAGGCAGAATGCATGCAGGTAAAATGGGCAAAAGATCAAAAGGATTGGGAAAATTTTGGACAAACAACCGATATCGAAGGCTTTGCTTTTGAAAAGGGATATGAATATGAATTAGTGATTAATGAAACCAAAATTGATAACCTACCGGCAGATACCAAAGGAGTAAAATATAAATTAGTTAAGCAAGTTACCAAAACCAAACTTAATAATGACGAGCAAGATAATGCAGTCATCCGTATCGAAAAAACAATTTACATTGGTGCAGAAACTAAGCCTTGCCAACTGGGCGAAATCCAGGCAGAGTGCATGCAAGTGAAATGGACAAAAGACCAAAAGGATTGGGAAAATTTTGGGCAACCAACCGACCTCGAAGGCTTTGTTTTCGAAAAAGGATATGAATATGAACTAATCATTTCTGAAGAAAAATTAGACAAAGTACCTGCTGACGCTTCTTCGCTAAAATATAAATTAATTAAAGAAGTTAGTAAAAAGAAAAAGTAAAAAATACCTTTAAAATTTTACCGGCATAATGGGCTAAACGTTTGTAGTTCTATGTCATCCGCAATAAATTCGAACATCCGCATTTAAAAAAACATCACCATTGTTAATGCCCAAAACATAAGTGGCAGTTTTGGTGCAGTTCTCTGCTAACCATCATCAAAATAATATGAACTCTATTGAAACACTACACAAAAACATTATCTCAAAAATTAATTTGAGCGATGAGGAGTTTGAATTAATCGATGATAATTTTAGGGCCATTCAAATGAATAAATAAGATACACTTGTTGCGGAAGGAAAATCGAATGACAACTTATATTTTACTGAAAAAGGATGAATGGTAAGTTTATTCAGCCCACTGGCAAAACCGTAAAGATGTCAATGGTAACCATTGGGGTTTGAGAAA
>JADLED010000184.1 GCA_020846335.1 Bacteroidia bacterium
GCCTATCTTTAACAGCAATAAATGACAAACAAATTAATTATACTTTTTTTTTACAACATTTACTTGTTATGGGCAAACAATTAAACCAGACACAATTATCTATTCTGCGCTTAAGTTAGACTCGGTATATAATCTAATTAAAATTACTCAGGGAAAAGGCTCTGAGATAAAGGAATTAGAAGGAAACAGCATGGTTTTTTCAAAAATTAAAGATGCTTCTGATTTCGACAAGGGTGTTTTAGGTTGTCTTATTAAAGTGCATATCGGAGATACTTTAACATTTCTCCATTGGGAAATAGAAAAAGAATTTAAGAGTGAAACTCCATGTCATCATTGCTATGGAAAAATTACAATCAACCAAAAAAACAACCTATTAACAATCAGAAAGTGTAGGGTTGATGTAAAAAACACCCCTTCATACCTTGAGCGAAAGTATAGGATAATCAAGTTGACAAATAATTCTTTTGTCATAAAAGATATTACAAGACCTGCCTACAACCGACATTATTTTTTTAAACTAAAATAACCGTTACTGCTGCTAACAAAGGTCTCGCATCATTTTTTGTCTGTTAGGGCTCACACCAACTTTCCAACGCACAAGCATTCACAACGGTAGGCGAGCTGACCACCGATCGCATAAGCTTGCATAAGGGCAGGCAAGAGTGTATATTGGACAAAGCAAAAAAAACGGAGCAAGTTCGCAGAACAATAAGCCTAACCTATAACAATCGCAAATACAATGACAGACGAAGAATTAAAAACAATCATAAACAAGCTAGATACCAAGCATAAAAAAGCGGAGGCAATTTTTGGAATCTTTCAATACGGTGGTGGTCCGGAGGAATGTTTTATTAGGGCAAACAAATCAGGACTTCAGATTTTTGCCGCTGAACTACTTCAGGCATCTGTTGACAGCAAATCAATAATTGAAGACACAAAAAAAAAGGTTATCCTTTTAGACCAGGATGCGGAATGGCTAGACGACAATGCCGACGTTTGTTTGCAATATATCGAGCCTATGGACGGATCAAGACAAGAATCGCTTAAGATACTTAATGAGAATGATAGTTCCATGCAAGCAGAAGTTTTTAAAATTGGGTGCATACTTTTAGCTGTTTTTCTTTTTGCCTGCCTTTGTTTGGGTATTGGCAAAATGTGGACAATAATATTCGGTTGACCGCAAATAGGCAATAAATTAATTTTGCTTTGCAAAAAAGCAATAAACGTTTATCTTTAATCATACTTTTCAATTAAAATTGTTTAATTACCAAAACAGAAGTTTAACTTACAGTCCATACTCACTGATCACACAAACCATGCAATAACAACCGGAATAAAAGTTTAACACTCTCAAAAATGATTCAACTAATTAAAAGCAAAATAGCATTGACAGTAATTGTTTCCCTTCTTTCCTCGGGTCTCAATGCATTGGTGAAAGCCCCAGACACTTTGTCAACAAAAAAACAGCATCCCTTTGGTGTGGACTATTATGGTATTCCACTCATTGCCTACAACGCCATTACCCTGGGTGTAAATTACCAGCAAAATTCCAAAATTGAACACTGTTTACAAATGGGCGCATCCATATATATTTTAGGCGCTGCCCCAATGACTGTAAACATGAGTTACAATTTTAATATCTACCCTAAAAATGCAACGTACTATTTTCCAATTTGGATTAGTTCAAAAAACACAATCAGGTCGGTTTATTACGAAGAAGGTTATTTTCCAAACCGACTTAAACACGCGATTGGTACAGGCATTGGACGTAAAATTAAACTATCCGGCAAGAGTTCGTTACGCCTCGAATTAAATGCCGGAGCTGCCATTAATTTAACGAACGGGGTAGGGGGAACACGCCTTTTGAAAAATCTGAATGACTACTCTTTTGAAACACAGCAACCGCAATACTATCCGAAATTTGTACCTGACTTAAAATTCAGAGTCACATTTGTTACAAAATTTTAAAACCAATCAACGAAGGATTTTGCCTGACAAAAAGAATTACACATGGGACTCTTCGACATCTTTAAAAAGACGCCAACACAAACTGACCCTGTTTTTGGCGAATTAAAATCTTTAAGAGGGGCATATCTATCGTGTCGGCCCGTGTTTGCACCATTACAAAAAAACGTGGAAGTGCTAATAATGACTTCGGCTAATGAGCCAACGGAAGAGCAACGACGGTTTTACACGCACATTCAAAATAATTATTCGGACTACAAAACAAAAATGGCACCGGTAATTGAAGACACGTTTCAAAATGCATTTGAGGGTTTTAAAATAACGGACTTCGACCAGGAGTTTAAACTTGTTGCCCTGATTGTTCCTGACTTTGCACAACAGCCATTGGAGTGGCATTTCTCATTTGAAAACGAAAACGATCCAGATCATGTTTATACGGTTGAGTTTATCGACTATGAACCAAGTCATTTACAAATTGACGGATAATCTTACTGGCGAACATGGCCTAAGTGTGACTTAGAAAAAACAAAGGCAAGGCGGCAATTCTTAACCACACATAAACCCGAAAAGAAAACTGAAAATGAAAAAAAATTTAATACTGGCAATCCTTTCGGCCTTCATATTTTCATGCAACAGAGCAACAAAAAACACTGTTACTACAAAGGACGATTTTTTTTACATTACGGTTAGGCACAACAGGCAGGCCGATACTTCTGAATATACTCCCGGCTTTAGAGCATCTGAACTTACTGAGTTGCTTTACGAAAAAGTGTTTTCATTTAAAAACAAACCACACCTGCTTCGCCTTTATTTGATTGACGGACCACCAATTGATGACGAGGGACTCGCTTTTGTGCTTGACAGTATTGGAATGGTGTATTCCAAGAGTTTGGTTTGGGGTGGCTACTCCTGTTTAAATACCAGCAACGACAGTATCAGAGAAATTATTGACGAAGCAAAAAACCAAATACTGGCCGACCCCAACCTACATTGTTATCAATGCCGCCGCTACGACCAAAGTCCGGAACTTGTGTTTCGAAAAACAGATGCCCGCTGATTGTTCTGTAAACTGAATGCGCCCTTACACGCTGTTAAGTATACTTATCCACAATTTTTTGTACTTTTAAAATACCATCATTCATCCAACATGAAAAGACTGATTCTTCTTTTCTCTGTTACATTTACACTGAGTGCAAATTGTCAGGACCTTGCAAAACAACTTCAAAAACAAATGTGGTATGTAAATGGTTATATTCTTCGGGGGCAGGCCTGCGAAATTTATCGTAACAAACCCACGACCTGTTCGGGCTATTTAATTTTCAATAATGTAGGTGAACTTGAAATGCACTTAACTGAAACGGACACTAAATTTGCCTGTTTGTACGATGTGCAAAATGATAAATTAAAATTGCAGTATAGCATTACTTTTACTGCAACAAAAAAAACAGAACAAGTTAATTTATTTTATAAGCTAAAAGACTTGCCAAGCGGTAGGGACTACGAACTTGTACCAATAGCAGAAGCAGACTTTAAATAGGCAGTGACGTAAGAAAACTGTGTGCCTGCTACTACTGGTAATTGTACATTTAACCATTGTGCAGGTAACAGGTTCGCCAATTGCGGGCGGAACTTCAGGTGACATAGCTAAATTCACAGCTCTTTAAAAAAACAGGTATTTTCGATGCAATTAAGAGCCAACATACTTTTCGAAAAACACTTTGATATGAAGTAGTAAGCCTAAAAGTGTATAAGTGGTTTAAACACTTATTTCTTGTGTTTAAAATCCGCACTGCCACGCGGTGGGGATTTTTTTTATTTAACACCACCCGATTGTATTTGTGCATTTACATAGTCGTTTTTTGTACCGTTGTTTATCGAATAGAGCAGTGGCCGCAACAAAAAAAAGAGAAGTGAATTAAATCCCTTCTCCATTTACTAATTAAGTGGTTACCTATTGACCTGCCACTGTGTTGCTTTGAGTGGCTGGTGGCGGCGCCTGGCAATGGCTTTGGTAGCAACCGTGGCGGTGCGCGTTAAAACGTTGCGGACCCAACGTGGCCATTAAGCTGCCAAAGGTTAAGGCTGCTGCAGCCAAACCGGTAAAAAAACGTGCTTTTCTTTTCATGTTATTTAGTATTTAATTGGTTGTTTCTTTGTTTTCGGTACTTGTTTTGTTTTCCTTGTTTTCCATTTTTTCGTAAGGCCCGTGGTGACAATGCCCTCTGTCATAATTATGGTTACAGTGACCCTGAGCGCCAAACATGTTGTTTTTAAAGCGGGCAAATTCCTCGTCGCTCATGTTGCGCACCTTATCGGCCATCACATACTGGTACATGGCGTGGTGTCTCATGCGGCCAAACATAAACAGGCGCATTATGCCAAAGAAAATACACAGGCCTATAATAAATTTAGGCGCAAAAAATAAAGCGGCTCCCACTAAGGCGCCAAACACTACGGTTTTTAAAATTGATTTTGTCATACTTTTTTGTTTTTAATTGTTGTTATATACTTAGTAAGACGGAGAGGATTGTGTTTTACTTTAAATTATTTCTTTTTTTTTTTTCTTTTGTCACAAAGAGATTGCTGAAAGTGCACTATAGCCAGGACGCAGGAGGGAATAAGAATGGTAACTGTAAAAAATAAATCGCCGGGGAAATTTATATAATTAGTTGACCCTCAAATAATCTGAAAGGCACATAAAAGTTGAATCATACACGAAAATACGATCGTTCTAAACTACCAGAAATTAATTGTTAGTGTCGAAATTCCGGTGGATTTTTGTTTTGAGGACTTAAAATATTATGCTAAATAAAAATACTAAAGTTCTGTGTGCTTGCATTAGGGACGTGAAAGGTATAGCTCTTTTTGAGGGAAGCTAATTTAAAATGCGAGACAATTTTAAAAGAATAGAAAAGCAAGGTTGAATTTAATCACAATAAAAATGTGGCACAAAACCACCCTGGTAAGTGCCGGGTATAGGAATCAGGTTATCGCCTTTTATGTCGCAGCCCTCTATTTGGCTCACTTGCTTGTGCCAGGTTTTAATTAATTCGGGTTTTATGTTTGCCAATTCTATTAACAAATGAAAACCGCCCCTTGTTTTTAAAAAAGTGCAACAATCCAGATTGAGTAATCCCTCAAGTTTTGTTTTAACAACTTCAATTTCCACACCATCAAAATCAAAGTCGAAATAAATCTTGCGGCTACAAGCCTTCTGTATTTCCGACAACATTTCCTGATGCGGGTTGTAATTGTTATAGGGTTTGGTAATAAGTTCGGCCAGGCGTATTAAGCCATTTTTAGCTGCTTTTTCAAAGCTTCGCGGATTAGGGTTAATGTAAATGGCTAAACTTTCCTGTGGTAAGGGCACATGTTTTTGATAATACGAACCCACCTCGCATTGCAATTGCTGAATTTTTTCGAACAAAAACTCTTTGGTAGAGGTAAAGCGTTTTAATTGTTGTTTGTCTGAACCAATGGCAAAGGTGTCTTTAACATATTTAGAGCGTGCCAGCAGACTGCAGTAAAACGTTTCTCCGGCTTCCAGTTCGGGTAACCAGTTAATAAAGGCAATCAGCTTTTCTTTGTCTTTTATAATTTCGTAGTTCATGCGTTAGCACCTAAGGTAGAAAAATACTTAATAATTAGCCACAACGTTGTTTCCATTGTTCTTTAAACGCTTGTTTTTCATCTTCGTTCATGTTCATAAACTTTTCTTTAAAAGCGGGCGGACCACCGTATTTACGGCCACGGCCACCTTTAAAACCAAAGCCACCAAACAGCACGCGACACAGTATAAACAAACCACCAGCCTGCCAAATACTAATGCTACCAAGGTTAAATAGGGCGGGCATCAGCCAGTTCCAAAGCACCATAACCAGTGCTGACAGGGCAAAAGCACCCGCAATAAAAAGTGGTAAAAATAAAAAACGCATTTTTTTCCAATGCTTGTTATAATCGTTATTCATGTCTTTAAGTATTTAATTCCTGATACAAATAATTTAATTTATTGCGCAAGTGCTTAACAGCATAACCTTTGCGACTGATAATGGTTTTTATGTTTTCGCCTTTTTGGTCGGCAATTTGCTGCAAACTCATGTCTTCAATTTCGTTGAGCACAAACACTTCCTTTTGGTTCGGAGGCAATTCGTTGAGTGCCGACATCAGTTCTTTCCAAAAAATGTCTTTAAACTGTTTCAATTCCGGGTTGCCACTGTCGTCTAAAAGCAGCACCTGTTTAAAATTAATTTCGCCCTCTTCGTTTTCCTGGCGGTAATCCTCAAGCGAAAGGTTTGTTTTTTTGCGGTATTTATCGGTAACACGGTTGCGGGCCACCTGAAAGAGCCAGGCACTCAGGTTTTCAATTTCGGTGAGGGCATCCAGGTTACTTAATTGGTACCACACATCTTGCAAAATGTCTTCGGCGTCTTCGTTGGAGCTTACTTTGCCACGCACAAAACCAAACAATTTTTTTCCAAATTGCTGAATGGTGTTGGTAATGGATCTGTTTTTTTGCTCACTCATTACAGAATCTAATAGTAGTTCCATACTACTAATGACGGATAAAGTTACCTTTTACTTTAAATTGGTCTAAAATTTATAAAACAAACCTCTTGCTTCTTGTTTCTTGTCTCTAGCTTCCTGTCCCTTTAGTCTCTTAAGTCCCTTAAATCCCTTTAGTCTCTTAAGTCCCTTAAATCCCTTTAGTCTCTTTAGTCCCTTCAACCCCTCCTAAGCCTCTCCGCGCACCTGCCCGCTCAGCACATTGTAGAGTTCCTGAGGTTTTTGGCTGCCAATGCGGTAGGTAAAACCGGCGTCGTCCACCAGTTCAATAAAATCTTCGCCACTGGTATAAAAGCGGATAATGCCCAGGTTGTGCAAATTGTAAACGGCTCTTCTGAAAATGTTTTTTTTATAACGGCTTTTGCGGATGGAGCGAATGTGATCCAGTTCAATTTTTACTTTTCGCGAAGTCCAGAAACCATCCAGCACCATGTAGCCATTGTAAACCCGAGTTTGAATGTGCAACACAAACGTTAGGCCCGCGCTTAATAATAAAATGCTCACTCCAACAATAAAAAAAATAAGTCCCGAAGTGCCAAAAATAGCAGGGTAGGAGCTGATGCGAAAAAAAGAAAGTTCGATGGGCTTTGGATTCTGGCTCCAGTAATAACCAAAAAAGCAAAACAAACTCAGCACCGTGCGAATAACAATGCTAAAGCGGTTGTGCCCCAGGCATTGTTTTTCCTCAAAAAGAATGTCGCTATTCTCCATGCCAGGTTAACTTTAGGTAAGCTTTTGCGTTGGCAGGCACGCGGTAACGCTCGTCGCTGCGGTGGCCTGGAACCCATATAATGTCGTTATTGCCATTCACCAAAAGTAAACAGTTTTCTTTTTCAAAGGCACTCATTTTTTCTTCGCGAAAAAAGTCGCTTAGTAATTTAAAATGTTTTAGACCAAAAGGTTTAAACTTTTCGCCACTTTGTTTTTTGCGCAAACGCAGTGGAAACACCAGGTGCTGTGGCAACAGAATTAATTCGTTTTTGGCCGGAATAGCAAAGGTTTTAAGCTCACTCACCGAAAATTGCGGCAGTTTTTTTAATTCCTGTAAAGAGTTTAGCACCATTTCTGCCTGAGCCAATGGTGTGATTGGATTCACAATGAGTGTGCTGCGGTTAATAGTGGCACGGTGACTTGGCGAATTAAACAATTGTCCGCTCTCAGACGCAGATGGTTGAAGCATATTAGTTACCTGTGTTTCATTAAACCCATAAGGCAACAGAAAATGGTACAAAAGCGTGTGGCTACTGGTTTCTTTTTTAAGAAGGGATAGTTTTATGTGGCAATTATTTTGGTTAATGCTCACAAATTTTTCTTTTTTTTGTTCGATAATTTCCTCAAGCAGGGCTTCTTCCTGAGCAAAGCGCTGGGCGTTGGCACAAAACGTATTTTCGAGTTGTGGATTTATTTTTTTCAGGAGTGGAATTACATTTAGCCGTAAAAAATTGCGTTCGTATTTGTCGTCAAAGTTCGATTGGTCAACACGAAATTTATAGCCCGTTGTTTTGGCAAAGTCTTCAATTTGTTGTTTGGTGAAGGGGAGCAATGGTCGCAGGATATTATTTCTTTTTTCGGAGATGCCCTTTAAACCTTTAATACCGGTGCCTCGCAGCAGGTTGATGAGTTGAGTTTCGGTCACATCGTTGGCGTGGTGGGCGGTGAGCAGATACTTTAAGCCGTGTTGGGCGAGCAATTGGTTAAACCAGTTGTAGCGCAGTTCGCGCGCAGCCATTTGTAGGCTTATTTTTTTTGTTTTGGCCAAGGCCTTGGTATCAAAGTGTGTGATGTGTATGGGCACCTGCAGTTGTTTGGCCAGGGTGCTACAAAAGCGTTCATCCTCATGACTCTCGCTGCCACGTAAATTAAAATTGCAATGAGCCAGTTGCACCTTGAAGCCGCAGCTTACCAGTAAATGAGCCAGTACCACCGAATCGGCACCACCACTCAGAGCCAATAGCAGGTTATCTTTCTTGCTAAAAAGTTTTTTGCGCCCAATGTGTAATTCAAAAGCCTGTTTCACGGTGCTTAAAGGTACTAAAATGCAGGTGTTTTAAATTGTACAATTAAAAAGAAGAAAGAGGATGGCTTTTTTGTGGGCAAATTGTCAGGTTAATTCTAAATTATTTTAGATAAAACGGTCAAATTGTTAGACGAGTGTTGATAAAATATCTTTAAAAAGGGGGCAAATCCCTTAAAAAAGAGGCGAAAAATTTTTGAAGAATAAAATCTATGTGTACATTTGTAGTGGCCTAAATCTTTTATGGGTTTAAGATTTAGGTCTCTTATAAATGCCCTAGCCGGGCCACCGGCAGGGCATTTTTCTTTTATGTATTTTTCCGATAATTTTTTATTTTATAGTATTTAAAATCTTAGAACTCGTTGCTGTTTAGGGCGCACCAAGGCAAGCTAAGGGCCTGACCGGCACAGAGTAAAGAATATTTTAAAAAAAATGTAAAAATTATTTTAGTAAATAAAATCTATGCGTATATTTGTAACGGCCTTTATCTTTTATGGGTTTAAGATTTAGGTCTCTTATGAATGCCCTGACCGGGCCACCGGCAGGGCATTCTCTTTTCAGGTAATTCCTTCTATTTATAGCACTCAAACATCGGTTGTTTTTTATTAAGTTGACTGTTTAATGTAATGTTACAGATAAGACTAAATGCTATTTATTTTCGACGAACACTAGCTTTAAATCGTCAAAATCAAGAATTTTTAAAAAAAATGTCAAAAAAACTTTCAACTTTAAAATCTATGCGTATATTTGTACCGGCCTTATTCTTTTATGGGTTTAAGAATAGGGCTTTTTAATAAATGCCCTGACCGGGCCACCGGCAGGGCATTTTCTTTTAAAATTACCGTTTGTTTTTACAGTTTCTAAATGTTCAGTTTGTAGGCTTTATGGCTTAAATAAAGAGTTTTAAATGCACGGGTTCTTTTATTTCATCTCTAAAAAAGAGAATGCCCATGTAAAATAAATCAAGACTCATTTTTACTTCCGGGTGCCGACTTATTTCCTGCCAGGCATTGGTCATTCCTTCGCTCCAGTAAATATCGTCAAACACAAACACACTGTTGGGCTTTTTACCGGCCATTGCCATTTTAAAGTAATTGAGTGTGGCCTCATAGGTATGATTGCCATCCACATAAATAAAATCAATTGTTGTGTTATCGCCTAAAAGTCTGGGAAGCAACTCGTCGAATCCACCACGCAAAAAATCAATGTTGTTGCGCTGATACTGTTTTGCCATACCTGCCGCAAATTGGCTCAGCGATGGGTTTCCCTCAATGCTTATAACCCTGTTTGCCGAATTAACCGATGCCATATATAGGGTGTTTAATCCCAGCGAAGTGCCAAGCTCTAAACTGTTTTTGGCGTTTAAGAAATTGATAAGGCGGTAAAGCAGTTCCGATTGTTTGCGGCTACTTATGCCCTTTTTTGCAATGTCTGAAATTTTGCGTGTTTGGCCTTTTAATGATTTTGAACCGGCACCAAACTCCTGAAAAGCAACACTTGTGTGATTACTCAATAATTGCTGCCGTACTTTTGCCAATTCTTCAAAATGAAAAAAATGCACCTCAGTATAAAAAACCTCTTCGCACAAGCGGTAGGCAAAAGGCGAATGCACACCGTGCCCGCGGCGTTTGGCCGTGAAAAAATGCCGGATGTAATTTTTTATGAGCTGTACGTTAATTGTCATTACACACGCAAAATAATACTTTGTTAATCTCTTCTGTTTGGTAGTTGGGCAGGTTTTCCTTTTCCATAAAATACAGGTTTAAGGTAACCATTTTTTTATCGGGGTGTTCCAGGTTCCATTTATGAAGAATATATTTGCCATACAGAGGTCTTAAAAATGTGCAGCCCGGGGTTTGCATCAGTTCGGCCAGTTTGCGCCACCGGTCGGTTTTATACATGCTCACAATGCGTTGTGGTTTTTTAAAATCCACATAATCCTTATTTCTGTACAAATCGTGCTGCCGCCCAAGCGAATCAATGCCATAATAAACGTACCAGCCATCTTCTTTTAAAACCGTGGGCGAAAACATGCCCCAAAACTGATCCATCCTGAAAAAATGAACAGGGTATTTAATTTCTTTGGTTAACTCATAGGCAAACCAGCTCAGGCTGCTAAGATTAAGAATCATACTCGCCACAATGGCCGTAACGCAAAGTGTATTTTTTATACCGTGTAATGTCTGATTTTTTTTAAGCCGTAAGCGTTTTGATTGCGATTTTAAAAAACGAAGTTTTGTTTCCAGCCAATTCATGGCAAAGCGCGGAATTAGCCCAATGGCAGAAACCATGTTGATAACGAAAAACAAACCTACATAAAGCGTGAGCCCAATGCCTGTGTGAAGGGCTAATAAAAGCAGTACAGCTAAAAATCTGAAATGCCCTCTTTTGTCGGGCCAAAGTATTAATAAAGGTATAAGCAATTCGGTGTAATACGTGAGGTAAGTTAAAAGGCGCATTACTGAAGGCCATTGATACAACCAATCGCCAAAATACGGCAGCCTTATTTGTTCCAGACTGAG
Organism: Bacteroidia bacterium; assembly: GCA_020846335.1. Classification (GTDB taxonomy): domain Bacteria; phylum Bacteroidota; class Bacteroidia; order B-17B0; family Aurantibacillaceae; genus Aurantibacillus. The sequence goes on from JADLED010000184.1 coordinate 11,065, forward strand.
CGCATAATAAATGGCCGTGCCGTTATGCCAGTCGCTGCCCCATTTAAGATTTACCGTGAAAAAATAAACCGAAGCAATTAAAAGCAAATAACCCATGCCTGCAAAAAATGAACTTCGGGGCAAGGCCTTATTGCGGCTGTCGATGGAATAATGGGCCTGCCAGGGTAAAAACAGTCCCCAAAAAAGTAAGAGGCGCAACAGATCGTCGCCACCCTGTAATATATACGTGTTGCGGTTTTGCAACGAAATGGTGAGCAGCCAAACCAACAGTGTGGCCCATCTGGTTTTGTAGCCAAGCAATAAAAAAGCAGCAGCTAAAAAGTGAAGGGCAAAAAGTGCGGCCACCCAGGCAAAGGAACCATTGAGTGCATGTAAGGACCAGGATCCGGGGCGGCTGTTAAAGGTGGCAATAAGGCGTGTGGGCCAAACCCCCGCATCAGTATAGTGTGCTGTAAGGTCACCCGCGCGGATAATGAGGTCGGCAATTACCACCAGTGCCAAGGCAATGCGCATGAGCGACAATGCTCTTAAATCAACAGCATAGCTTTGTTTAAAATAGAGGAGTATTTTTTTTAATTTGTACACGTTTGCTGTGTGCAAATTTACAAGGATAAAGCAAGCCGCCGAATTTGCGACTGAGATTTACATCAGTAAAATGGGAAAAGTGCTTATTGTGCGCAGCTTAAAAAACCGCTGGCAGTTACACTCGGAAAATTAAAGCTGGCCTGAGTGCATACAACGCCGTTGAAATTGGCATTGATGTTAGAGGCCGTGGCATTAACCACCACCGAGCCGCTTTTACCATACCAAACAATTCCGGCGGGTTGGTTAGGGGCATTTAAAATGCTTAAACCCACAATGCCCGCACCTGGTGCAGCGCCAACCGCAAAGGTATTGGAACCTACAGGTATTGTACTTGCAAAAGAAAGAGTTACGTCAATAGAGCCATTAAATCCTTTAAGGGATAAACTGTTGGTAGTGCCGCAGGTTGGATTGCTCCAGCCGCTTCCGCCTACCTGAATAAAGGTGTTTTCGGTGGCAGGGTTGGTAGGGGTGGCGTTTCCTGTAACGGTTGGTACGTTTGGATTTGGGTTGCCGCCCGCAGTAGTGCTGTAAGTGGGAGAAATACCGCTGCTTTTTTTCTTGCCACACGATAAAACGCTGATTCCTGCCAGAATCATGAAGGTACTAAACAGAATAATATGTCTTTTCATTAGTTAACTACTTGCATTTCAAATGTAAATAAAACTTTATTGGTGTACAAATTAATTTTGATGCCGCACCTTAAAATATCAATACCGGGGTGTTGATGGCTAAGTGTCTATTGGTGAGCAAAACAGGCCTTTGCTTAATAGAAATTTTGCTTGTTAGTAAGTTTGTTTTTTAGCATGGGGCTTATTCTGTAACGGTCTTCTTCGTAAAAATTTTTCAGGCTGTTAAGGCGTTCCACTATAATGTCTATCCCAATGTCGTCGGCCCATTTTAAAAGTCCTTTTGGGTAATTCACACCCTTGGTCATGGCCAAATCAATGTCTTCTTTAGAGGCAATGCCCAGGTAAAGCGTATCGGCAGCTTCGTTTATGAGCATAGCCAATACACGATCAACAATCAATTGCCCAAGAGCCTTGTCTTTAGTGGCTTCCGGCATAGCCTGACCTTCGGCATAGTTGTAAAAACCACGTCCGCTTTTTTTGCCTAAAAATCCGGCTTCGAGCAGTCGTTTTTGCGAAAGGGCCGGTTTAAATTTTGGGTCAAAATAGAACTGCGTCCACACGGTTTCGGTAACCACGTAGTTGACATCGTGGCCAATTAAATCCATTAATTCAAAAGGACCCATTCTAAAACCGCCAATTTCTTTCATGGCCCAGTCGATGGTGGCCATGTCGGCAATGCCTTCTTCGTAAATGCGCAGGGCTTCGCTGTAAAACGGACGGGCCACGCGGTTCACAATAAAGCCCGGCGTATCTTTTGCCACTACGGTAACTTTTCCCCAACCGTCAATCAGACTCTTTGCCGAAGCCACAATGGCGGGTAGTGTGGCCACCCCTGGAATAATTTCAACCAAAGGCATGATTGTGGCGGGATTAAAAAAGTGAATGCCTAAAACACGCGCCGGATTTTTGCAGGCCGCCGCAATGGAGGTAATTGAGAGTGAAGAGGTGTTGGAGGCCAACACACATTCTGGTGCGACCAATTGTTCGAGTTGACTAAAAATGGATTTTTTAATATCGAGATTTTCGACAATGGCTTCAATAATAAGCGTGCAAGCCGAAAGTGCTTTTATGTCCATTTCAAAGGATATGTTTTGCAAAATGCTGTTTTGCTTTTCCTCCGAAATTTTTTGTTTTTCAACCAGTTTTTGAAGTCCGCTTTTAAGATTTTGCCCGGCCCGTGTTACCGCCACTTCGTTATTGTCGTACACTATTACTTTGTGCCCTGCCGTGGCCGCTACTTGTGCAATGCCACTGCCCATGGCACCACTGCCAACCACGCCAACCACTGTTTGTTTGTTTAATGTGTTCATTCTGAAATAATAAATTTTTTTCCGCTGAGTAATTCTTCTTTTTGATAAAGGTTAAACCAGTAAAATCCCGGTTCAAGGTAATTAAGTTTAAGTTTTCGGCTAATGACTCCGGATGCTTCGGTTTCGTTTATTTTTTTGTTTAATACCAGTTGGCCACAGGCATTGGTAATGCTAAGGCTAAGTTCTTCCAGAGGACAAAGTGCAGGGATGTTAAATTCAATTACATCTTTAACCGGATTTGGGTAAAGGCCTAATGTAAAGTAATTGAATGGATTATCGTGTAAACCTGCACCCGGATTTTTGTAGAGGTTTGTTTTAAGCATAAAGATGCCGTTTGTTTGATCGAGCGCAAAAATGTTTTTACTCGGAAAGTAAGGGTAGGCCCCCCACTGACCCTCGTAATTGCCGGGGCCTGCATTGCTGCCACCACCCTGTGGGTAGGTGTCGAAATAACCTGCCAGAAAAGGCGCTGATGGGTTGCTTAAATCGTAAAGCTGAAGTCCCTCTTCGTAACTGCTCATAAAACAATACTGGTTGCTAACCATAAACGGATTATGCGGCGTTGTGGAACTGTATTGATTGGAGGTTGCAAGTATCTGAATGTTGGCAGGATTGCTCACGTTGGCAAATTTAATGGGCAGGCCTTTTGGAATTTCGTCGGTAAACACCAGGGTTTTACCATCGGGTGTTAAGGCACTGCTGTGATTGTAGCCTGCTGCTGTGTATGAGCTTAATGAGCCCAACAAACTAAAATTATTGGCAACACTGTTATACTTAAATACATATAAACCCTGTGTGCCGCAGGAAGCAAATATGGTGTCGTTGCGCACAAACATGTCGTGTACATAATTTATAAATGGAAAATCCTGACCCAAACTGCGCAATAACACCGGTGCGGATGGTGTGGCCAAACTATACAGGTTCATGCTGGAAGTATTGGCATTGCTGTAAGTGATTCCGGCCACATAAAGTTTATTACCATCCACCCAAAGGGTGTGTGCTTTTTCAAAAAGGCTTTTGCCATCGTAGAGTTTGTTAACCGAAGCCGGCAAATTTTGCATGTCGAAAATCTGAAAACTGTTGGGCGAATTATCGTCGCAAATAACGTAACAATAATTCTGATAGGTTTTAGCTTCCCGCCAAACGGCATTGGTGTGATTGCCCACCGCATAGGCCGACACGCTTGGGCTTGCGGCATTTGTTACATCTACCCAGTAGGTACCGCTTTGCGAACAGGCAATGGCATATTCTTTATTTTTTGCACTCTGATACCAACCCCAACAGGCCGAATATTTATCACCAAGGTAATTGGGGTTTTGTTCGGGATCAATGCGACTGATTAAGGTAAAATTTGAAGCAGGGAAGGTGAGCTGTGCCTCTGCAACCAGCGACAGGCAAAGAAGGAGTAACAAAAAACTTTTTTTTGGATTCATGCAAAAGCGCTAATGGTTTACCTGAAGTTTTTTTGCGACATTGCCTTTGGAAGTAGTAAGTGTTACCACATAAACTCCGTTGGCAAAGCCACTCAAATTTATGTATTCACTTAATGGCCCCTGAAATTTTTTGTTAAATACAGTTTCGCCCAACAGATTTTTAATTTCGAGTACACAAGTTTCGGTGCTGTTAAAGTGCAGCGAAATAAAGTTGTTGGCAGGATTTGGAAATAAAAATAATTGTGGCAATTGTGTTTGTTGCGAGGCAAGACCCACGGCGTTAACCGGCGATTTTACGGTGGTGGTGTAGGCTGAAGAGGCATTGAGCATAAACACGCCGTTTTGCATGTCGTTGGCTATGAGCACCCCACTTGGTAGCCATGGATAACCGCTCCAGTTGCCGTTGTAGGCCGAGCCGGTATAAGTTCCTGTGTTTGCTCCCCCCTGTGGATAGGTGTCAAAATATCCGGCCAGTTTAATGTTTTGCGGTTGCGAAATGTCGAAAATATAAATCCCATCCTGATAACAGCTAACCACCGCAAAATTATTGCCAATGATGTAGGGGTTGTGTGGTGTGGTTTGTGGCTGTGGGTAAAAACTTTGCAATGGCTGCAGGTTGGCGGGGTTCTGAACATCCACCATGTGGATTGGCAGTGAGCTTGGCACCTCGTCGCAAAACAACAGGTATTTGCCATTTTGCGTGAGCGAGCTCGAATGACTGTAACCGGCGTTGGGATAATTTTTGTAGGACCCAATTACTGTGAGCGAATTGGTGGTGGCATTGTATTGCAACACGTGCAAACCATAATCACCGGAAGAGGCGTAAATGGTATCGTGGCGGGCATACATGTCGTGTACATAACCAATTACTGAGGATGGAATGTCGGTATCGAGTGTTTTTAAAAGCACCGGTGCGCTCGGTGTGGCCAAACTAAAAATGGCCATGGGCGAAGTGCTGGCCGAAAAAGTGATGCCGCCAACGTAGAGCAAATTACTGTCCACCCAAAGGGTGTGGCCGCGTTCAAAATAGGTATTGCTGCTATTGATTACATGAACACTGTCGGGCAGGTATTGCATGTCCACAATCTGAAACACATTGGGCTTGGCATCGTCGCAGGCAATGTAGCAGTAGTTTTTATAGTTTTTTATTTCGCGCCACGATGAAGCGGCACGGCCCGGAACAAAGGCACTCACGCTCGGTGTTGTAGGGTTGGTAATATCGATAAAATAGGTGCCGTTACTGGCACCCGAAATGGCGTACTCTTTATTTTTATTGGCCTGATGCCATGCCCAACAACCCGAATATTTGTTGCCAACGGGTGTGATTAAGGTGGAGGTGTTGGGATTGATAACGCTTAACAACGAAACGTTGAGCCCGTTGTAGGTTTGCGATTTTATAATAATAGAAAGTAAAAGAAACAGTGAAACTAAAAATGACTTCATAACCCAAACTATGTTATTACAAATATAGTTCTTTTTGGCTCAGAGCAGGGCAGTAAAGCCGAAATGAATCTTGCCGCTACGCAAATCGAAACTGTTGCCAAGTTGCTTGCCAAGGCCATAGTTTAAGCTAAGTATGCCTGCTTTTGTTTCGAAATTAATGCCGGCGCCAACACTTACGGGTGTATCGTTGAGGTAGCGGTGGTTGCTGTTGTTTTCGTACCAGGCACTTTCGGCAAACAAGAGTAAATGCGAGTTTTGCGAAAACAGAAAACGGTATTCGAGTGTTGGTATAAGGTAGGTGCTGGCAAAAATACTTTCTTCGTCAAAACCACGCAGGGTTCTTAATCCACCGATACGAAACAATTCGTTTTTATAAATGCCCGCGTTTCCAAAAACCGAAGCGCCCTGCACGCCCATTTTTAACACATTGTTGCCTTTGAGGTTAAGGTAAAGGGCCATAGCACCTTCTATCTGATATTGTGTGGAGCGCAACAATACATTTTTATAGGCAAGGTCGTTTATTTTCGGATTTTTTTTAATGCTGCGATTGCCCACCTGTCCGTTGATGCTGAGGTTAATTCCTTTTTTAGGATTAAAACGGTAATCGGTGTTTTCGAAAAGGGCACCAAGTCCGTAGGCCTGCGTCACCATGTCGGCATACTCGGGCAGGTTGGTCACAAACTGGTAGCCACTTGTTGAAATGAGGTTGTTGTTGCGTTGCTTGTAATAAAATTTAATGTTGTTTAATCCTTTAAAATAATATTGAAATCCAAAGTTGTTGTTGATGTCAATAAAGGTGGTATCGCGCCGATATATTTTTATGCCGTAATCAATGCCAAAGGGGGTGCCAAACATGTAGGGATTGGTAAATTTCCCATTCAAATCAATGGTTTGTGTTTTCATGCGCCGCCATTGTATGTCAATGGTTTCGCCGTTTCTTAAAACACCGTTCACCAGTTTAAATTTAATATCGCCGGTAACAATGGTTTTTTTGGTGGTGGCATCGGGCAACAGGCCAATGATGCCATCGAACTGCGAGGCATTTTTTTTATCGATGAACAGTAAGAGCTTATTGGTTTTATTGCTCAGTTGCACCCGTTGCACACGGGTTTGGGTAACGAAAGGCAATTGTTTTAATTTTTGCGAAATGTTACTCAGGGCTTCTTCGTTATAGGGCATGTTTTCTTTAATGGATAAGTAGCGGTATAAAAAATTGGTGTTCACCCTGGCATTGCCTTCTATTTTAATGGAATCTATTTTAAAGAATTTGTTTTTTTGAATATTAAAAGCGGCGTTGATTTGGTTACCGGTAATGGTAACACTGTCGAGTGCGGCTGTGGCAAAGGGAAAGCCGTTGTTTTCGTAATACACAATTATTTTTTCGAGGCTTTTGGCCACCGTTTTGTAGTTAAAAGCCTGGTTCAGGTAAAGCTTTTCGCTAATGCCAAGTTTGGAAGCCAGCGTGGGGTCGAGGTTACCTGCCTTTAAGCGCGCGGTTTTATACATTTGGTTTTCGGAAACGCGGGCAGTCAGGTGCGTACTGTCGCCATAAACGCTGTCAACGCTGGCCAACAAATAACCCCGGTAATGCAGTTGCGTTAAATAAGCGTCAATTTCCTTTCGGGCTGCCGAAGTACTAGCCAGTTTTTTTTTGTAATTGGTTTTTAAACTGTTTTTAGAAGAGGATTGGCCAATAATATCCAGTTGAATGTTTTGCGAATAAATGCCGAAGGGGGCTGTTACAAAACAAAATAAAAGGATATATTTGAATAAGGCTTTCAA
>JADLED010000185.1 GCA_020846335.1 Bacteroidia bacterium
AGTGCGTTTTTGCTGCTGCCAAGTGCGTTTTCGCATTCGCAAGGGGCGTTGAGCGAAGTCGAAACGCCCTACTCGCTGCTGTAGTGTGCGTTTTTACAATCGATACCAGCATTACTCACTGCTGCCAAGTGCGTTTTTGCAGCTGCCAAGTGCGTTTTCGCAATCGCAAGGGCCGTTGAGCGAAGTCGCTAGGGCCGTTGAGCGAAGTCGAAACGCCCATGGTTGCTGCTACCATGTGCGTTCTAGTGAATGCGCCTTGTGTTATCGTGACTTTATTCTACCTTCTGCTAAGTGTAAAATACGCTCTCCTTGCTTCAAGTGGAATGTTAAGCAGGCGCATGACTACCAATGTACGAATGCCTAAAAGCTATTTATGGCTTCCGTTCGTAAATATAAACCACACTTTGCGATTGCGGTTTAAAATTGGCCAGTTGCTCTTTCCACGCATAGGTGCTGGCGTAACCATCCACCATGTCCACACAACCAATCAAGTTATAATTCTGAATGTATTTATTGTACCACTCAAACACATACTGGTCGGTGCCGGGTTGCACAAATAAAGAAATCTGATGGTTAAAAAAGACAAAATATTTTGGTGCGGCTTTTTCCACATCGGCCACAAACTCGCGTTGCCATTGCTTGTGTTCGGGCACATTGTCCACAATCGCTGCAAAGTAAGCGTGGCGCGACGGGCATTTCTTTTTAGTGTAGAAATAAATTTGCGGCTCCGAACCCATTACCACAATGCCATCTTCAGGTTTTGAATTAGCATTGATGTAATTGGAAATACCCATGGCCTCCGGAAATGGATTGTTGCCATAAACCGAACGAAGTATTCTGTCGTAGTTGGGATTAAAATAATAGTCTTTCTTTTTATTAAGGTGCATAAACGAAACAACTATAAAAATGGCCAGATAGGCATAAGGCAATTTGCTCCATTTAATTCCAAATCGGTTACTCAGGGTTGTGTTTATGGCAAAAAACATAAAGCCGGCAAGTATGGATAAGCCCGGAAGAATCTGAATCCAGTAGTGCCCGTAAAAATAATAACCCGGAAAAATAGTGATGCACGAAAAACCAAGCAAGGTTAACATGGCCACACGGGTTGTTCCTTTAATATTTTTGAAGAAAATAAAGATTAATGCAAAAAACGCGTGTGCCCAGAAAAATTTGTAATCGGCAGTAATGGCTTTGTACATGTAGTCCAGATAGGTTTTACCTTGCTCCCACTGTATTTTGTTCACGTACTTTTGAGGAATTTCGAGGGTCCAAAACAACATTTCGTTAAAGGAACCTTTTAGCAAAATGAGGCTAAACATAAAGCCAATCACAAACAACACACCGGCCGAATAAATTAAGCCTTTAATCAACAATTCCTTAAACGGACGCTTTTCTTTGGTGAAATAAAAATCGGTAATGGTTACTATGCCACCCCAAAGTGCCAAAAACATGCCACTGGTTTTGGTCATAAACGCGCAGCCAAATGCCAAACCCATCAGCAACGAATATTTCCAATGTTTGTGAGTTACTGTATAAGAATAAAAAAACAAACCAATGCTGGTAAAAAATGCCACTGCGTGTTCGCCCTGAACGGTGAAACCACTTAAACCCGGTGTTAAAGAAACAATGCTAAAGGTAACTGCAGTAATAACACCTGCCAATGGCGAAAACAAACGTTTGCTGGCAAAAAACAAAAACAACATGGTTAGGATGTTAACAACCATAAAACCCATGTGCATGCCTTTTACCGTATCGCCAAAAATGGCCACTATCATGGCAAAGAAATAAAATATGCCCGGAAATTTTTGTTCGTAAAAATCCTTGTAAGGCACTTTTCCTTCGAGCAACAATTTGCCGTAATAAGAGTAAGCGCCCTCGTCTCTTTCAAAAGGTATTTCGTAAAATTTTGACCGGATGAGCACAATCAAAAAAACAAGTGCCAACACAATGGAATAACTTATTTTTTCATCCTGAGTGAGGTTAAAATATTTTTTTAAACCGCCGGCTTGTGCGGCTGTGGCCGTTGCGTCTTTGCTTTTATCGTTGGTAGTTTTTGCCATAGAGTAAATTCCGCTTAATTGCTGTTTTTATTTTTAAGAGCCTTGTAGGTTTTGGCAATGCCCTGGTGAATGTCAGTAAATTTAAAATTGCCGAAACGGCTAAGTAGTTTCGTATTATCTAAATCAATAAATGAATTATCGCTTTGGCGAACGGGTTCGTAGTTAACTTCAAAATTTTCGGTCACTTCCTGTTTCATCACATCAATTAAGCCATTAATGCTAAGGGTTGAATTGGATGAAACGTTGTAAGTACCAGATGTTTCGGGCGACATTAAACTCCAGCAAAACAATTCGGCCACATCTTTCACATAAATGTAGTTGCGGGTATTCTTGCCATCGCCAAAAACTTTTACCTTGTTTTCTTTTAATATTTTTTCGAGAAAAGTATTTATAATGCCCAGTCCCTTTCCGGTGTCCTGCCCCTCGCCATAAACATTTGATACTCTGTAAATATCGAAGTGCAGGCCATATTTAGCCTGGTAATAATTCAAAAAATTCTCCATGGTTAGTTTCATAATGCCATAGGGAGAAAAAGGTTGTTTGTGCGACTCTTCGTGCACCTTGTTGTTACTGGGTCCGTACACAGTACCGGCACTTGAAACAAAAGCAATTTTTTTAACCTTTAACTGCGCGATTACTTCCAACAGGTTGATGAAAGGCACCAGGTTTTTTTCAATTTCAATGCCTGGATTTTCCCAACTGGTGGCCGGAATAGTTTCCGAGGCCAGGTGATACACCAAATCCATGCCCTTAAAATCGGCTAACAATTGTTCGCGGTCAGAAAAATTAATTTTTTTGTAAGGATAGTTGTTGGCAAAGTGCGAATGTTCGCTGCGGCCAAAAAGAAAAAGTTGAACGCCGTTTTCGTTTGCCAGTCTTTCTACCAGATTTCTGCCAATAAAACCATTGGAACCAATTACCGCCACCTTCATGCTCACAAATTTATGGTTTGTTCAATTACAGTATATGGCCTATTGCGCACCTCATCGTAAATACGCACTATGTATTCGCCTATAATGCCCAAACAAATAAGTATGAGCGAACTAAAAAATGAAATTAAAATAGAGAGTGTGGCAAATCCCTGCACTTTGGTGCCCGACAAAAAGTAACCCGTAATAACGTTGATTGAATAAATAAAGGCAAAGCCCAGACCTAAAAAGCCCAAAATGGTAATTAAGCGAATGGGTACCGACGAAAATGAAAAGATGCCATCCATGGCAATTTTCATAAGTTTTTTTAAGGTGTAGCCCGACTCGCCTGCCAAGCGCGCGTGGCGTTCGTATTCAACCCCCACCTGCTTAAAGCCCACCCAGGCGCGGATGCCTCTGAGAAACGGATTTTTTTCCTGAAGCTTCAGCATGTTGTCCACCACCTGTTTTTTCATCACGCAAAAATCACCACTGTCCAAAGGAATATCGGTATCGCTTAAACTTTTGAGAATGCGGTAAAAACTGTTGTAGCTAAAACGTTTTAAAAAATGTTCTTTTCGTTTTTTTCTTACGCCATAGGCCACATCGTAGCCATTGTCCAGATAAGAGAAAAAGCCCGGCAATAAATCGGGTGGATCCTGCAAATCGTCGTCGATAATGGCAATGTAATCGCCGGTAACGTGAGAGAGTCCGGTTTTTACGGCAATCTGATGGCCAAAATTACGCGATAGTTTAATGCCTTTTATGTAGGGATATGTTTTACTGAGTTCAACAATTTTGTTATAGCTTTTATCGCGGCTGCCATCGTCCACCAAAACAAGTTCCAAATCCCAATTGGATTTAATGCGTTGTTCGTCAATGGCCTCCAGCAGGTTGTGCATAAAGTCGGAGGAATTGTAAATGGGAACAATGATGGAAATTTTTTGACTCATTCTTGAATGTTTAAACGCACTATACTACAAATCTATAAATAAGCTTCTTTATTTCGGTTAAAATAAATGTTTTTACCTTTCCTAACTTATAACTATAGGCGGTAAGACCGTATTCTTTGGTTTTATACACCAAATCTATAAAATTAAAATAATCGTCTTTTTGTTTGTTGGCAATTTGCACACTGGCCGAACCGGATGAAACCCTGAATGCGGAGAGAAAATCGGGCAACACCACCAACTGACCGTGACGTAAAATTTTAAACCATTGGTCTAAATCCAACACATAAAAAATGTTTGAGTTAAATGGGCCCGTTTTGGCCAAAATTTCGCGGCGAAACATAACTGCTCCACCCTCGCCAATAATGTTTCCACCCGAACGAATAACCTTGTTGATGGCCTCTGTGCCGCTTAATTGCATGCGTTTGCCCGAAAAACCGCGTTTAAAAAGGGTTTTACCCTGGTCGTTAATAATGTGGCGGCTCGAACACACCAAACTTATCTTTTTATCCACGTCGGCATCCAACACTTCGGCCTGCATTTTAAGGCAATTGGGGAAAAGCAAATCGTCGGCCGGCAAAATTTTTATGTACTTTCCAGTGGCATATTCCAGCGTTTTGTTCCAGTTAGGAATCATGCCAATGTTGGTGGGATTTTGAAAGATTTTAATCCGGGAATCCGAATATTGTTTCACCAACTCCAGGGTATTGTCGGTAGATTGATTGTCCACCACAATAATTTCAAAATCACCAAGCGTTTGACTCAATACCGAATCGATGGCCACTTTTATAAATTCGGCACCATTGTACACCGGAATGCAAACACTTATTTTCACTTCGCCCATGGCTGGTTTTCCTGCTTACAAAAAGCCCTCAAAATAACACTATTTTTTTGATTTTTTACAGCCCACGCAGGAGTTATTCTGCACAAATTAAATTGTATCAGGCTTTAGTCGAACGACTGCGAAGCTTTTTTAGACTGTTCCACCAGCAACTGGTATTGGTCGGCCGACAAATCGTTGTAATAAAAATTAATGGGGTTAACTTTTTGTCCGTTTTTAATTACCTCGTAATGTATGTGAGGGGCGGTACTTAAACCGGTGCTTCCCACATAACCAATTAATTGCCCGCGGCTTACTTTTTGGCCTGCTTTGGCGGCAATGCGGCTCATGTGGCCATAAAGTGTTTGGTACCCAAATCCATGGTTAATTACCACATGATTACCATAACCCTGAGCCAAATTATCGGCCACTTCCACTACCCCATCGCCGGTGGCATAAATGGGTGTGCCCTGTTCTGCCGAAAAATCCATGCCCGGATGAAATTCCTGCGTTTTGTAAATAGGGTGCGTGCGCCAGCCAAAGCCACTGGTTCCGGCATGCGAAAGGTCTTTTTGATTAATAGGAATAATAGCAGGAATAGATGCTATGAGTTTCTCTTTGTTTTTGGCAAGGTTTACCACCTCGTCAAACGATTTAGATTGCACATAAATCTGTTTCATTAAGCGGTCCATGCGCTCACTGGAAGCTTTTAGCAGTTCGGCATTGTCGTAACTGTCAAATTCGGAGTATTTATCGCTGCCACCCGAACCGCCATAACGAATGGTTTTGGGGAGTGGTTCGCTTTCAAAAATGGCGCGGTAAATGTTGTCGTCGCGGTCTTCCAAATCGCTCAATACATTTTCGGCCTGGTTAAATTTTTTATCGAGCAATTCGTATTGCAGTTTAAGGGCTTCAATTTCTCGGTCGCGTTTTTTTTCAGAAGGCGATGGCAAAAACTGGCGCGAAAGGAAAATGGTAATGGTGGCAAATACCAAACCGGTGGCAATGTAGGAAGTTACCTTCCAAAACATTTCCTTAAAACTTACCTTTACTTTTTCGTAGGTAAGCGATTTTGTATTAAACCTGTATTTTACCTTAGACATGTTATTGCCCTGCAATATAACCATTTATCTAAAAAATCTAAAAAAGTTTAACACGTTTTTGGAATTAGAGTGCCTGCTCCTTAATTGACTTTTTAAGCTTAATTAATTGAGGCAATGATTCATTCAATTTAATATCTTTACCATCCGCTCATGGCTCCAATTAGTTTAAGAACCGTAAATGTTAGTCGTTACCTGCAACCGCTTCGCGAGGGTGGTTCGCTGCCAGCGTTGGCGGAGGCCGATGATGATTACAAATACGTATTAAAATTCAGGGGCAATGGGCATGGTCCTAAAGCATTAATTGCGGAGTTGATTGGTGGCGAAATTGCCCGACTTTTGGGATTTAAAATTCCGGAACTGGTTTTTGCCAACCTCGACGAGGCTTTTGGTCGCACCGAAGGCGTTGAGGAAATTCAGGATTTACTAAAAGCCAGTCAGGGACTTAACCTGGCCATGCATTTTTTATCGGGAGCCATTAATTTTGACCCGGTGGTAACAAAACCTTCGGCGCAATTGGCCTCGCGCATTGTGTGGCTGGATGCCTTTATTACCAACATTGACCGCACTGCCAAAAACACCAACATGTTGATGTGGCATAAAGAGTTGTGGTTGATTGACCACGGTTCGTGCCTGAGTTTTCAGTACAGTTGGGCCGAGCGCGAAACCCGCGCCAAAAGTCCATTTGCCTACATCCGCGAACATGTTTTGTTGCCATTGGCATCGGAGTTAAATGAGGCGGATGACTATGCAAAAACACATTTAACTGATGTCCTTTTAAAACAAGTAACAGATTTAATACCCGACGAATGGCTGCATTGGGAAGACACCGATGACAGCCCGGAAACCTTGCGCGACGCCTATTTCACCTATTTGTCAGAAAGACTAAAGCACTCTAATATTTTTGTAACCGAAGCCACAAATGCCAGAAAAACATTTATATGAGTACGCGGTAATTCGCGTGTTGCCGGCGGTGGAACGTGAAGAGTTTCTGAACGTGGGCATTGTGCTATTTTGCAAAAAACAAAAGTTTATTCAGATGCGTTATGATCTTAACGAATTAAAACTTCAGGCTTTTTCGAAAGATTGTGATGTGGCACAATTAAAACAAAATCTGGAAGCATTTGAAAAAATTGCACGGGGCGATAGTTCCGGCGGCACCATTGCCATGATGGATGTGCCTTCGCGCTTCAGGTGGTTAACAGCCGTAAGAAGCTCAATGATACAAACCTCACGCCCGACCCCGGGGCTATGTGACGATTTGGAAAAAACGGTTCAGCGTTTGTTTGATGAGTTGGTGCTTTAGTTTACAGTTAATTTGCCTGTTACCTCAATAGCGTAATATTTCCTTTGCGTTCAAAGCTTTTTCCATCATTTCCCGTAGCTTCCAACAAATAAAAATAAATCCCATCGGCCACATTTATTCCATATTGATTTTTACCATCCCAATTAATATTTCCGGTAAAACTTAGTGTATTGTAAACTTTATTTCCCCAGCGGTCGTAAATTGTTATGTTAATAGATTGCAAACCCGCTGTTTTCAGAAAAAAGGTATCATTTATTCCATCGCCATTGGGCGTAAAAACATTCGGTATCTGAAGCATTGAAGGTAAGTCAACTGTTATTATTTTTTTAACTGTATCCATACAGGTGCCTTTTATAGCAAAAGCCGTAACCGTGTAAATGCCAGGCTGATAATAATTAGTTTGAGGCTTAACGCTTGCCGAGTCAGTTAAAATTGTGTTGCCGTTACCAAACCCCCATACGGTAACAATACCGCTTGTTCCCGTTTTTGAAGTTGAAAGATTGTTAAACAGAACCGGTAGGGGAGCAAAACCTCTGTCGGGTAAGGGTGTAAAATCTGCTTGTAATGTATCGTTAATAACTTCAACTGTTCCGGTACTTACACAACCATTAACCTTATTGGTTACCACAATGGTATATGTACCAATGCCCGAAGTTAAAAGTTCCAGTTTGTTTGCGTCGCTGATAACAGCACCTGGCGGAACATACCAACGGTAATTGTAATCATCATCGGGTTTTAAAATTGGTTTGATGGTCACATGTTGCCCACCACAAGGCATTACAAAAGGCGGGGGTACTAACGGAGAATTGATAACCGGATGAACACGTGTGTCGGCAATTATTGAAGACGTACTTGCAGTGCATCCATTGGCTGCGTCTCGGGCCACCATTACATAAATTCCGGGCCATTTTGCTTTATACGTGGTTGATAATTGCAATGTTGGTTGTGGAATTGGCGGATACCAGTAATACGCCACAGCAGGGCCAGCTACCGGAAATATCGAACCCGGCGGAATACCACTGGTGCTTTGATTGGTGAGTGTAATGCTTGTTGTAAGACAACTAATTTGATTACCGCTGAGTGAAAATTTGGCTTTAGGCGGATAAAGGTTCTGAAACAGAGGTATTACTGTCTGGGTGACACATAGGTTAATTGTGTCGGTTAATAGAAACGTGTAATTGGCAATAACAGAACTGGTAACGTTGGCTGTATTGGCATTTACCGCTATGGTGTTAGAAAATACATTGCCCAAAACACCCGGAAAAGACCAGTTATATTGCGTATGAACGTTACTGCTAATGGCCTCAAGCACCATTGTTGGCTTGTAACAATCTAAAATTCTTGTTGGTATAATCAGCGTATCCCACTTTGGTGAAGTGGTATTTTGCAATATACTCATGGGTACTTTTGAAGCACATCCCGAAGTGTTATCTTTTATAAGGGCAGTATAGGTTCCTGGTACCGAAACAGCAATGGTTGAACTGGGTGAATACACAGGCGTTCCGGTAAAGCCCGGCGTCATGAAACCATACAACACAGGCCCTCCGGGTGGATTGTTTGACCATTAATTATAAAAACATTGGCCACGGTTTTTGTGCTGCAGCCCAATTTAAAATTCTGGGGGCTCTGCAAACTAAATGTTGGAAATCCGTTTAAACCAAGAGCCGTAAAAGTTTGGCACACCCGGCATCCATTGTCTGTTTTAACAGCACAGTGATAATAATTTCCGGGCATACCAGGCACATAAGAACTCGAATAGCCCTGCACCGTTAAAACTCCGCCCTGAGGATGATACCACTCATGAAAAACACCTGTGGTAGGAGATATGGTTGAAACAAATGGCAAAGGCGTGTTGGTGCAGTTTATTACCTGAGACAAGGGTGCATTTTGACTGGATGGCTGCGAAAAATCCTGTGTAACATTTATTGTTTTGGATACGGGGCAATTTATTAACGGATGATTGGCATTAATGGTCCAAACCCCAACTGAACTTGTTCCACTCAACACCGGATTAGGCCCTAAAACAGTTGTGGATCCATTAGTGGTACTGTAAATTAAATTATTGGGAATGCAGTGAAGGTTTAATGTTGGGCTGTAACAATTCATTACCGTTTTGTATGGTGTTACAATAAAATTAGCGGGATTGTTTCCTAAAATAGTAAAACTTTCAACTGCCGAACAGCCTCCATTTACGGCTAAGGTAAAGGTATATATGCCGGGAGATATATTACCACTGCCGCTTAATTGCTGATTACTCGTAATAACATTGGGGGGTGGCATCCAGTTTACTGAATAACCGGGATTTTGACCAATTGGTAAAAAAGTAGCGGTAATACTAAAGGAAGAAATATTTGCACCACCACAACCAGCCTGGGTTGTGGTTACCACAACATTGGCCGACGGCAACACGGTAACTGTGGTAACACTGCTAAGTGTGGCTACTGCATTATTGGTGGCTGTGCCGGTTACAAACATCGTATAGGTTGTGGTAACTGTTGGCGACACTACAAATGTACCACTGGTGTTAACCAAAGGACCCGGAAGTACTGAATACACCGGATTAGCAAGATTGGCATAATTAAGCGGCGTTAATGCC
>JADLED010000186.1 GCA_020846335.1 Bacteroidia bacterium
CAACTAAAAGAAATTAAAAAGGCCTGCATCGATTTGGATAAAGCCGACCAACTGGAGTATAAAAAACACGCCAGCAATTATTATAAAAACGATGTGGATTCGCTTAAAAAAGTGTATTGTAAATAAAAATAAACGGTTGGTTTTTAAGCGGGTTTCTATCACTACACCACCATAAAATTTCGACAAAGCTTTGTATCTTTACTTTCGGTTTTAAGAAATGCGATACGCCTTTGGTTGAAATGGCATTCAAACTTAAAAGTTAAAATTAAAATTTAAAATGTCGGAACAAAGCAGTATTCAGGAAATTTTTTTCAGATTTTTAATGCAATACCAATACAACGAAGGGGATTTGGATTACACGGTAGTGCCCAAACACATTGCAGCCCTGCAAACCCTTTCGGAGATTGGAAATACTGGCGTGAGCATTTTTGATATTAATAAAAAGGAAACGCTGTTTTACTCGGCCAACTTTGGCAAATTGCTTGGGTATTTGCCTTCTAATTATGCGGAAACGAGTTATAATTTTTTTGATGGAAAAATACATCCTGAAGACAAACTTACTTTGGCATTAAACGGGGTTTCGGTGCTTAAAATGTTTAATACCTTTAGTATTGAGGAAAAGCTTAATCATAAGTTCATTAACGAATACCGTATGCTCAATGCCAGTAATAAATACATTCGGTTAATTGAGCAGTATCAGGTTCTTGAATTGGATAAAAAGGGCCAGATTTGGCTGATGCTGGGCATTGTTGATATATCGCCTGATCAGGAGGAGAGTGATACAGTAAAAAGTCAGGTGCTGAATTTTAGAACCGGCAATTTTATTCGTTTTGAAGCGGCTCAGAAAGCGGAGCTCGAACTTACAAAACGCGAACTCGAAATTTTGAAACTGGTAAAGGAAGGGTATTTGAGTAAGGAGATTTCCAACAAACTTTCCATAAGCGTTCACACAGTTAACACCCACCGGCAAAAATTTTTAGAAAAACTGGGAGCCAACAATTCACTCGAGGCACTTCGCTTTGCATCTAAACTCGGACTTTTGGATTAATAAGCACTCAAACAGCACGTTCAACAGCAAATTAAAAATTGCTTTACTTTTCTCTCACTTCAACAGGTGTTCAACTGACTTTTTTAATAAACGCTGCCAAGTACTTCTTTTAAACAATACTGATTAATCAGTATTGCCTAAAGCATAGCTGATTAGAACCTTTGCAGGGTCTAATTTTAATCAGTTTATGCTAAAAAGAATATTTGTTTTCACCCTTATTATTTTCGCCAAGAATGTAATATCACAGCCTGTGCAAACCATTCGTGGCACTGTGCTCGAAGAGTCCACCAATCAACCCGTTCCATTTGCCACCATTATGGTGTTGCAGAGCCAGCCTATAATTGGTAATACCAGTGATACGCTAGGAAATTTTATTCTGACAAATGTGCCGATAGGGAGGTACGATTTAAAAATAGTGTGTGTTGGCTATGAACCTGCCATTATCCGGGAGGTGTTGGTGGGTTCAGCCAAGCAAACGTTTGTAATGGTTACATTAAAACAAAGTTCGGCAACACTTGGCGAAGTGGAGGTAAGGCCCCGTGTAAACAAAGAACAGCCACTTAATTCGATGGCTACAGTAAGTGCACGCATGTTGAGTGTGGAAGAAGCCAAACGCTATGCGGGCGGTTACGATGATCCGGCACGCCTGGCCACCTCTTTTGCCGGAGTAGCCGGAAACACAGGGGCTAATGGCATTATTGTGCGTGGCAACGCGCCCAAATTTTTGCAATGGAAAATGGAAGGTGTTGAAATTCCTAACCCAAATCACTTTGGTAATTTACAATCGTTTGGTGGAGGTTTGCTAACCGCCATGAGCAGCCAAATGCTGGCTAATTCCGATTTTTTTACCGGGGCATTTCCTGCCGAATACAACAATGCCCTGTCGGGTGTGTTTGATATTTTGATGCGCAAAGGAAATAACGAAAAGCGGGAACATACTTTTCAGGTAGGATTAATTGGCATCGATGCCTCGTCAGAAGGTCCGTTTAAAAAAGGAGGTCAGGCATCGTACTTATTTAATTACCGCTATTCCACACTGGCTTTGCTAAAACCGGTATTGCCCGATGGCGCCAGCAGCATTAAGTATCAGGATCTTTCGTTTAAATTGCATTTTCCAACAAAAAAGGCCGGAACGTTTTCGTTATGGGGCATTGGTTTAACGGATGGGGCGAGCGCTCAGGCAAAAAAAGACAGTTTGTTGTGGAAATATTTTGACGACAGAGAAAAAAATAACATTCAACAATATACCGGCACTATAGGTGTTGGACACACGTATTTTTTAAAACGCAATGCCTATTTAAAAACCACACTGGCTGCCAGCACAAATGGCACCGAGTGGACGGCGCAGAGGCTTAATCAGCTACTTGAATTTAAACCTCAGAGTACAATTAAAGTTGCGAATTCAAACATTATTTTATCGTCGTTTGTTAATAAAACATTTGGGCCAAAGCACAGGAATAAATCGGGCATATTGGTTACCGGCATGATGTACGATTTATTGCTGAATAAATCGATGGCAGAAAATGTGGCGCCACAGGAAATTGTAAAATCAAAGGGATTTAGCACCTTGCTTTCGGCTTATAGTAGCTCGGCTGTTGATTTTACCCAAAAACTGAGAATGAATGTTGGGGTAAACACACAGTTGTTTACATTGAATAATCATTATACCATTGAACCACGTTTGGGGTTTAGGTATCAGTTGCATTCAAAGCACTCGTTAGGACTGGCGTATGGCTTGCACAGCCGTTTGGAAACTTTAAATTATTATTTTAACAACTCACTTAGTACCGGCCAAAAATCGGTGAATAAAAATCTGGATTTTACAAAATCGCATCACGGGGTGTTTAGTTATGACTGGAGCATTACTGATTTGTTGCATTTTAAAGTGGAGCCTTACTATCAACAATTGTTTTCGGTTCCGGTAATGGCCAACAGTTCGTTTTCATTTTTAAACCTTCAGGGCGATTGGTTTTTTGCTGAGAAGTTGCAAAACACCGGCGAAGGAAAAAATTACGGCATTGATTTAACTCTTGAAAAATACATTTCGAAGGGGTATTATTTTTTGCTGAGTGGCTCGTTGTTTGAGTCGAAATACAAGGGTGGCGATGGTGTTTGGTACAATACCCGGTTTAATCGCAATTATGTGATTAACTTTTTAATAGGCAAGGAATGGCAGTTGGGAAAAAACAAACAAAACGTGTTGAGTATAAACACCCGTGCAACTTATCAGGGTGGCAACCGCTATTCGCCAATTAACGATGCCGCTTCGGTTGCCTCAAAAACAGTGGTGTTCGATGAAAGCAATGC
>JADLED010000187.1 GCA_020846335.1 Bacteroidia bacterium
AATTTGATTTAATAGCCTGGCTGACTCTGTATCCTGAATAAATAATTTGGTGAAGGATTGTAAAGATCTTCTGAAAAGCCCGCCATACCATTTAAAGAAAGGGTGGTGTGGTTTAAAAACCGCCGAAACCAAATAGGTTGGAATGTTCCTTTTTTTTAAGGCAAACAAAAAGTTTACCCAAAACTCGTATTTAATAAAAATGGTATGTGCCGGTTGGACAATGTCTAAAAAGTCCCCCGCATTTTTTTTAGTGTCTAATGGCAGGTAACAAATAAAATCGGCGCCGGGCCAGTTTTTAAAAGCCTCGTAACCACTGGGAGAAAAAAAAGTGAGTAGAATGCGGTAGTTACTGTGTGATGACTTAATGGCCTCAATTAGTGGGCGGCCCTGTTCAAATTCACCATAGGAGGCACAATGCACCCAAATAATTTTTGAATTTTTTAGGGGTTTTATTCCATTCTCCAATTGCTTCCGCCAATCCCTGCGGCCATTAACCCACTGCGCTGCTTTTGGTTTACGAAGGGCGGCAATGTGTATGATTAAGGCGTAAAAGCGAACTACAAGATTGTATAAAACCATTCGGAAATTTAGTTTATGTAAAAATCGTTTGGTTTTTTCTTATACAAAGGCAATATCCAGCCCACACGCATTCCGGTTAATACATCCAACCTTTGTTTGGTGTCTGGCAAACCCGTGTCGTAATTCAGTTTTCTAACACTGCTGGTAAGTCCTTGGTACAATTGCACGCCAACATAAAAATTAAGCATCCGGTTTTCGCTCAAATTAAGGTAACCAATAAACTGCGAAAAGGATATGCCATTACTTAATCTGTCGTAGCCATATTTTAAACTCCCTTTTATGGCTGCAATTTTTTGTTGAGCATCGTAAAGGTTAATTTTGTGTTGCATATAACCTGTGCCAATGCTTATCATCAATCCCGAATTAGGATTTAATCCTTTTATTCGAATGACTTTACCTAAAAACAAATGAATACCCAATCCCCTCTCTGTTACCCGCAAATCAGCACGGTAGCCTTCGTTATCGGTAACAAAACCATCGGCATTTTTCAGTTTTTTCAAAACATCTTCCTTCACGTTGCGGCCAAACATGAAATTGGATTCAAGGCCAATAATCCAGTTTTTATTGGTTTTATAGGCAAACATACCGCCCGCTTCCAGATTGGCGCCAAAACGCTTAACCATGTCGCCACCGGGCAATTGTCCCCCAAATTGAATGCCAATTAATGGCACACTAATGGTGGAATCGAGTTGCGCTTTGGAACAAAATGCCAAAAGCAAAAAAAGAAAAACTGCTTTCATAACCGGTCTTAAAATTAAGGCTTATCATTCGAATAAAAAACCTTTGGTATAAACATACAAATTACCTAAAGCACTACTTTAAGCAAATTTATAAGTGGTAAAAAAATAAATGATAATTGGTTGAAATTATATTGATTTAAGTTGGCGGTTTACATTTTATCAAACACTTCCATCCTGTTTTTGTAGGTGGTAATTTTTTGATTCACTGTATCGCTTTCCACCAATCCGTCTTTAAGACGCACAATACGGTGGGCATGCAGGGCAATATCTTCCTCGTGTGTTACTAAAATAACCGTGTTGCCTTTCTTATGAATTTCTTCAAACAACCCCATAATTTCAACCGAGGTTTTACTGTCCAGGTTTCCGGTTGGTTCGTCGGCCAAAATAATAGCCGGGTCATTAACCAGGGCACGTGCAATGGCCACACGCTGGCGCTGACCACCACTTAACTCGTTTGGCCTGTGACTCATGCGATTACTTAATCCAACGCTGTCTAAAACCGCCGAAGCTTTTTTGTCGCGCTCGGCCTTGGCAAATCCGGCATAAATCAAGGGCAGTGCCACATTTTCGAGCGTAGTGGCACGTGGCAAAAGGTTAAACGTTTGAAACACAAAACCAATTTGCTTGTTGCGCACTTCTGCCAGTTGGTTGTCGCTCATTTTAGCCACCGACAAATTATTGAGGATGTATTCACCAGAACTAGGGCTATCAAGGCATCCCAACATGTTCATAAGCGTTGATTTTCCGCTGCCCGAAGGTCCCATTAAAGCCACGTATTCGTTTTTATAAATGGTTAACGACACATCTTTGAGTGCGTTAATAGTCTCCTCTCCTATCTGATAGGTTTTCCGGAGGTTTTTTATGCGAATGAGTTCTTCCAACTTTACAAAAGTAGCCCATTTAAAAATCAATTAAAAACCGCTGGTAACAATTATTACCTTAGTGCCACCGATTAAAAATGAGTTTCCAACGCCGCATTCAGTTCTTTTTGGTTCACACCCTTTTTATCAGCAATAAAGAGGCCCAACAACTCATTCAAAAAGGCGCTGTGTTGTTAGATGGGCACAGTGTAACGGAGAACTGTATCATCAGCGAAACTTCAGAAATAATGGTGAACGGTGAAATAAAAAGGGCCAAAACCATTTTTACCTACCTTAAATTTTATAAACCACGGGGCTTTCAAAGCAGCCTAAACCCTGCTGTGCCAAACAATCTTTCAATGTTTTTTACCGCTTATAAAAATCTGGCCATTGCAGGTCGCTTGGATAAAGAGTCGGAAGGACTGCTTCTTTTAAGCAACGATGGCAAATGGGTAGAAGAAATTTGTCATCCCACTTCCGAAAAGGAAAAAGAGTATGTAGTAACGTTGAATAAAACAGTGACAGATGATTTTATTACTGAATTTAAAAACGGTGTAAAAATTGGCGGTTATCAAACCAAGCCCTGCAAATGTGAAAAAACTGATGACCGACTAATAAAAGTAATATTAACCGAAGGCAAAAACAGACAAATTCGCCGAATGTGTAAAACGCTCGGCTACGAAGTTATTCAACTTAAACGGGTGCGTATTGCAGATGTTTTTCTTCAAGAAATGGTGCCTGAAGAAATAGAAGCAATTCATTCCAACAAAGGATGAATTGCTTTATGAAAAAATCTAATTCTTAATAAACTTATGAGTGCTTTCTCCTGAGGTGGTTTTAATGATGATAAAATAAATACCATTGCACAAATCAGAAACGTTAATGTTGGCTTCTTTATTTTGATTACCATCTTCTTTTTTAACCACAGCCCCCAAGGCGTTGCAAACCTTAATTTCATTTATTAATTCAGGCGATTGAATGGTTATTTTTTCAGAGCCCGGGTTTGGAAAAATTTGAACAACGTCTTCGTTTAATGTTTGATTATCAATTCCTACCGAATTAGGTGTATTAATAAAACTCCATAATTCCAGTCCGTTTACCCCATCATTGGCGGCAAAGAAGAAATTATTAGGAGTTAATACACCGTTAATTTTACCATAATTGTTGGTCATAATCGGACTTATGTAATCAAAATCGTTTGCACCAGGATAAATGTCTTTAACCAAATTGGTACCCAAAGTGGTAAAATCTGTCTCCCAAAATTCAAGTCCCGAACCGGGTGCGTTTGCCAAAAAATAGTTTTTATTGTTAAGGGTATAAATGGTATAATTCCAAAATGGGTTTCCCGAACTGGGTCCTCCGCTGTTATAAAAACAAGAAGAAACTGGATTGATGTTTTTTATAAGATAAATATTATCATTGCTTAAATCCAGATAGGCCGGTTCGTTATCCTGAGCGCTGGGGAAAGGAAAATACAGCTTGTTGCCAAAAGTTTGATACGTTGTCATTGGTTGAGAGTAACTATTAAATTTGTTGTAATTGGCCTTTACGTGATTTAGTGTAGGATTAAAAACGAAGATATGATAATTAGGAAGAGGATTGGCAAATACGTAAATAAAACTGGAACCATGTTTACTAGTGCCTGTTGATGCTAATTGAGTACTGCTTAAGTTCGAAATACCCGGAAAGCTGAATTCTGAAACCAATACACGCGTTACTGAAGTCAGGTTCAAATCTGATTTACAAAACAATAAACTGTCAGTTTGAGTAAAAGGAGATAATACGTCGTTCTTTTTTATTAAAAAATAAACTTCGTTATTATGAATTTCAAGACGACGATCCATTGCCTCTTGCATAGGTGTTGATAAAGACATTGAAGGAGCAACCGATATGTATAAAGTAGTGGTACCGGCCGATGTGCCATTACTTTTATAAATAGTTTTACCATAATGGTAATAGGCATAATTGCCAGCAAAGGTTAATTCAGAAGCGTAGGCGCTCGCAGTACCCGTGGCAACATCCTTTATTAACTGAGTGTTGGCTATTGTGCCATCCGAATACCATAATTCAGTTCCGGTTGCCGGTTCGGTGGCATAAAAGTAGAGCCCATTATTACCTACTTTCAAATTAGTGATATTGCTGGTGGCAG
Organism: Bacteroidia bacterium; assembly: GCA_020846335.1. Lineage (GTDB taxonomy): Bacteria > Bacteroidota > Bacteroidia > B-17B0 > Aurantibacillaceae > Aurantibacillus. The sequence continues at coordinate 4,329 of JADLED010000187.1, forward strand.
TTCCGGGATTTATGTCTTTTAAAAGATTAGTTCCAGCGGTGGTTCCGTCTGTTTTCCAAAGTTCAGCTCCGTTAATGCCGTTATTGGCTAAAAAATACAAAAACCCATTGTAAAAACCTTTGTAATTGCTAAAGGTACTTAATGCGTTGCCGGTGGTTGCCCAAATATCTTTTACCATATAGGTTCCGGCAATGGTACCATCTGAACGCCAAAGCTCAGTGCCATTTGCAGCCGTGTTACCAATAAAAAATAATAAATTATTTACAACTGTAAAACTTGTGGCCGACAGCAAATTGGCATTTGGTATCGAATCCGTTCCTGCAACCGTTCCGTCAGTTCGCCACAAAATGTAGCCGGGTGTGTTGGCCGTAAAATATTTTTTTGAATTATATTCGGTAATGGTTGTAAAGGTACCCGGCAACGATTTTAATTGTTTTGTTCCTACAGTAGATCCATCGCTAAACCAAATACCATTGGTGCTCGAAGAAGGCGTGGCAACACCAAAAACAATATTATTAGTTGGAAGAACAGAAAATTCGCCAAACTTACTGTTGGGCGCACCAGTATTGATATCTTTTAAAAGATTGGGTGTTTGACCGAATGCCATCGCCGAAGCTAAAAATAAAAGTGGTAAGGTTTTTTTCATGAATTTAGATTTTAATGAGGTTTAAGTTTAGGTTATCTAAATTAAACATTAATTTTAAATAAGCTAACACTCAATTTTTAGAAATTTAACAATTAAATGTTGTAACATTAGATGTTATAACATACATTTGTGTCCATAAAACAAAACAAACACATGAAAAAATTAATCACAACTGTTGCTGCTTCATTTTTAATAATGAGCGCCTCTATTGCTCAAACCAACTGGAAAGTGGATAACTCACACTCAAAAATTGGTTTTTCTGTTACCCACATGATGGTTTCTGAAACCGAAGGTACCTTTAAAATTTTTGACGGAAGCGTTAGCTCAAAATCAGAAATGGATTTTAACGGCGCTCAAATTAACTTTACCGCCGATGCCAGCTCTATTAACACCAACGACGATAAACGCGATGGTCACTTAAAAAGTCCTGACTTTTTCGACGTGGCTAAATTCCCAAACATCTCTTTTAAAAGCACCAGCATGAAAGCTAATCCTAAAGCAGGAAAAACCGCTTACATTGTAGAAGGTGAATTAACCATGCACGGCGTTACAAAAACCGTAAAATTTGACGCTGTTGGCGCTGCCAAAACCGTTAAAGATCCTTATGGAAACATTAAAAACGGTTTTAGAGTTAAAGGAAAAATTAACCGTAAAGATTTTGGTTTAGCCTGGAATGCTGCCCTTGAAGCTGGTGGTGTTGCCGTGAGCGAAGAAGTTGAACTTAACTTCAACATCGAATTAAACAAAGCTCAATAATTATAATTAAATACAGGGACACAGGAGGCGCTGCTTTCTGTGTTCTTTATTTTTACAAGCTCCATACTTTGGTGTAAATTTTCGCTCAAAAAATTGATTAATATTGCAAAACAAACAGTTGTTAAAACTACCACACCTTTAATGAGGCTTGAAGACGAGATACATCAGAAATTCTTTAAAACATCACAGCAAAAACTGGCCGTTAACCTCATTTATACCACCAACTGGGTGCATAACCATTATCTGGTACATTTTAAAAACACCGAATTAACCATGCAACAATACAATGTGATGCGTATTTTGCGTGGCCAACACCCTACCCCCTGCTCGCTTAAAGTTATTAAAGAACGCATGCTCGACCGAATGAGCGATGCCTCGAGAATTGTGGATAAACTTGTGGCCAAAAATTTTGTGATTCGTAACCAGTGCCCAAACGACCGCCGCAGTGTTAACCTGCTTATTTCTGAAAAAGGACTGGCTGTGCTCAAAGAAATTGATGTGATTGACGATGCTACCGTTGAGATGTTTAAAAACCTCAATCCCGAAGAAACCAATCAGCTAAACGACCTGCTCGATAAATTAAGAGGTTAAGTGTTCTTAAAAAATTATTAAATCAAAAAAAAATCCCCGGCAATAACCGGGGATTTTTTTAATTATATAGTTTTTGTATTAGTTCACTTTTATTAATTCCACTTCAAAAACCAAATCGCTTTTTGGTGCAATGCCTGCCGGGTGACCCGCTTCGCCGTAAGCCAAATTGTAAGGGATAAAGAAATTGTATTTAGCTCCTTCTTTCATTAATTGAAGACCTTCTGTCCAACCCGGAATTACCTGGTTAAGACCAAAAGTTGCAGGCTGGCCGCGTTGCACGCTGCTGTCGAAAACTTTACCGTCTAAAAATTTACCAGTGTAATGCACGGTTACCTGATCGGTGGCTACCGGCATTTTGCCTGTGCCTTCCTGAACAACAACGTAACGCAATCCACTGGCGGTGGTTTTGGCACCTGCAAACATTTTATCAACCAGTTCGCGTTGTGCTTTAATTTTAGCCTGCGCTTTTACTTCCACGTTTCCTTTTTCAAATTCGAAGGTTTTGGCTGCTTCAAAAGCCATCGCCTCTTTGCCTTTACGCAAAATTACCAAATGGCGAATGCTGTCGTTGCCTGCAATTTTATTTACCACATCCTGCCCCTGAACAACGTGACCAAACACGGTGTGCTTGCCATCTAACCACGGAGTTTCAACGTGAGTAATAAAAAACTGCGAACCATTGGTGCCGGGTCCTGCATTGGCCATACTTAACACGCCAGGTCCCTTGTGTTTTAAAGTGGTATCAATTTCATCGCCAAATTTATAACCCGGATCGCCGGTGCCGGTGCCTAATGGGCAACCACCCTGAATCATAAAGTTAGGAATTACCCGGTGAAATTTAAGCCCATCGTAATAAGGCACACCGTCTGCTTTGGCGGTGTTTTTAATAGCACCTTCGGCCAAACCAACAAAATTGGCCACGGTCATAGGTGTTTTTTTAAATTCGAGCACGGTGTAAATGTCACCTTTGTTGGTTTCAAACTTGGCGTATAAGCCGTCTGCCTGTTTGGCTAAGAATTCCTTGTCCATTTTACTAATAATTTGTTTTTGTTTTTTTTGTGCCACAACTCCAAAACTGAGAAGGGTTGCAGCCTGGGTTAATAATAGTAGCTTTTTCATTTATCTATTTTTTTTTGGTTGTATCTGCTTATTACAAATAGTTTGCCAGATTTATTTTCCGGGTTCAGGCGCACCTTGTGGTTGGGCCGGGGCTGGTTTAATATCGATTAACTCTACTTCAAAATAAAGTGGCGAATAAGGGGCAATACCTTGATTTCCTTGCGGTCCGTATGCAATGGCTGATGGTAATAATAAATTGGCTTTACCACCTTTGCGCATTAATTGCAAGCCTTCTGTCCACCCCGGAATTACACCATTTAAAGGAAATTCAGCAGGTTGTCCTCTTTCTACCGAACTATCAAACACTTTACCATCCAATAGTTTTCCGGTGTAATGCACGGTTACCATGTCAGTGGCATTAGGACTTGCGCCGCTGCCTTTTTTAGTTTCGATGTAATACAAACCTGAAGCGGTTGGCTTAACGGTAATTTTGTTATCGGCAATAAATTTATCCATGGATGGTTTTTCCTTTTCAGCCATTTCTTTCATCATGGCTTCGCGTTCTTCCATTTGTTTTTTGCGGTCGGCTTCTACCTGTGCTGATGGTGTAACTTCTTTTACCTTAAAAACGGCTTTCAAATATTCGCCTGGTTTAAAACCTTTTGGCAATTCGTTCATGCCGTTGGTTTTTAAGAAAAACGAGTCGGCCGAAGCAATAAACGCAGCGCTATCCCCTTTTGCCATCATTAACAAGCCGTCTTCAAAACTACCGGTGAACGATGACTTTTTAAATGATAAGTTGGCAAAGCCCGAACCATCGCGGCTGGCATTTTTAGAATCGATGATTACTGAATCGTTGCTTTGTTTGGTAATAATAAAACGCATGTAAACCTGATCGCCTAACTGCACTTTGGTGCCGTTGTCATCATGATTATAAAACTTATAGTGCAAACCGTTTTCGGCTTTGGTAAAACCATCAAACTGCGAATTGTTGCATCCTGTAATAAATAAGGCCAGTGACCCCGCTGCAAGTAATGTTGCTTTTTTCATTTTTTATTTTGTTAATTGTCTTTAAAATTGCCTTACCTGTTTTTGAGGGGGAAATTTATTTTCTTGTTAAATTATTAATTCTAATATCGTACACCAAGGGAGTAAACGGAGGGATGGTGCCATTACAACTCCCTTTTTCTCCAAAAGCGAGCCGTGAAGGTAATACTATTTTTGCATTTTGACCTACTTTTAAGCGCCGGATAACATAATTTAAACCTTTTAATAATTGATCGGGTGTGCCAAAAACCAAATCAAAATTCTGAGGTTTGTTTTCGAGCAAACGTCCATTTAAAAAAGAACCCTGATACGTGATGTTAATCAGGTCACCGTTTTCGAAAACACACGTGTTAACCAAACTATCGGGGCGTTCCACCCAATAAAATCCGGCAGAATCCGTGGCAAAGTCCACGTCCTGTTTGCTGCCGAAATAAGCAATCAAACGGCCTGTTTCCTTTTTGGTATTGTCTTCTTTTATTTTTTGAAATTCGTTTTCGGAGAGTTGTTCTCTTACTTTAAAATACACTTTAACCACCGTATCGTTTAGGCTAAAGTACGGTATTTGCGAAAGGTTAAATTGTTCTTTGTAAAAATCGGTGGTTTTTATCAGCACACAAACACTGTCGTTGCTTTTGTACCTGGCAAAGCATTTATCCAAATGTCCGGCAGCTTCATTACTGTCCAGGCGCACAAAAAAATTATCGTTTAAATTGTTATAGCTGTCCCAAAATACCGAATCGGCCTGTGTTTTAAATACCACCGAAAGGTGGGCAATTTTCCATTTATTTTGTGTCAAACCTTCCTCGTCGAACGAAAGCAGTTTGTAGTAATAACCGTGGTGGTGATAACTAAACGTGCTGTTTTTTTTGCGGACACATTGTGTAAGTATTGCAAAACCAACTATTAAAATACCTATTTTAAACGCGATTGTTTTATACATGTTGTGTCGGGCAAATATAGTCAGGAATAACTTATTACCTGCCCTGAAATAAAAAGACCCGTTGCAAAAAACAACGGGTCTTAATAATCTTATTTAGCAATCTCTAACCTTTCGCGAAGGGCGAAAGGTTAGAGCTATACTTTGCTTCGACTGGGCTCAGCATAAGCAATCTCTAACCTTTCGCAAAGGGCGAAAGCTAAGAGCAAGTATGCTTCGACTGCGCTCAGCATAAGCAATCTCTAACCTTTCGCGAAGGGCGAAAGCTAAGAGCAAGTATGCTTCGACTGGGCTCAGCGTAAGCAATCTCTAACCTTTCGCGAAGGGCGAAAGCTAAGAGCTTGCTTACATCATACCACCCATGCCGCCCATATCAGGAGCGCCGCCCATGGCTGGTTTTTCTTCTTTTTTCTCAGCTAATACACAATCGGTGGTTAAAAGCATGGCTGCTACTGAAGCTGCGTTTTCAAGCGCTACACGGCTCACTTTAGTAGGATCGATTACACCTGCTTTCAACAAATTTTCGAATACTTCGGTGCGGGCATTAAAACCAAAATCGTCTTTGCCTTCTTTTACTTTTTGAACAACAATACTTCCTTCGATGCCACAATTGGTGCAGATTTGACGCAGTGGTTCCTCAAGAGCACGTTTAACAATGGCAATGCCGGTATTTTCGTCTTCGTTAGATCCTTTTAATTTATCAATGGCAGCAATGGCACGGATGTATGCAGTTCCGCCACCCGGTACAATTCCTTCTTCCACTGCAGCGCGTGTTGCAGCCAAAGCATCGTCCACACGGTCTTTCTTTTCTTTCATTTCCACTTCGCTGGCAGCACCAATGTACAACACAGCCACGCCTCCGGCTAATTTAGCCAAACGTTCCTGTAATTTTTCCTTGTCGTAATCCGAAGTTGTGGATTCGATTTGTGCTTTAATTTGGTTAACACGTGATGTAATGTCGGCTTTTTTACCGGCACCATTTACAATAGTCGTGTTGTCTTTATCGATGGTAATTTTTTCTGCTTTACCAAGGTCGGTTAATTGCATGTCTTCTAAACGACGGCCTTGTTCTTCGCTGATGTAAGTTCCACCGGTTAAAATGGCAATGTCTTCGAGCATGGCTTTACGACGGTCGCCAAAACCAGGTGCTTTAACGGCACAGATTTTAAGGTTGGCACGTAGGCGGTTAACCACCAGTGTTTGCAATGCTTCACCGTCTAAATCTTCGGCAATAATTAATAATGGTTTGCCTGTTTGAACTGCTTTTTCGAGAATTGGTAACAACTCTTTCATGGCACTGATTTTCTTTTCATAAATCAATACAAACGGACTTTCCATTACCACTTCCATTTTATCAACGTTGGTAACAAAGTATGGAGATATATAACCACGGTCAAATTGCATACCTTCCACTACTTCTACAGTGGTATCGGTTCCTTTGGCTTCTTCAACGGTAATAACGCCTTCTTTTTTTACTTTGCCCATTGCTTCGGCAATCAGTTTACCGATGGTGTTATCGTTGTTAGCCGAAATGGTGGCTACCTGTTCAATTTTTTTGTTTTCGTTGCCAATGTTTTGCGATTGTTTTTTAAGATTTTCAACCACAGCTATTACGGCTTTGTCGATGCCGCGTTTTAAATCCATTGGGTTGGCGCCTGCTGCCACGTTTTTTAAACCGGCAGTAACAATGGCCTGACCTAATACAGTGGCAGTGGTGGTTCCATCGCCGGCCACATCGGCTGTTTTAGAGGCTACTTCCTTTAACAACTGAGCGCCCATGTTTTCTACGGGATGGCTCAATTCAATTTCTTTTGCAACGGTAACACCGTCTTTTGTAATTTGTGGTGATCCGAATTTTTTATCAATAATCACGTTGCGGCCTTTTGGACCCAGTGTAACTTTTACTGCGTTTGCCAAAGCATCTACACCACGTTTCAGTGCGTCTCTTGCTTCAATATTAAAGGTGATATCTTTTGCCATTTTCTTTTTTGTTTAAGGTTGAATATTAATGATTCAAAGTTTTTGAATCGTTTGTTTTTAAATTTTTTACTTTAAGTTATTCACTTTAAGTTTTGAATTAAATAATTGCATAAATATCGCTTTCGCGCATGATGAGGTATTCTTTTCCTTCAACGGTTAATTCGGTACCTGCATATTTGCCATAAAGCACTGTATCTCCCACTTTAACGGTCATTGGTTCATCTGGTTTTCCATTACCAACGGCCACAATTTTACCACGCATTGGTTTTTCTTTAGCTGTATCGGGGATGATGATTCCTCCGGATGTTTTGGTTTCTGCCGGAGCCGGTTCTACCAGAACCCTGTCTGCAAGGGGTCTTACGTTTACATTTACTTTTGCCATATTGTTTATTAGTTAATAGTTATAATTTTTTAAGGACGCAAAGATAACTTCATAAATTATGCCATGCTGTTTTTAATGGCTTTTTTTTGAAAAATCTTCTGATTAACTGTTAAAATTGCATACAAGTGTGACAAGCTGTCAAACTCAGTTGCACTGAAAAACCTTATTTGTCAATAAAAGTAAGCGGTTTGACCTCATAAAAAACCGGGGGTTATTTGGATTTTACACCGTCTTTAAAAATCACCACAAATCCATCCAGTCCTTTGGCACGCAGTTGATCGCGTTTTGCCACTGCCTCTTCGCGTGTAGCAA
>JADLED010000188.1 GCA_020846335.1 Bacteroidia bacterium
CATTAAAGACACCATTTATTACTGGACCGAACTGAACAAATGCCTGAACATATATAAGGAATTGCGCGCCGTGTGCCCGGGGCTCGACTCGCTGAACATTGGTGGTGGTATGCCTATTCGCACATCGCTGAGTTTTGATTACGATTACGAATACATGATTGAAGAAATTGTGGCGCAAATAAAATTATTTTGTGTGCAAAACGAAATTCCGGAGCCAAATATTTTTACTGAATTCGGTTCGTTTACAGTTGGCGAAAGTGGGGCCACCTTGTATTCGGTAATTGATCAAAAACAGCAAAACGACCGCGAAACCTGGTACATGATAGACAGCTCGTTTATTACCACTCTGCCCGATACCTGGGGCATTAATCAGCGTTTTATTTTGTTGGCCATTAACAATTGGAACAAACCATATATACCGGTAAATTTGGGTGGAATGACCTGTGACAGTATGGATTACTACAATACCGAGGCGCACACCAATCAGGTGTTTTTGCCAAGGTTAGATAAAACGGATAAGCAGCCGCAATACATCGGATTTTTTCATACCGGCGCCTATCAGGAGGCCCTGAGTGGTTATGGTGGCACACAGCACTGTTTAATTCCTGCACCCAAACATGTGTTGATTGACCGTGATGAAGATGGTGAGATTGTTACCCGCTTGTTTGCAAAAGAACAAAGCTATAAGAGTATGTTAAAAATTTTGGGATATTAGAGTTGTTAACTAATTCTTAAAATCTTTCCCCTTAAACGTAGTTGTTTGCTTACATTTAGAAGACGATTTTTTTAACTTTACGACCTTATACCACTTAGCATTTATGGCTCTATTTGATTTTTTGACACAGGATATTGCAATTGACTTGGGTACCGCCAATACCATCATTATTAATAATGACAAGGTAGTGGTTGATGAGCCGAGTATAGTAGCCATGGATCGCACCAGCGGCAGAATTATTGCCGTGGGTCGTTCGGCACAAATGATGCATGGTAAAACACATGAAAACATTAAAACCATTCGTCCGTTGAAAGACGGTGTGATTGCGGATTTCCAGGCAGCAGAAGAAATGATTAAGGGCATGATTAAAATGATTAATCCCGGCAGCCGTTTCTTTAAGCCATCGCTTCGTATGGTTATTTGCATACCCAGTGGCATTACCGAGGTTGAAAAACGTGCGGTGCGCGACAGTGCCGAACATGCCGGAGCCAAAGAAGTTTACATGATACACGAACCAATGGCCGCCGCTATTGGTATGGGCATTGACGTGGAAGAGCCAATGGGCAACATGATTATAGACATTGGTGGCGGTACTTCCGAAATTGCTGTAATTGCCCTTGGTGGTATTGTTTGCGATAAATCTACCCGAATTGCAGGCGATGATTTTAATGCCAACATTGAAGAGTATATGCGCCGTCAACACAACATTTTAATTGGTGAACGCAGCGCCGAGCGTGTGAAAATTGAAGTAGGTGCAGCCATGACGGAGATTGAAAATCCACCTTCGGATTATGCCGTACAGGGGCGCGACTTAATGAGTGGTATCCCAAAAGAAGTTTACATCAGTTACGTTGAAATAGCACATTGTTTGGATAAATCCATTTCAAAAATTGAAGAGGCGATTTTAAATGCATTGGAAATGACCCCGCCTGAACTGGCCGCCGATATTTACCGCAAAGGCATTTACATGGCCGGTGGCGGATCGTTGTTACGTGGATTAGACAAACGCATTTCTCTTAAAACAAAACTGCCGGTGCATGTATGCGAAGACCCGCTTCGCGCGGTGGCCAGGGGCACCGGAATTGCACTTAAAAATGTTCATAAGTTCCCTTTCCTAATCAAGTAGTACGGGCAAAAGAATGTAGTTTTATTAAACGAAAATTTGCTGTTCAAATCCGTTTGATAATTACCATGAGTTTCGCTTACAACCATATTTGTTTCCGCAATAAAAAACTGCGTGGTTACTTAGCTTTGTTTAACCCTGCCAATATCCCGGCAATTATCTACGTTAATTTGCCAGAATGAAGAGCCTTTTAGCGTTTGTAATAAAACACAATTTTATTTTTATTTTTATTCTGCTTCAGGTGGTTTGCGCTTTACTTATGGTACGCAATTCGCATTACCAGGGTTCGCATGTGCTTAACTCTTCCAATGAAGTGGTGGCCAATGTGTATCAAACGGCCGCAAATACCAAAGAATATTTTTATCTTAAAAAAGAAAACGACCGGCTTGCCAACGAAAACGCCATTCTGCGTAATTTTCTAAAATCCAATTATGCGATATTACCGGTAAAGGAATACCAGCGCAACGACACCATTTACAAACAGCAATACAGCTACATCAGTTGCAAGGTGGTAAACTCTTCGGTAAATAAACGCCGCAATTTTCTAACCTTAAACATGGGATCGCAAATGGGCATTAAGCAGGACATGGCAGTGATGAGCAGCCAGGGTATTGTGGGTAAGGTAACCGATGTGACTGAAAATTTTGCCACCGTAATGAGTTTGTTGCACAAGGATAATTATGTGAACTGCCAGTTAAAACGCGACGGTAGTTACGGGCCTTTGGTTTGGGATGGCGGCGACTATCAACATTGTTTGCTCACCGACATTCCTACACACGCCAAAATTAAAGCAGGCGACACCGTTATTACCAGCGAGCTTTCGGGTATTTTTCCGGAGGGCATTATGGTGGGTACTATTGAAAGTTTTGAAAGAAGGCAAAACGAATCGTTTTACACGGCGAGGGTAAAATTAAGCGCTGACCTAAAAAAGGTGAATCACGTTTATGTAATTAAAAATAAATTTAAAACAGAGCGCGATTCTCTGGAAGCCAATACACAAAAGCAGGATGACGACGGAAATCATTAAGAATATTTTCAGATTTATTTTGCTCCTTCTGGCGCAGGTGTTGATTATTCAAAACATCAACCTGTCCAGCTACATTATTCTTTTGCCCTATGTGTTGGTAATATTAATTTTGCCTTTTGAAACCAATCGGCTTATTGTGCTGGGTGCATCTTTTTTGTTGGGCGTTTGCATAGACTATTTTTATGATTCGTCGGGCATCCACGCTTCGGCATGCACCATTATGGGCTTTGCGCGTTACTACGTTTTAAAATACATTGCTCCCCGCGAAGGTTACGATGTGGGGGTGAGGCCAACCGTGGAAGATATGGGGCTGGAATGGTTTTTACGTTATGCCGGCACACTAATCCTAATCCATCACTTTTTTCTTTTTTATATTGAAATATTCCGTGCGTCTGAATTTTTCAAAACCTTGCTTCGTGTAATATTAAGCAGCATTGCGACTTTCGGTTTTATTTACCTCATCCAGTTTTTATTTTTAAACAATAAACGCAGAGCATGAGCAGTAACGTACAACTTGGCGATAGAAAATTAATTATTGGCGGATTTTTCTGTTTAATTGCCCTGATTTATGTTTTTCGTTTGTTTTACATTCAGATTATTGACGACAAATACATGCTAGCCGCGCAAAACAACGCCCTGCGTCGTCTCACCGAATATCCGGTGCGTGGTTTTATTTTTGACCGCAATGGCAAACTACTTGTATACAACGAGCCTTCCTACGATTTGGTGGTTATTCCGCGTGAAACAAAAGGTTGTGATACACTATCGCTTTGTGAGGTGTTGCAAATTACCAAGCAGGAATATTTAAAACGAATTAAACGAGCTTGTCAGGCGCCCAACTCGCCGCGCAAGCAAAGTGTTTTTGAAAAACAAATGTCGGCAAAAACCTATGCGGCCTTGCAGGAAAAGATTTACCGTTTTAAAGGTTTTTTTGTGGAGAAAAGAACAGTAAGAAAATATCCTCGTCCAATTGCCGCACATTTGTTAGGTTACGTGGGGGAGGTGAGTAAGGAGAAAGCTGAAAAGGATGAATATTACCACGAGGGCGACTATATTGGTATAACGGGCATGGAAAAGGGTTACGAGGAAGCACTGCGTGGTAAAAAAGGCGTACAACTTGTGGTAACCGATGTGCACAATAAAACCATTGGGCGCTATATGGGTGGCAAATACGATACCATTGCCATATCGGGTAAACCCTTGTATTGCACCATTGACATGGATTTGCAGGAATATGGTGAAAAATTAATGCAGGGAAAAAAAGGAGCTGTGGTTGCCATCGAGCCTTCTACCGGCGAAATTCTTGCGCTGATTTCAAGTCCTTCATACGACCCAAATTTATTGGTGGGTGGTAAAGAAAGAGCAAAAAACTTCACGCGGCTTTATCACGATTCCACCTTACCTCTTTTTAACAGAGCCTTGCAGGCCATGTATCCGCCCGGCTCAACGTTTAAATTAATTGATGCCTTAATTGCTCAAAACGATGGTTTAATTTCGCGGTCAACATCTTATCCTTGTGCCAGAGGTTATCCGCCAATGGGTGGTAAACCCAAGTGCCACCCGCATGGTGCTGTTGATTTGGTTGGCTCTGTGGCGCAATCCTGTAACTCTTATTACAGCTATGTGTTCAGAGAAATTACCGACCAAAAAAAGTACCCACACTTTTTTGATGGTTATAATCACTGGCGCGACATGGTTAAAACATTTGGTCCTGGTACTCATCTGGGCAGCGATTTGCCTTATGATAAACCGGGCAATGTGCCTTCGGTGGAATACTATAACAAAGTATTTGGGAAAAACGGCTGGAAGAGCAATACCATTGTTTCGTTAGGGATTGGCCAGGCGGAGTTATTGCTGGTGCCACTGCAAATGGCCAACGTAATTGCCACCATTGCCAATCAGGGCTACTATTACATTCCACATTGTGTTAAGGGCATTGGCAGCGAAAAAGGAATTGATAAAAAGTTTACTGAAAAACATTTTGTAGGTGTGCAAAAAAAAGAGGCCTACACCAACGTGATTGACGGCATGCAAATGTGTTTTGATGCAGGAACTGCATACTACGAAAAGGTTCCGGGCATAGTGGCCTGTGGCAAAACCGGTACTGCCGAAAATCCTCACGGTAAATCGCATGCGGTGTTTATGGCCTTTGCCCCACGCGATAAACCAAAAATTGTGATTGCCTGTTTGATTGAAAACGCAGGCTTTGGTGGGGTTTGGTCGGCACCGGTTGTGAGTTTGATGATGGAAAAATACCTGACCGGAAAAGTAACACGTGTGGCCGAAGAGAAAAAAATTATGGCCGTTGATTTAATCCGCGGCAAAAATCTTTTAACCACCGAAAGCCATTAAACCGTGAGGAATAATCAAAATAGCGTTTTTTATGGGGTTGACCGGGTAACTGTTTTGGTTTATGTTTTACTCGTTATTATGGGATGGCTCAATATTTACGCCGCTGTTTATAACGAAGAGCATCAGAATATTTTTGACACCACGCAAAGGTATGGTAAGCAGCTTCTTTGGATTGGTGGGGCGGCGGTGATTGCATTTAGCATTTTGGTGATTGATGCCAACTTTTACACGGCCTTTGCCTATGGTTTTTATGGCTTTCTAATTCTTGCCAATATTTTAGTGGTGTTTTTTGGTCGCGAAATTAAGGGAAGCAAATCGTGGTTTGGCGTTGGAGGCTTTGGGGTACAGCCCGCCGAGTTTATGAAATTTGCCACCAATCTGGCACTTGCCAAGTTTTTAAGTAATCAAAACATTATTGTGAATCAACAGTTCCGTTTAAAAATACGCGACCTCTTAAAAAATTACAAGAACACGTTGATTGCCTTATTTTTTATTCTTTTGCCTCTGGTGCTTATAAAAGTTTTGCAGGACGAAACCGGTTTGGCCATTGTGTTTGTTGCTCTTATTATAGTGTTGTACCGTGAAGGATTAAGCGTTAATTTTTTAATATTCGGACTTCTTGCGGCCATCCTTTTTGTGGTGGCACTGGTGGCCTCACAAATTAGCAGTGTGCTTATAACCCTTGCTGTAATTGCTCTTTCATCGTTTCTGTTTATCCGACGCAGCCGAAAAAACTTGCTTACTGTGGCCTTGGTATACGGCTTGGCGGCGGGTGTGGTTATGGGTACCAACTATGTTTACAACCATCTGGAGCCTCATCAAAAAGTGAGGATTGACGTGTTATTAGGCAGGGGCACAGTGAATCTAAAAAAGGAAGGTTACAATGTGAATCAGGCCAAAATTGCAATTGGCAGTGGTGGCTTTTTAGGAAAAGGATATTTGCAGGGAACTCAAACCAAATATGAATTTGTGCCGGAGCAGGATACTGATTTTATTTTTTGCACAGTAGGAGAGGAGTGGGGTTTTGTGGGTAGCACCATTGTTATTTTTCTAGAGCTGTTTATTATTCTTCGTTTAATATTTTTGGCCGAACGGCAACGTTCCGATTTTAGTCGCATTTATGGATATGGCGTTTCGGCCATTTTGTTTTTCCATCTTGCAATTAATGTAGGCATGACCATTGGCCTTATGCCGGTTATTGGAATCCCGCTCCCTTTCTTCAGTTACGGCGGCTCCTCGCTTTGGTCCTTTACAATTTTATTATTTATTTTTATTAAACTCGATGCGAATCGACTCTTAATACTTCGTTAAATCAGGCCTCTTCTTTTTCCTTTTTCTTTTTACGAAGCGCCATTTCAAAATTTATAAAAAATACAGTTGGCCGGTGGTTTACTGACATCACTGGTTTTGTTGTACTGCCAAGTGGATCAGGATTCATAAAATTTTTGCTTACGGGTGGTGTGCCATATTGCCAAATCGTGAAATCAATAGCGAAATCGCGTTTATTAGTTGTAATGGGCAAATACCAGCCAATTGATACTCCTGCTTGAAACTCAGTCGGCACATAATGCTTGTATAAATCGTTGTTGCTGTAAGCGTAATAAGAACTTCCGGTAGTGCTGTAAACCACATCTACCTGGGTTCTACGGAGTAATCCTGCAAATAAACCGGCCTTTAGGTACTGACGTTTGCTAATTTTCATCATGGCTTCTGTGCTCAAACAAATCAGTTTTTGTTCAACGCGCGTGTGAGTTTCGTAAATGCTGGCTGCCGTGTTGTAGCCATTGTTTATTAACAACAAAGCTGGTTTAAAAATAAAGGCCTGACGTTTTTTTGCGATTAATAAATTAACACCAATATTGCGTGATGACCCAATAAAATAATCCGCACGTTGAGTGCCAATAAAAACCAGTGGACCTGCTCCTGCTATTAGATTGAAACGTGTGGTTTGGGACGATATTACAATAGTTAATCCGAAAAACAGAATCAGGTATAAACCTCTTTTTACTCGTTTCATTCCAACACATAAACGAAATTTTGAGTAAAATAGTATTTGCAGCCCTAAATTAATGTTGCTGAATTATTTCGGCCAACAATGCTATTGGTGCCGATTCTATGGCGTGTTTACAGCCCGGCAGCAGGTACATTTGTGCATTTGGAAGTGCGGTGTAAACGGCTTTGGTTTCTTCGTAACTCACCATTTGGTCATTATCCCCAAGTCCTAAACGAACAGGAATCTGAATATTGCCAAGCGTTGTGGGTTTCAGGTATTTTTTTTGATGAATGTCTTCCATCAGTGCCTGTGTTCTAATTAGCAATTGCTGCCAATGCGCACCGTGTTTGTTTTCCAGAACCTTAGCAAAGGCAGGTACTTTTTGTCGGATGATTTCGGGATTCAGGCGTGCCGTTTCAAGGGCTAACGATTCGGCCGACCAATTAAACTTAGTACCAAGGGTAATAATCTTTCCAATAAGTTCGGGGTGAGTTGCTGCAGAGTGCAGGGCTACAAAACCGCCCATGCTGTAGCCTATAATTTTAGTCCCCTGAAGATGATTACTTCTGATAAAATCTTCGAGTTCCTGTGCAAAAACCTCGATGTTAAATTCAGTTTTAAATGGCATATTGCCATGACCTGAAAAGGAAAAACTGAAGGTATTTATTCCTTTTGTTTTTAAGGCATTAGCCAAAGGTTCCATATCTTGATGCGAACCCAGTGCCGCGTGCAACAAAACAATGTTTTCCATTAAACAATATTAATAAAATATAATTAACCACCCTGTACTTATAAATTATACTTATTTCACTTTTAAGCAAAGGCCTTTTTGCTAATTTTACCTGTTAATAAACTATTTTCACTTGCAAAAATCACGTAAGTACATCATTTGGTTGTGGACACTTCTGGTTGGTCCCATTGCAGCCGTTTTCCTGATTGTGTTTTTAGCTTCGCTGGGTGTGTTTGGCGCACTGCCCAAGGTGGACGAATTATTGAATCCTAAAAACAGTCTGGCCACCGTGGTTTACAGCGGTGATATGAAAATTTTAGGAAAGTATTACAGCGAAAATCGTGTGAACGTAAATTTTAATCAATTAGACGAGGACATTGTAAAAGCCTTAATTGCTACCGAAGACGCACGGTTTTACGAACACAATGGCGTTGACATCAGAGCTTTGCTAAGAGCCGTTACCGGGGTTATTCGAAGTGGTAATCAGGGTGGTGGAAGTACAATAAGTCAGCAGTTGGCCAAAATGATGTTTCCACGTAAAAAGAGAAACAAATTACAAACTGCTTTAATTAAAGTGAAGGAATGGATTATTGCCTCGCGCCTCGAAAAACTTTATA
>JADLED010000189.1 GCA_020846335.1 Bacteroidia bacterium
CAATTTAGTAATTAAGGGAATTAAAGTTTCAAAAGCATCATCTTTAGAAGATGTGGTAAATTTTAAAAAGAGACACAGTGACGAACTTGGAAATTTCAGAACAAATATTGCTAAACTGACAAAGGACGTAAAGAAAGACACCTCCTTTGAGGCACTTAAACAGCAAGTTGAGGACATTTACAAAGATGAGTTTTTACCTTCTTATAACGATTTCAAAAAATCATTAGACAGTGCAGGAGTTAAATGGACTGCTGAAAATTTCTTGAAGGTTTCTTTTTTCTCTACAAGTGCGACTGCCATTCCAATGACTTTGCTTGGACTTTCTATGCCTCATGCTTTATTAGCAGGTGCAGGTGTCTCAATAATTTCGTCCTTGGTTTCATATAACGTGGACAAAAAAGACAAATTAAGAAAGAACCCATATTCATATTTATTAGCGGTAGACAAAGGAGTGTGAACCAATGCAGACAATAAGCACAGCAGGTAACAGCACCTACCCAAAAGGCGGGGTTTCGTGTTCCAAAGACAGTTTTGAGGTTAATGGAACATTAGTTTTTCAAATCAAGTTTTATGGTAAAAGTCCCGCCCTTCGGGTAGCTGCAAAACGTTAGTGGCAATACCCAAAGAAACTTTTGAAAAAGCGAAAATGGAATTAAAACAATATTTACTTTTAATCAAAATATACTACGCTTATGAATTTACTTGATTGGTTGGAATTTGGCAAAGTATCAGCAGAACGAGATGAACTTCTTTTGAAGTACTTTTATGATAATGGAGTGCTAAAAAAAATAATTGAGAGTAAACTATCCTTTTTAATATTAGGTCGTAAAGGAGCAGGTAAAACAGCCGTTTTTAAATTTCTAACTGAAAATCCTACTCATTCTATAACACCAAAAGACATATTAGTCCCATTATCATTTGATAATTATAATTGGAACATTCATTCTTTATTGACCAACGACGACAAAGCAGAATCTCATGCTTATCGTCAATCCTGGAAGTTTGTAATTCTAATTGAAGCCATCAAATGTTTAAGTGAACATTATAAAAAAAACGGCAAAAATGTTCCAAATGAAATAGAGAAAGCACATAAAATTTTAGAGAAACTTTTTGATTCACCAGTACCTTCAATTTATAACATTATTGGAAAAAAAATCCTATCACTATCAAAATTTTCCCTACCTAAAGCAGGGCTTGATTTGGAAGACGGCTCTTTTGACTCTTTAGAATTGGGTGGCGGAGAAATTGCATTTGAAGAAGTAAAGGGAGACAAGTCACTTCAACAAGCTTTGTCTGAAAACATCGAAAATCTAATTAAAATATTAGATAAAGCATTACAATCGGTACAATTAAAAGATTTCAGCATATTTGTTTGTTTTGACAAAGTAGATGAAGCTTGGGATGAAGTATCCTATGATTCCTCTAAAAAAGTTATTGCTGGATTAGTAAGTGCCTGCGATTCTCTTACGATTCAATATAAAGGCTTCCTTAGACCAATCATTTTCCTTCGCGAAGACATATTTGAGGTTCTTAGTTTAAATGATTCCAATAAATTACGTGAAGATTGCGGAGAACTTTTGCATTGGAACAGAGTAAGTATTCAAAAAATGGTATTGGCTCGTGTTAATCATTTTGCTAAGGAAAATGATATAGATTTATATAACGAGCTAGAAAGTATTTTTGAAAGCAAAGAAATGCGTCAAAGAGCCAAACCTTTGAACTATATTATCAAAAGAACAATGATGAGGCCGCGTGATATTATTGCATTTCTAGGCAGAATATTAGACGCGATGAATGATAAAGCTAATGATCCTTTTGTAGACACTACTATTGAATTCACACATATTGATTCCGAGTCAATATATAGTGCGGAAGCTGGATATTCGGAATGGCTCAGACAAGAAATACTTGATGAATGGAGTGTTCAGAACCCAATAATTATTGAGCTTTTGAACAGCCTAAGAAATAATTCATCCACAAACTTTACAGCTGCTGAACTTGATGCTGAATTAGAAAAACTTCGTCCGGAAACGAAACAATCAGAAATTTTTGACCATCTTAAATTTTTATTTGACAATTCAATCATCGGATTTAAATTGGGAAGTTCCCCTGAATGGAGATTTAAGTGTTTCTACCCTTCTCAAGGCTTTGTAGTGTCTCCGGAATATCGCGTGCACGAAGGCTTGGTTAGAGCTCTTAATCTAAAAGAAAATAGAGAATAAATAAGTACTGCCACTAACACGGATTTTGCGTCAGGCGGGGTGCCATGCGAACTTGAAGCTTTATGCTTCTATTCAATTTCAGTGCTTACCCGTTCGAGCTGATTTGTAATCCGCGCACCTTATAATGCAGTGCAAAGACCTGCTCCGCACCCTTTTCAATCCACAGTTCTGTAATTTGTATTCGTCAAAAATGAAACCGGTTTTGAACTAATACCAAGAATTGGTATCTTTAAAAAAAAATAAAACCATGTCAAAAAACACTTCCATATTACTAGGAGATTACTTCGACAATTTTATAAATGCTCAGGTAAAGACCGGGAAATATTCTTCTGCCAGCGAGGTGGTTCGTGCTGCTTTAAGAATGTTTGAACAAGAGGAATCGAAGAAGACAGAACTGATTAAAGAGTTGATTAAAGGAGAAAAATCAGGTTTTGTAAAGGATTTTAACCGAAATACCTTTTTGAAAAATCTAAAACAAAAGCAGCTTAAGAAATGAAATTGAAGGTAAGTAAAGAAGCCGAACGTGATTTGGAAAAAATCTGGCTTTATACTTTCGAAAACTGGTCGCTCGAACAAGCTGAAAGGTATTTGAACTTAATTTTCGACGAAATGGATTACCTTTGCCTTAAGCCAACTTCAGGACTTGATTTTGGAAACATCAGACAAGGGTATTGGCGTTCAAAAGTGAAATCCCATTTTATTTTTTACAAAATAAATCATAAACAAAACGAGTTAGATGTTATAAGAGTGTTGCACGAAGTAATGGATATTGAAAATCATTTGTGAAATTATTAGTCCCCGCTCCTCAGGATTTGTCATCCCCGCACCGTCTATATGTTTAAACTTATTTCATAAAACCCGGCCTCACAAACCCCTTCACCGCAAAAAAAAGCGGGATTATCCCTTTCGAGACTTCCCGCTTTTAGGTAATTGCACAAATTTTATTGCTTCAGTATTTTAACGGTTTGTTGTTCGTTTTCGTTAAACGTTATGCGCATAAAATAAGTTCCCGGTTTAAGTTCGCTGGTGTTCACTTCTCCGGTTTCCACTTTGTTTAAAAGCAAAACCTGTTTTCCGTTTACATCAAATACCTGAACCTTACTTAAGGCTTTGTTGCTGGTAATTTTCACAAAATTATTCACCAGAGTGGGGGCAACCAACAGCTCTAACTGCACCGCTTCTTTATTAATGTCGGTGCTTATGCCGGCCCTTAAGCCCGGTGGCATGCAAATACTTGGGCAAGTAAGTGTGCAGGGGTCCTGCGAGGTTACCACACCATACACTGTAGTTGGCATACCTGTTAGAGGATCAATAACGGTGGCTGTAAGTTTGTTTGGAAACAGGTTGTAATCCGGAATTGGATTCGTTTCGCAGGGAGGTCCTGCACCTGCCTGATACGACATGGCAATCCAGGTATATTGGGTCATGCCGTTGGCCAAAGTAATTACCTTTTGTTTATAGGTTACTTTGCAGCAGGATGGATCGCATGGAATGGATTGTGTTACATCGCTACCCGGTGAAAGTCGGATAGTGTCTGTTCCTCCAAGGTCGTTGGCCTGTGTCCAAAAAGAACCTGCCGGAAAACTTAAATGTACCAGTGAATAGCAGGAACCCGGAAAATAAACTTCGAGCGAAGCCTGCGTGCTGATGCCGAGGTTGGTAAGTAACTGATTAATTGCCGCGGCAACAGCCGTTTTAATACTGTTGCTGGTGGCCGGTGTGGGATAACCGCATCCCGAACTTGCTAAAGCAGAAGAAATACTTGGATTGGTGGCGCAACCGTTAAAACAATCGTTAATCCAGTAATCGCTGTTATCCATGTATACATAATCGTCAATTAGTACCGATTTAACGCCCGCACAATCTTTAATACGGAAATTAATAATTACCTGAATAAAAGGCATGTTGTTTAAACTGTAGGTGTAGGTGCTTACCGGCGGGCCCATGCAGGTAACAGTTCCGTTCCAGCTAAAGCTGCACAAGGGTATAATAGAAAATTGTTGGGCGCCCGGCGGACAAGGATTGTCGCAGGGCGGTAATTGAGCGAAAGCACTCCGTGCAAAAAGCAAAAAAATACCTAACACGGCCTGTACCATGTACTTTTTAAAAGTTGATTTTTTTTTCATGACGCATTGATTTATATGGTTAAGAGTCCAAATTAGTCTGCGCTTGCCCGCTTGTCAAGCAGTATTAGACCTAAACGCATTTAGATTTGCACTAACAGGCATTTTACTAAGATGATAAGATAGTTCCAGACATTCGGTAACAGCCAAATAGTTAAGGTTTGTTCCAAAAAATGGACGTGGTAAAAAAACCGGATTATTCCCAACTATTAATTAATTTTGATTGAACCAATTACTTAGTCACACCTCGAAAAGCATGGAGGGCTTGTAAGTACTGAATTCGAAACGAGAATATTGGTGATTTATTCTTCCGGAAATCTGCCCAAATCTCTAAAATTCTAGCAGAAGAATTTTGTTTTTTAGGTTTTGGTTACATCTTGGAGGGTGCGGTGGCTAACGGCGATTTGGTGCGAACCAGAATTTTTTAGTTTTGAAGCCTAGTATTTGAGCGTTAACGCAAAAAATTCGGGTTGGCAAATCGCCTTGACTTTTTTGTTACTTTTTTCGTCAAGGAAAAAAGTAAGTTCTAAAAATGGTAAATTGACTTTTGAGGGTAAACTATTTAATCCGGAAGAAAAATCATCCATATCCGCGTAATGTGGTTGCCAGTCAAATGGCCGGGTGTAATGCGTGTTAAACATGAAATTTGTATTTGTCATACTTTTAATTGCCATTCGCAGTCTTGTCTTTTCTCAAAAAAATTCGGAGCAGGCATTAAGTCCATTGCACCCAGTTGATACCATCAAAACCGAAATACAGTTGAACAAGTTAATGGATACGCTCAATTGTGGCTACTGGAAAACCGGCGATTATACACTCTACATTAAATTGCAGCCATTTTTGGAATCATTACAAATGGATTATTCAGGACTAACAAAAACAATGAACACGATTAAAAATGATTCAGTGAATTTTAATCGCTACCATGTGTATGCAGCCCGTTATTTAAAAACAATCCATCAACTAAAAAATGTAGAAAACACAGTTGATTTGAGGCAAGTGGTTTTATACCTGGGACCCGAAAATGCAGAACGCAACAAAGGCAATTCGGTGGAGGTTGAATTATTTGTAAGAAATACCATGGAATATGGAAAAGCTGCCGTGTTTTATAAAAACCAGCGAGTATTCAAATTAACCAAACGAACGGTAAAGGATTATGTGATGTCGAACATAAAAATTTATTTTGAAGACGACAGTAATTATGCCTTTAGTTACTTTGGTTATATTAATTGGTAACCCACTCCGCAAAATTTCCAATCCTGCCACATAAAAATAACTGTCTGGTAAGGTTTCAAATTCTATTGGATTAAAAAGCCTCAGCTTCACAAACCCTGCGGAGCCAGAGCATCACGCTTTGGCCTGAGTATTGAGACCTTAAATTAGATTTAGAATAAAGCCGCAACCTTGGTAACAAATGTTACAATTAAAACAACAATGTTTGGCTAATTTTAAAGTTATAATTAAGACTATGAAACAGCTAACTATTTTTATACTCGCCGCCTTAACCGTCAGCTTTGCATTTGCACAACAAATTCCTTTTAATTACGCGGTAAAATTAAAATCGGTGCCAATTACGAATCTACCCGGACTGCATTCTTTTGCAGTGGCCCAATCTGGTGGAAAATGGTTAATTATCGGAGGCAGAAAAGATGGCTTGCATGCACGGCAACCATTTAATGCTTTTGCGGCAACCGGCAATAATACCAACATGTATGTTATTGATGTAAACACACAACAATTTTGGTCGGCTTCGGTTAATGCACTGGCAACCGGCCTGAAAGAACAACTGCAATCCACCAACATGAATTTTTATCAGGACAATGATACCCTTTATATAATTGGCGGTTATGGCTATAGCAACACGGCCCTCGACCACATAACTTTTCCGAACCTTACTTCCGTTTCAGTAAGCGGTTTAATAACGGCAATTACTAATTCAACTGCAATTACACCCTATTTTAAACAAATTACCGACCAAAACTTTGCAGTAAATGGTGGACAATTGGGTAAAATTGGTAATACCTATATTTTGGCAGGTGGTCATCGTTTTGAAGGACGTTACAATCCTATGGGAAATCCTACCTACACACAAACCTACGTTAATGGAATTAAGAAGTTTCATTTAAATAATTCGGGCACACAATTAAGCTATACAAACTACAGCTTGATAACAGATCAGGTTCACCTGCATCGCCGTGACTATAACCTTGTGCCGCAAATTTTTCCTAACGGAGAAGAAGGATACACGATTTCTTCCGGTGTTTTTCAATTGGCTGTTGATCTCCCGTTTTTATACCCTGTTGATGTTAAGGCCTCTGGCCACACACCACAAACGGGTTTTAACCAGTATTTAAGTAATTACCATTCTGCTAAAACCGCACTCTATGATAGCATTAATAACACCATGCATGCCATTTTTTTTGGAGGCATGAGCCAATATTTATACGTTAACAACGTGCTAACCCAGGACAATAATGTACCATTTGTAAAAACAATTAGCCGGGTTTCACGCGATGCCGGCGGAAACCTGCAGGAGAACGTGTTTTTAACCGAGATGCCTGCACTTATTGGTGCCAGTGCAGAATTTATTCTCAATCACAACATTCCACACTATAATTCAGAAATAATAAAACTGTCTAACATAAGCGCTGACTCAATTCTGGCCGGTCACATTATTGGCGGTATATACAGCCCACAAATAAATCCATTTGTTGCCAACCAAACTTCGGTTACAAATGCACACAACACGATTTACGAAGTTTGGTTAGTCAGGAATCAGTTTGCCGGAATAAAACCATTAAATGGAGAAAATCCAATGCATGTTTCAGTATTTCCAAATCCTGCCAATACAAATGTTAGTGTAAGTTTTGATTTGCCTTTCGAAAGCAACATAGATTTATTTATTACCGACATTACCGGTAAAATTTTTTTTGATAAAAATTTTGGGAAATTACCTAAGGGTAAACAAACCATCGTGCTATCCGACAAAATCAAACTGTCAGTTGGTAGTTACAATTTTAACTTTGTTTTTAACGGAAAATACAGTGCCATTGAAAAAGTAATTATTGGCGAATAGCCTTTTATGGCCTGTATAAGTTGTTAAGTTTAATAACAGTGTGCCAATTAATCAGAGCAACTAACGGCCATTGTTTCTAATTGCACAGCAGCAGACATTGTGTAACTTAGTTCTGGCAAAAACAGAATTTACTGCAAACTGTTTTTGAGCATTTTTTCAAAAACAAACATGATAAAATACATTCAACTGTTCTTATTATTTTTTTCTTTGCAAAGCCTTGCACAAAAAGACACCGTGTATATGCGGTATAATTCGGGCACAAACCCGGATAAAGTAACCTATACTACCGACACGGTACTTTTTGAAACGCCAATGGGACGGCATATTTTAACCGGAACTACAATTTTACCATGGACACATCATCAACAACAGGCAAAAGCTTATGGAATTTTTCTCGACAAGGTGACAAAATCGGATTGCAAAAAAGATGCAACAGCAGAGAGAATTCCAGCCAAAATAAACCACATCATTAATAAAACCGACGAACTGCTTATAGACATAAATATCAGTGATAATTGTTGTTACTCTTTTCTCTGCGACATTGAAATTGTTAATGAATCCACCATCAACTTAATTTATTATGGCTATGGAACTTATTGCGATTGCGACTGCTGTTTTGGCCTGACCTATAAATTTAAAAAGGACACAGATTTCGATTCCAAAAAAATAAAAGCTGTGATGATAAATGGATTAAAACAAACCTTACAGCCAATAAAAAATACCCAATAACTTTAGTGCTAATCACTCACCCTGAATCAAAAAACAATAAGGCGCATTTTTTTTAAGCAATGCAACTCAATCGTTCATGCCATTTACCAGCGCGCAAAAATCTTCGTTGGTCAATTTATTGTAATCAATTCTAAAGAGGCCATAATCGTCTAAACGCGCCACATTAAAGGGCAAATTGTTTTCGCCGGCCACTTTGTCAAATTCAAAATTGCGCGAAATAAATATAAAACTCTCAAATACTTTTTTTGCATCCTCCTTGGCGCGCCAATGCTGCCGGTCGGCAATGGTTTTAAACGTGTATGGAAAATCCTTGTAAACTGCCGGCCCACCGTTTGATAAAAATTCGCCACACCAAACCCCGTTTTCAATTATCAACACATTCAGTTGTTGCTGCTCGCACACAGCTTTGTAACCTTTCAGGGTTTCCTGTAGTTTATCGAGCGATAATAAATGCACAAAGGCCCAGTTTTTGCGGTCGGTGTGTTGGTTCACCGAACTTTGAAAGGTGCTTTGTTTGTAAAGTGTAAAGCCCGAAACCACCACAATAAACATGACAATGTATCTGGATAAGGCAGTTGAGCAAACACTTAAAAACAATACAAAGAACAAAGGAAAGCCAAGGTACATGCGGCTGTAAGAATAAAAAGGCCAGGTGCTGCCATCGCCAACCTTTGACGAGGAAAATGAAAACAACACAATGGCTAAAAAAACAAGAAAGGAGTAGAAGAGGGCCTTACTCTGTTTAAATGCCAAAACCCCCATGGCAACAAATAACAACAACAAAACCACACAGGTGTTTTCTACAAAAGGGCTGATGTGGGCAAAGCGCGCGTCGAGCGATTGCAGGCTCTGCCACAGGTATTTAAAGGAGTAGCTGTTGTTGAGTCCGTAAATAATGGCCTCTGGATGTACGCGGTAATAATGGTTTAATAAATAATCGAAAGGCAAAGCAAGTAACACTCCACTAAGAGCAAAACCGTAAAATTTTTTGTTGTTGTAATTCAACAAGAAAAGATAAAACAGCAGGGGCGCACTCACAATAATGGAATTTTGGTTGGCCAAAAAACCCACATAAGCTGCAAAACTGTTGAGTAAAATAAAAGCCAGGCGTTGTGGATGCAGAACACTAAAAATAAAAAAAGAACAAAAAAACAGTCCAGTAATAAAACCACGCGGAATGGCGCTCATAATGTCGAAGCCCACCGGAAAACAAAGCAGAATGCCCAGTGCCACAATACTCATTTCTTTTTTGTTATTAAAAAACAGGGCAAAGGCACTTAACAAAAACGGAAACAAAAACAACAAGTGTGTGCTCAGCGGCACGGCGTAATAAACTGGCAGACCGCATTTAATAAATGGCACAGCCACCAGCCCTTCAAAAAAGGTATTGTAATCCTGCCCATAATAACGCGGTTCATAAAACAGTCCCTGAGCATAGTGCGAGGCGCCGAGCCACATGGCGGGCTGGTCAGAATCGATGAAGTGCAGGTTGATGGTAAAAAAAATGAGAACACGGTTAATCAACACCAATACCACAAACATCCAAAATACGGCGGTGAGCAGGTTATTTCTGTTAAAGAGTTGTATCATTTTATTGGTGCCGCTTTGCAGCCCCTAATTTAATCAAATGTTTTAAGCGGAAATGGAGCAGAGGGCGTGGGTTTTAAAAGTAAAAAATGTAATCGTAATGGATGGTAAATAATAGTAAGGACTACTTGCTATTGCCATGCCTTGCACAACAGGCAGGCATTGCGTAACTTGCCAATCTAAAAATGGCCGGTTACCGCAAAGCACTGGTGGCAAGGCTAACAAACAATACTAACAACATAAACCAATGCAGGATTTATTATTTGACTTTATATCAAAATACGTCTCACTCACAGAAGATGAAAAAAACGCCATCATTTCTTTAAACATATTTCATTCGGTGAAAAAAGGAACTACTTTACTCAAAGAAGGCCAAACATCGAAAGAAAGCTACTTTGTTTTAAAAGGCTGCATTCGCACGTATTATATTTTAGATAGCGAAGAAAAAACCACGGCTTTCTATACCGAAATGGAAGCCTTAACTCCTCCATGTGTTGTTAACAAAACTCCGTCTGACCATTATGTTAGTTGTTTGGAAGACTCCATCCTTTTAATTTCAAATTCGGAAATGGAACAGGAGATGAACACAAAATTTCCAAAGTTTGAATTAATGTGCAGAATGCTTTCGGACGAACTTTTAGCCAAAGAACGGATGGACTTTGACGAGTTTAAGACTTCTTCGCCGGAACAACGGTACCTTAATTTATTACAAAAACGACCAGACCTTATTCAGCGTGTGCCACAACACCAGTTGGCAAGTTATCTTGGCATAAAACCACAATCATTAAGCAGATTAAGAACACGGATTTTAGAGAAAAGTAAGTCTTAGGTTCATTTAGTAACTTAAGTGAACGTTTTTTAGACTCTGACCAAACTAATTTTGCAGCATCATTTTAAATTTAAAAAAAGATATGCAAAAGAAAGATGTGTTGGTAGGGCTTGCCCTGGTGTTGCTGTTCAGTTTAAGTGTGGAAGCACAATACGCCAAACAAGACAGTACTTACAAACGCTGGTACGTTGGAAGTTCCTTCCTGATGTTGGGAAATTTTATTCCGGATGACCCTAATCCACCGGAGTATATACAATTAAATATTGGTTTTAGAATAACACCAAAAGATGTTGTTTCTATTGAGTTTAAAAGATCCATTTATACCTGGCCAATTGGTATTCCTTTCGGACCATCATTTGATGCACCGGGATTAAACTATCCTGGGCATGCACGTATACTTGCACCAACACTGGCCTACCAGCATTTTTGGTGGAAAGGTGTTTACACCTCCGTTCAGGCATTGAATGCTTTTGAAAAATACATGGATGGGGAAAATAAAAAGATTGGAAATGGATACACCTTATATATTAACACCAGATTGGGTTACCAGCTTAAGTTTTTCAAAAACCGTTTCTTTTTCGAGCCCTCCATTGCAGTATCTTATTGGCCGGTAAGAATTAATTTGCCTGAATCTTTTAGAAAAGCAGAAAGTAAATGGCCTAACTACTTTATTGAACCAGGACTTCATTTTGGCTACAACTTTAATGTTAAAAGAAAAAAATAAAAAAGTTTATTAAAGCCTGCCGGGAACAGAAATGTTTAAGAAACAGCAAACGTATTTTTTAACTCATTATAAAAGATATGGCATGCCGCCTCCTTGCTTTTTAAGCTATCACGTAATAATAATTATAATAAACATGCAAACAAAAATTTTATACATGGCACTTGCCTTGGTATTAGCAGGTGGTGTAAAGGTAAACGCACAATATGCCAAACAAGACAGTACTTACAAACGCTGGTTTGTTGGAAGCACTTTGTTTTTATTCGGTAATTTAACTCCCGTTGACCCACCCGGTTTCGCTCAACTCAATTTAGGCTATCGTATTACAGGAAAAGATGTCATTTCCCTTGAACTAATAACCTGGAAACATTCCTGGCCACTAGGCATTAACCCTTTTTATAATAAGGCTTACGGAACACCTGAAGAGAAATATCCTGGACATATAAGAGAGTATGGAATTGGTCTTGCTTATCAGCGGTATTTTTGGAAGGGTCTATACACAGCAGTGCATGTAGAGCCCATGTGGCAAACCTTTAAGAATGAAAATGGGAATAAGGTGGGCGATGGTTTTATTATATTCAACACTTATCGGGTTGGATGGCACATTAAACTCTTTAAGGATAGGTTTTTTGTAGAACCATCACTTGGAGTTGCCGGTCGGCCTTATTACACCAAAATGCCTGTAGGTTTTAAAGAAAAAGATGATAAGTGGCCAAAATGGACACCTGAACCCGGACTACATTTTGGATTTAATTTTTAATTACTAATTTATGGAATCACACAAAACAACACAAAGCACACTGGAAGACATTAAAGTAAATGTGAAACTGAAACTTGCAGCCTTGTGGGCAGGTTTTATGTTTCTTTATATCTACGTGGATTATTTCGCCTTATATATGCCGCATAAGATAGAAGGCATCCTGAAAGGGAAAGTGTTTGTGTTTGATATTACACAAGGATTTCTTTTGACGGCACTTGTCTCGGTATCAATTCCGGCACTGATGATTTTTCTTTCGGTTGCCCTGCCCGCTAAGGTAAATCGCCGGGTAAATGGCATTATTGCTGCATTGTATATTCCCTATACATTGTTTAATTTGACGGGATTGACCTGGATGCACATGGTATTTGGCGCCGGAGTGGAAGTTACTCTACTGTGTCTGATTATCCGTTATGCATGGAAATGGCCTCGTGTTGAAATTTGAAAAATCGATGTTCGTTTTTTTTGAATAGTAGCATTGTTAACTAATGAACAAAAAACGCCAACGACTAATTTTTTACCAAAGAAGTCAGAACTCCTCGTTAAGTTTTCGCACAAACATTCAGAACTAAGCCTGATTGGGATTAAACAAGGCTATTGCAACGGTTTTTATTTTTGGTTTAAATTGTAGGTTTATAAAATGCAGGATTTGAA
>JADLED010000190.1 GCA_020846335.1 Bacteroidia bacterium
ATCGTAATTATTTTTGATGGAAAAAAGAGTGTCCTTGTTATGTATCAGCTGAATGTAATACTGATCGTAGGAATTAGTTTTCGGGATTGAAAAAATGCCATTTTTATCGCTGGTAAACGTTTCTGTTTTTGTGTAGGCCTGCCTTTGCGAGGCGTAATCGTAACTCATTTTCCATCTCACAGCGGTAACACCTGCCAATTTTTTTCCGGTTTGTCGGTGCACCACTCTGAATTCTTTTCCGCCGGTGTTGAGCGGTTGGCTTAAATACGACAAATCAGAAACTGTAAAATTCTGAGTGCCTTCCACTTTATGTCTTACGCTAAAGTTTTCGTTATCACAGCTCAATAAAACATACTGACCATAATCTAAGCCCGGAATGGCTACCTCTACCGCATGCTGGTTGTAATCCTTATCATCCGGCAATTCCACACTAAAGGTTTTAACAGCCGGAAGTTTTGCCAGAACATTAAATGCCTTGCCATTATTGGCATTCGAAAGCAAATTATGGTATTGAAAAGGAGTGAAACGCACTATTTTGAAATACATTTTCGTCACATTCTTGTAGGTGCACAACAAACGATTGGGGGTATTGGGTTCGAGCACATTTTCGCTAACCATTTGTAACGATTTTTGCAGAAGGCCAATAATGGCATTGCCGGCAGTTTTTTCGCAACGCGATTTGGGATGTTTGCTTAGAATTTCGGTATAAATTTCCATCGCCTTTTTTCGGTCCCATTTATGTTGGTTGCCTTGCAAGGCCTCATATTTCTCCGATTGAGAGACCCACCAATTGGCCATGTTGTATTTGAATTCGGCTACATGGGTTGATTTTTCAAAATGGTGGATTAACCAGTTCATTGCTTGTAAGTAAAGCGAATCCTTAATCGGATTTTGAGAATACTGATTCAAAAATTCGAAACGACGCAATTCCAGATCTGCGAGCGCTTCGTTGTTTTTTTCGGTACGGTGAAAATTTAAAAGTTCCTGATACAGTTTTAGTGAATAGTATTTTAATTCCAGACTATCTTCGGGTGTGTTTATTTTTGTTTTTAAAAATTCGGGATAGGGTTTCAAATAAGCATCCTCGTTCAACGAAAAACGATTGCCGGCTTTGGTTACTTCGGCCTCACTGTTCTTAAAAAATTCGAGTGCACGGTGAGCCAATAAATCATACAAATATGGCCGCCATTGGCGGGTAACTTCACCGCCTTTGGTAATAATGTGGTCGAATTCGTTTACCGGAATAATTTTTAAATCGGCTGCCTGTTTTAAAGATTGCTGATAATACCAAATAGATTTACCCACCAGTGTTTTAGCATCATAAGTGGCCACATCATCCGATTTTACATCCACTACCGTGCTGCGCTCGTATAATTCCCAACGATTTACCTCATAATAGTGCCAATATTGTTCAGCCAAAACACTTTGCAGGATGGCGTTTGCCGGAAACTCCGCGCTTTCAGATTCTTTGCGCAGCAGCTCAATGTTTTTTTCTACCGAAAATTCTTCGGCCTCGTTGGTGTATTTGGCGCGGTAAATCACCGATTTCACAATCTGAGGGGCATTGTGTTCTTTTTTTGCAAGCTGGTAAATGTTCATCACCTCTTTAAGTGCATCCTGCGTTAAGCCTTTCGCCTCGCAGGTATCCACTTTTTTCCAAAGGCTGTCGTAACCTTTATAATTTTTGTAAGGTGAATCTTTTTTATCCATGGCAAAAACCAGCCCTGCGGCCAGCGAAACTCCGCCAATTAATAAAAGTGCAACAACCAGGTATCTTTTTGAAGTCATAAGTATTATTTAGATGCGAAATACATTTCAATTCCATAAACGAATCGAAATTATAAAGTTATTTCAATAAAAAAAGGTTTTAAAATCTGCCAATAATACCGATATTAGAGGCACACAAACAAAAAGTATGGACATTGTTTTAGAGTTACTTAAAATTATTTTGCCGGCCGGTTTGGTGTTTGGCGCCAGTTATCTATTAGTAAAAAGTTTTTTGGAAAACGATCAAAAGCGCAGGGATTACGATGCAAGAAAAGTGAGTCAATCCACAATGGCTCCATTGCGCCTTCAGGCTTACGAACGGGTAATTATTTTTTTGGAAAGAATTAATCCCAACACCATGGTGGTGCGGGTTAACAAGCAGGGCTTTAGTGCACAACAATTGCAAATGGAATTGATTAAAGCCATTAAAAGTGAATATGAACACAACCTGGCGCAACAAATTTACATGAGTCATGCCGCCTGGGAACTGGTTAAAAATGCCAAGGAAGAAATTTTAAAACTCATTAATATTTCTGCCACAAAAATAGCGCACGACGCACCCGGCAACGATTTGGCCATGATGATTTTAAACATAACTTCCAATCTTGGAAAAAAATTACCAAGTGAAGTGGCCATCGATGCCATTAAACGCGAAGTGAATCAGGTTTTTTAAACCGGCTCTTTAAACATATTTTACCACCATTCAATTAAATGGAAAAACTTTTTACCGAATTTAAACCGAGCAGTGCCGCCGATTGGAAAAACCAGTTAATAAAGGAACTCAAAGGCGAAGATTACAGCACACTGCAATGGAACAACGAAAACGGAATTACCATAGAACCATTTTATACTTCCGAAGATTTAAAACACAGCTACACGCCCGCATTTACACACAGCGACTGGGAAATTTGCGTGAAGGGCAAAGCGGAAAACACAAAAGAACTTAACCGGCATTTGCTCAACGACCTTAACCGTGGCGCTTCAGCTATTGAAATCATTGCCGAAAATCATAGTCCCGAAGAGGCTTTGGAGGGTATTAGTCTGCAACACATTCACTCTTCATTTTTCTTAAACAGCATCAATGCCGGAGACTATATCAACTATCTGA
Organism: Bacteroidia bacterium; assembly: GCA_020846335.1. GTDB lineage: Bacteria > Bacteroidota > Bacteroidia > B-17B0 > Aurantibacillaceae > Aurantibacillus. The sequence goes on from JADLED010000190.1 coordinate 2,876, forward strand.
GAACCTCCCAAAATGCTGAAAAAATAAATGCTTCCTTATTTCCATCTGCGTTTTCCTCGCAGGAAGATATTAAAAACTGGAACGAACTTACATCCAAATTAAGCAATGGCACAGGTATCAAAACAAACAGCTTTAATGCTTTGCCATTTCACAACCAAAATTGTTTGGCCTATTACGAAGTGGCCATTACACTTTCGGCCCTGGTAGAACTGTTGGAAAACAAAGCCGGTTTACAAACTAAATCGAATGCTGCCTTTGTTGTAAAAACAGGGGTAAGTGCCGATTACTTTATGCAAATGGCCAAACTCCGTACTCTGCGTCGTTTGTGGGAAGTGCTGAAAAAGGAATACAATATTAACAACGATTTGCACATTATTGCCGAAACATCGGCGGTTAACAAATCCATTTCGGATGCCTACAATAATTTGTTACGCACCACCATTGAGGCTATGGCAGCCGTGGCGGGCGGATGCAACGAATTAGTGGTAAATGGCTTCGATTTGTTTTTTGCCACCAATCCCGATTTGTCGCAACGCATGGCCATTAATCAGCAACTCATTCTTAAAAACGAAAGTTACTTCGATAAAATGGCTGACGTGGCTTGTGGTTCCTACTACATTGAAACACTCACCGATACGTTGGCTGAGCGATCGCTTAGTGCTTTTAAGGATTTTGAAAAACAAGGAGGCTATTTTCAATGCCTCGCAAAAAAAGTGTTTATCAATGAAATTCAGACACAGGCGAACGAGCAGGCAGAAAAAGTAAATGCCTTAAAACAACTGGCTGTGGGCGTTAACAAATTTAAAAACGACAAGGAAAAAATTAATTTGAGTCAAACGCAGGTGCAAGAACTGGCAGGGATGGCCATCAACAATCCGGTGCTGAGTTACGAACTAAAACATTTTTTTAACCATGCGTAAATCTTTCGGCAATCTGGTTTACAAGCCGTTAGCCAACCACACAGAGGTAGGAGAAACTTTTTTAACTGCCGAACAAATTGAAATACACGCCAATTATCAGTTTAACGAGGTAAAGGATTTTGAACACCTGCACTATGCCGCGGGTTTACCGCCTTTTTTGCGCGGACCTTATGGCAGTATGTATGTAAAAAGTCCATGGACCATCCGTCAATATGCAGGATTTAGTACCGCTGAGGACAGCAATGCATTTTACAGAAGAAATTTAGCCGGTGGACAAAAAGGACTTTCAGTAGCATTCGATTTGGCCACACACCGTGGCTACGATAGTGATAACGAGCGGGTGGAAGGCGACGTTGGAAAAGCAGGGGTTGCTATTGACAGTATTCTGGACATGAAAATTTTGTTTGATGGCATTCCGCTGGATGAAATGAGTGTGTCGATGACCATGAATGGTGCAGTGTTGCCCATTTTGGCCTTTTACATAGTAGCGGCAAAAGAGCAGGGGGTAAGCCTCGACAAATTATCCGGTACCATACAAAACGATATTTTAAAAGAGTTCATGGTGCGTAATACTTATATCTATCCGCCCGCACCAAGCATGAAAATAATTGCGGATATTTTTGAATTTACTTCTACGCACATGCCTAAATTCAATTCCATTTCAATTAGCGGTTACCACATGCAGGAAGCAGGTGCCACCGCCGACATCGAGCTGGCCTATACTCTGGCCGATGGATTGGAATATTTACGCACCGGCATTAATTCCGGATTAGACATTGATACCTTTGCACCGCGCCTTTCATTTTTCTGGGCCATTGGCATGAACCATTATATGGAGATTGCTAAAATGCGCGCTGCCCGCATGTTGTGGGCAAAAATTGTAAAACAGTTTCAACCAAAAAATCCAAAATCACTGGCCCTGCGCACACATTGCCAAACCAGTGGTTGGAGTTTAACCGAGCAGGATCCTTTTAATAACGTTACCCGCACTTGTGTGGAAGCCTTGGCCGCCGCTATGGGTCACACCCAGAGTTTGCACACCAACGCCCTTGATGAGGCCATTGCCCTGCCCACCGATTTTAGCGCGCGCATTGCCCGCAACACGCAACTGGTATTGCAAAACGAAACCAACATTTGTAAAGTGGTGGACCCCTGGGGCGGAAGCTATCATGTGGAGAAACTCACCAACGACATTGCCCACAAGGCCTGGCAGTTGATTGAAGAAGTTGAAAAACTGGGAGGCATGGCCAAAGCCATTGAAACCGGTATTCCTAAAATGCGCATAGAAGAAGCTGCCGCACGCAAACAGGCCCGCATTGATGGTGGAAAGGACATTATAGTTGGTGTGAATTTGTACAAGGTGAACGATACCACCAAAATGGACATTCTGGATGTGGACAATACCAAAGTGAGAACACAACAGATTGAACGGCTTAAAAAACTAAGAGCCGAACGTGATGCTAAAAAGGTGGAGACGGCATTAAACGCTATAACCGAAGCTGCTAAAACCGGAAAGGGAAATCTTTTGGAACTGTCAGTGGTGGCAGCGGAATGCCGTTGCAGTTTGGGCGAAATTTCGGATGCACTCGAAAAAGTTTATGGACGATACAAGGCACAGATAAAATCGATTGCCGGAGTTTACAGCAAAGAAATAAAAATGGACAAGGATTTTTCCAAAGCCAGAGAACTGGCAGACAGTTTTGCAAAATTGGATGGTCGCCGTCCACGCATTATGGTGGCCAAGATGGGGCAGGATGGGCACGACCGCGGTGCCAAGGTAATTGCCACCAGTTTTGCCGACATGGGTTTTGATGTGGACATTGGCCCCTTGTTTCAAACGCCCTATGAGGCAGCCAAACAAGCCGTTGAAAATGACGTGCATATCTTAGGCATATCGAGTTTGGCGGCAGGCCATAAAACACTGGTGCCACAGGTAATTGCCGAGCTTAAAAAATTTGGTCGCGAAGACATTATGATTGTGGCCGGTGGGGTCATTCCACAGCAGGATTACGACTTTTTATATCAGGCGGGTGTTTCGTTTATTTTTGGTCCGGGCACAGTTATCAGCAAAAGCGCCATAAATATTCTTGAAAAATTAATCGGGGATTTACCTGCTTAATCGTTTCATCTTTCGGTTTTGTTCCGGGTTCTGCCGTTGCTTTTTTATTATCGTTGAATGTGGGTATTGATGGTAAGTTGATTCTAAAACCGAAGTCTGTGCAACTAATGTAAATTTCATTAAACATAAGTGGTCACTTAGTTATTAGTCATCCCATTAAGTATTGGTGCATACTTTCAAAGGCGCCATAGATTTAAATTTGTTGTAAAAAGATGTGGTTATTTTTCCACAATCTTATTAATTGAATGTAAAAAGGAAGCTGTATCGTGGTTTTAACCATGATTCTGATATTTTATTTAGTAACTTTGTGTTTCACTACAACACCTGTAACTATGAAGCAACAACTACTTCTCATCGCTTTACTTTTTGTTAATATTATTAAATCACAGGATTTTTTAGGACTTCAAAGCAGTAATTACGCCGGTGTTTTAGGCGCCTACTCAAATCCTGCTAATTTGGCCGATAACCGTTTAAAAGTGGATGTGGCATTAGTTGGTCTTAACTTTGCTGTAAACAACAATTACGTTGGAATTAAGCGCTCGGCTCTTACCCATACAGGCAGCATTTTTAATCCCTCTTCGTTAAAGTTTTCCGATTCGTGGAGCGATATGGATTACAAATCGCCCACTTATTTTAAAAATAATTTGAAAACCACTAATAATGGCAAAAGCAAATCGCTCTACATGTCCAACCGTATTGTGTTGCCTTCATTTATGATTAACCTCAATCATAAAAATTCAGTGGCTTTTAATTGGAGTTTGCGTAATTATGTGAATGTTTCGGGTGTTTCGCAACAACTAGCCAATTTAATGTACAACGAATTTTCGCTTACCGATTTGTTTGACAAACGGCTTACCAATAAAAACCTGAGTGTGCAGCAAATGGCCTGGGCAGAATACGGACTAAGTTATGCCCGCGTTATTAAAGAAGATAATCAACATTTTTTTAAAGCAGGCGTTACGGCCAAATTACTTCAAGGTCTCGAAGCCATTTACATTAATGTTCGAAACCTCGATTATCAGGTAAGTTCAAAAGACACATTCAGTTTTTTCAATTCCTCTGTGGCATACGGACACTCCGATAATTTGAATTTTGATGTTGGTAGTAATCCCGGGTCTATTTATAAATTTACTTCCAATCCTGGATTTGGTTTTGATTTTGGTGCTGTGTATGAATGGCGCCCCACCTTTGATTCCTACACTTACGAAATGGACGGTGAGAAGGGTTTGCGCCGCAACGATTTGAACAAGTATAAATTCAAAGCCAGTTTGGCAGTTGTTGATTTGGGCGGCATACGGTTTAAAAAAGGGGGCTTGTCCAACGACTTTACGGCAGAAATCAGACTTATGAATTTGAATCGGTTTAAAAATGCCGGAAATAGTGCTCAGGCTTTGGACTCAACCATTGCAGCAGTTTTTCCTTCACAAAATAAATCAAATACATTTAAAGTAGCGCTGCCAACTGCCATCAATGCACAGGCCGATTACCACATTTGGAAACCATTTTATATTAACACTACTTTTTACATCACCAACTTTTATAAAAACCGAGAAGCCAAAGTGAATGAATTTACGAATATTAGTATTGCACCCCGTTTCGATCATAAATGGTTTGGAGTAACAATTCCGGTTTCTTACAATACCCTTTCGGCCCAACACGGTTCTTATGCCATGATGGGGCTGATGGCCAGACTCGGACCTGTGGTTTTGGGCTCCAACAATTTTTTGGGTTATTTTAAAGGCGATGTTTATGGTGCCGATTTTTACTTTTTGTTAAAAGTACCTATTCCTTATGGTCACAAACACGATATGGATAAAGATGGCATTAGTGATAAAAAGGATAAATGTAAACTCATTCCAGGTGTGTGGGAATTTAAAGGGTGCCCTGATAAAGACGGTGACCATGTGCAGGACAGTCAGGACAAATGCCCGGATGTAGCCGGATTACCTGAACTAGGTGGTTGCCCAGATAAGGACAAGGATGGTATTACAGATTTGGAAGATGCCTGTCCGGATTCAGCAGGAACTGCGGAGTTTAAAGGATGCCCTGACCGCGATGGCGATAAAGTTATTGATAGAAAAGACAAATGCCCGGATGTAGCCGGATTGGCTGAATTTGATGGATGTCCGGATAAAGACCTTGATGGAACGCCTGATAAAGATGATGCCTGCCCTGAGCAATATGGCCCGAAAGAATTTAAAGGTTGCCCGGATAAGGATGCGGATGGAATACCTGACCCGGACGATGCCTGCCCTGAAAATGCCGGACCGAAAGAATACAAAGGTTGCCCTGATAAAGACGGCGACAGTATTCTTGATAAAGAAGACGGTTGCCCTGAAGTGGCCGGCCCAGTTGAAAACAAAGGCTGTCCGTGGCCGGATACCGATAAGGATGGAATTATTGACAGAGAAGATTCGTGTGTAACAGTGCCTGGTGAAATCAGATTTAAAGGTTGTCCGCCTCCAATGAAAGCAGCCGAGAAAAAAATTATTGAAAAGGCTTTTGCCAGTCTGGAATTTGCCACCGGTAAAGACATCATTAAACCAAAATCTCTGCCATCGTTAAACGAGTTGGCTAAATTGCTGGTAAAACATCAGGCTGAGTGGACACTTAAATTGTCGGGGCATACCGATAACGAAGGTAATGCCGATGCCAACATGGTTTTGTCGGAAAAACGTGCCAAAGCTGTAATGAATTATCTGATTAAAAAAGGTGCCACCGCCGAGCAGGTAACTGCCGAGTGGTTTGGGCCAACACAGCCATTTGCCGATAATGCCACGGCTGCCGGAAGACAGAAAAACCGCCGGGTGGAAATGAAGATAAGTTATAAGGAGTAGTTTGAACTATTGCAAGCTATTGAATTTACTGGTCAGAATGGTTTGTTTTCAAACTCTCCAGCCAGGGCTCAATCAGCACCTTTAATTCACTAATTGTGGCGCCATCCGTGACGGTACCTTCGGGGCTCATTTTGTTGTAAATATTACCAATACACAAATGTTCATTTTCTTTTGTGTGAGTGCCTAATGCGCTTAAAGTTAATAGCAACGAGGCCATTGCGCGCTTGGCCCCGTCGTGAAGCGGCGAACAGCTTAGCACCAGCACCGGCTTGGTATTAAGGTTGCCACTGTGTACGGTCCAGTCGAGCGCGTTTTTTAAAGTGCCCGGCACGCCAAAAGCATACTCGGGGGTGCTTATTATCACCGCATCCGCTTCATCAATGCGCTGCTTAAATTCTGCAATGTGTTCGTCGCCCGTTTCTTTTTCGGGGTTAAAGTGTGGGAGGGTATCCAGATTTGTAATTACCGTGTAATTTACCGTTTGTGGTAGAACTGTTTTCAAAAATTGAAGCAAACGTGTGTTGGAAGAGGTTGTTTTTAAACTACCCGAAATGCCGAGTATGGTCAATTGTTTCATAACACTATGTTCTAACGGTGTTCAAAGATTTAATTGCCGGAGGCCAGGTACACAAACAGAGCGGCCAGAGCCGCAGGAATGGTTTGCACAAATAAGATTCTTTTTTGCACGGTTACAGCGCCATACAAGCCGGCCACAATTACGCAACCCAAAAAGAAATAGGCTACGTTGCGGCTCCACAATGGGTCGGCAATTAAAAAGGACCAGATTAACCCGGCTGCTAAAAAGCCATTGTACAAGCCCTGATTAGCGGCCATGCTTTTGGTGGGTTCAAAAAGATTGGGTGCCATTGATTTAAAGGTTTTGCGGCCCTGAGTGGTCCATGCAAACATTTCTAACCAAACAATGTACACATGGATGGCAATTACCAAACCCACAAAAATATCAGCAGCTAATTTCATGGCCTTAATATAGTATTAATACCAAAGCGATGTAGAATAATTGTTGTTGGTAACTTTAAAGTATGCGTTTTATAACACGCAGAGTGTGCGAATAGCCACGGTTGGCTGCGTTGTAAATACCATAATGATCAAACTTTTCAATTTTTACAAAACCACTGGCGTGTATTATTTCCTGATTGTTTAGTAAAATTCCAACGTGGGTAATTCGACCTTCTTCGTTGTCGAAAAATGCCAAATCACCGGCTTCGGCTTCTTCCACAAAACTGAGTGGGCTGCCGAGTTCTACTTGTTGGTAGGCATCGCGGGGCAATTGATAACCGTTGAGTTTATACACGGTTTGTGTAAATCCGCTGCAATCAATGCCAAATGGAGTTTTGCCCCCCCACAAATAGGGCGCGTTTAAAAATTGACGGGCGGTGTTTAAAATATTTTCGGCGGTGTTTTTAGTTCCGGCGACAACAGTTTTTCCATCAAACACAAATTCCTGACCCTCAATAACACAGCGGTTTTGGTTGTAGAAGGGGAGACTGGCGCCCATGCTTATAGGAAACGATACACCAGTTTGAACGTTTTGTATGCTGTGTATAAATTCTGACGAAATTTGACTGCTTTGGCTTTTTAGTTTATCGAGAGTGCCGGGTGAAATTTTATGGTGTTGTTTGGCGCTTATCCAGCATTCGTAATTATCAAAAGCGGTAACAATTTTTAGCCAGCTTTCGGTTTGTTCAAGCACGGTATAATAATCGCCAAACAGCAACTGGGTTACCATTTCGCTGCTTCCCGAAGGCTCTTTGCGGGCCGCAACCACACTTAATAAACAAATGCCTGACTGCACGATGGTCAAAATTAAGCAAATAAAAAAACAATTTTGTTGGCTTAGGAGGCTTTAATCAACAACTGTTTGTGAACCGCTAATTTGGCAATTGGCCATGCATGGTCGTTAATTATTTGCTTAAAAATTAAATTATGCCTACCTTAGATACTTAGTTATGAGTCAGGACAACAAGGACGAAGTAAGCAGAATCTTAACCGAGTACCTCGAACGAAATAAACACCGCAAAACTTCCGAAAGGTTTGCGATTTTAAATGAAATTTATTCGCACGAGGGACATTTTGATATTGAGGCCTTGTACTTAATGATGAAAAATAAAAAGTACCGTGTTAGTCGTGCAACCCTGTACAATAACATCGAAATTTTGATAGATGCGGGACTTGTAATTAAGCATCAGTTTGGCAAAAACATGGCGCAGTTTGAAAAGGCTTATAAATATAAGCAGCACGACCATTTAATTTGCACCGACTGTGAAAAGGTTTTTGAATTTTGTGATCCCCGAATTATGCAAATTCAAAAAAGTGCGGAAGAAATGTTAAACTTTAAGGTACTGCATCACTCGCTTAATTTTTTTGCTAAGTGTAAAAATCTGAGCGAAAAAGGTAGCTGCCAACATTTAAAAAAGTAAAACTATGATTTTTGAATATACCATATCAAATCAGGGAACACATGCTGTGATGGCCTTGAGTGGCAACCTAATAGAAAAAAGCCAGGCGCAGGCGCTATTGGATAAGGCTGATGAACTGACCAGAGAAAACTGTAACCGTTGGGCCATTGATTTAAAGGAATTAATTTATATGAACAGCAGTGGTCTTAACACTTTGATACAGTTGCTTACCAAAGCACGGGTATCGGGCGGCGAAGCGGTGTTGTTTAACGTAAATAAAAAAATAAACGAATTAATTTTAATAACCAAGCTGCACACCCTGTTTAAGGTGGTGGATAGCAAAGACGAGGCTTTAAGCGCCCTGAGTGTTTAGGGCGTATTTAGTAGGCCTTAACCTTTGGGTAAGCTCCCCTTCGACTCCGCTCAGGGTTCGGTCCTTCGACCTTGCTGTGGGTTCGGTTCTTCGACTCTGCTTTGAGTAGGAATAGGGTGGTTGAGCGAGAGCATAATTATAATCTGAACCCAGTCGAAATTAATGGCCATTAAGTCGTTCAAGTTCCAACGGGTTCATTTGCTTTACAAATTCAACTTTATTCCAACAGCACTTCAAATCTGATAATTGCCGGGCTTGAGTGGTAACGGATGAAGTGCTAATTACCCTCCACAATTGCCAATTTTTTTTCTGAATGTGGCTCAAAATGTTTTATCAATAAAAACCCGCCGACTTAAACTTGATGGCATCATTTCCAATTCTTTATGCCAACATTTAGAATAAAAGTAAGGTTGCAGTTTTTGCCTTAATGTTATTTTGATTGTTAAAAATTAATTAAACATGGCATGTAACCAATGCCCTTAAAGCCCGTTATTTGTTACCATGAAACTTGTTTTTCGTTTATTACTGTTGGTATTTGTTATTGCCAATTCGCCCATTTGGGCCCAGAGCAATTTGTACGGCCATAAAAAGGAACGCAAACGGGTTTGGCGCCACTGGCGAAAAAACAAACAATCCTACAATCCTTACCTCGAAAAAAAGGCACGGAACAAACCCAGCGCTAAAATGGCCCGGCAGGAAAAAAAGGAATTAAAACGCCAACGCCGCAAATTCAGACGCGATACACGCCGAGGAGGTCACGCAACCAAACGAGGGCCAAGCCCTAAATAAACAACTACTTTTTCTTTTGATTTTTGTTGCTGTATTTGCCTTTGCGCCAGGCATCAACAAACTGCGCCCATTTAACCGGATTAAGCAAACTAATACTGGGCGATTGCCCTGCGGTGTAAACTTTGGTGTAAATAGCCTGCATCACGTACTTGTAATTTTCTGAAGAACTGGCCGTGGTGGTTCTTTCCAAATAGGTTAATTCGTCGCGGGTAAGATTTTTATCAGCACGCTCCATGTCGGTTTCACTAAGGTCAAGTGCTAAAAAAGCGCGTTTAAAATCTTCTTTACTCGGCCACGGAAAAACGTCCACCGCATCGAGCTGAATGGTGTCTTTGGTTAACACCTGTATGGCATAATAATATTTCGCTTTAAGCGTGTCGGCAATTTTGTAGCTGCGGGATTTGTGTACCAGCGACATGAATTCAATTTCATCACCCGGGCTTACAACCAGATTAAAAAAGCCATTGTAGTCGGATTTGGTGCCCCAGTTCGTGCCTTTAATCATTACAGCCACAAAGGGAATAGGGGTAAGGCTGTCCTGATCGACCACAATACCCGAAAACTGAATTAAGGAATTGTAGTTTTTTTTGGCGGTTGTTTGTGTTTGTGCGCTTGTGTTTAAAACAAACATAAAAGCAAAAACCGAAAGGATGGTTAATAAACGCATAGTAGCATAAAAGTAAACATTGTTTTACTTGTATAACTGGCACTTAACAAATTTTATCTGGTCTGTTAATTGCTCAAAAAATTAAGTAAATTTGTGTGAATGCGATGTGTTAAAATATTTCTTTTGTTGGCGCTGTTTTCAACAGGTTTAGCCAAAGCACAGTTAAAAGTAATTAAGCCAATAAAAGACCCCGTAAAACACACCAATTTTGGTTTGGGATGTGGTATGGCACGCAGCGTACTTTACTTAACACGCAATTTAAACAGCAATAACGATGCACTTGGCTTTAATACAATTTTAACATTCGACAAAGGCAATTATTTCAGAGGCAGTGTTGAATACACATATTATGGTTCCATTAACATTCAACCCACATGGCTCAATGTTAAAGCCCAAACTCTGGAGGCCAATCTGAGTGTAATTTCTAAATCAAGAGACAAAAGAATTTATTTTTACCCCATTGCCGGCCTGAGCTACAATATTTTTCGTGGTTACTACACGGGCATTAATGATTTTCAAAACCTTAGCACCATTTATACTAAAAACCAAATTGTTCAAACAAATTGGCTGGGTATTAATACTGGTTTGGGTGCCGATTACAATTTTAAGGGTGGAGCCATTTACCTGAGTTACAAAATGCGGATTGGCCGTACCGTAGAATTTAAGCAGATAAACATTATGGACGTGTTTATGGTTGCCGGACTTCGCTTTTATGTAAAAGGCGCTACACTTTACAAACTTTTTAAAGGTACACGAAGCAGGTATTCACTTAAAAAACCATCATCTTCTTAACAAATGGGTGCAATACAGGATTATCTTTTCCGGCTCAACCAGTTTTTTAATCACTATTTGCCGCTCAAAAATCCGGTGCTAATTCTGGCACTCACGCTCTTAATCATTTTATTTTCGCCTTTACTTTTTAAGCGTTTTCGCATTCCGGGCATTATTGGCCTTATTCTGGCAGGTATCATCATTGGTCCGCATTCGCTGCACATTATTGAGTCCACCAACAGTTTCGAACTGCTTTCAAAAACCGGTTTGCTCTACATTATGTTTTTGGCCGGGCTCGAAATTGACATGCACGAGTTCAGCCAAAACCGCAACAAAAGTCTGGTGTTTGGGGCACTCACCTTTTTAATACCCATTGCCATTGGTTATCTGGTTTGCACTTATGTGTTTCATTTCGACCGTTGGCCTGCTGTGCTATTGGCCAGCATGTTCAGCACCCACACACTGTTAAGTTATCCCATAGTAAGCAACATGGGCATTGTAAAAAACAGGGCGGTGCAAATTACCTTTGGTGGCACCATTATTACCGATTCGGCAGTGCTAATTTTATTGGGCATTATTACACAGGTGGTAACCGGCGAGGTGGATGGCAGTTTTTGGATACGGGTAACACTTTCACTGAGTTTGTTGGTGTTTGCCACCTTGTATTTGTTGCCGCGCATTAGCCGTTGGTTTTTTCGTAACATTGAGGCACAGGCCAGTTCGCATTACATTTTTGTGTTGGCGGTGGTTTTTATTTCAGGCTTTTTAAGCGAGTTGGCCGGTGTTGAACCCATTATTGGTGCGTTTTTGGCCGGATTGGGACTTAATAAAGTAATACCTCACACCGGCATTTTAATGAACCGTGTAACCTTTATTGGTAACACACTTTTTATACCTTTCTTTTTAATAAGCGCTGGCATGTTGGTTGATTTGCGTTTGTTTTTTAAAGGCAGCGATGCACTTATTTTTGCCGGAATTTTGTGTGTGGTAGGCCTGCTTACCAAATATTTTGCCGCCTGGATGACTGCCTTTATTTATAAATTTACCACACCCGAGCGCAACATTATTTTTGGATTAAGTGTGTCGCATGCAGCGGCTACACTGGCCATTATTAAAGTAGGATTTGACATTCATTTGTTTGATCAAAATGTGATTAATGCCACCATCATTCTCATACTCATTTCGTGTTTGGTGAGTTCGTTTGTGAGCGAACGTGCGGCTCGCAAAATAGCCATTCAGGAAAAGGAAGTGGTAAAACGCAGCAGCGATCGCATCGAACGTATATTAATTCCTGTGAGTAATCCCGAAAACATTCAGCGTTTAATTGATTTGGCCCTTTTATTAAAAGACCAACGTTCGCCCGAACCGCTTTATCCTTTGTCGATTGTGGAAGACGACGATGATGCCGATGAAAAAATTAATGTGGTGCGTAAGGTAATTGAGGGGGTGGCCGAACAAATTGCCAGTGGCGATAAAAAAGTGGAAGTGCTTAAAAAAGTGGATTTAAGCATTGTGGATGGTATTGTAAGAACAGCCAGAGCCTATAACATTAGCGACATACTAATCAGTTACAAAGCTCAACAAGGGACTTCAAATTTAATTTTTGGAAACATTGCCACCAATTTGTTGCGTAAGTCCAAACAAGCTGTTATCATTTCAAAAATATTGCAACCGCTCAATACTTTTCAGAGGGTAACTGTTATACTTTCGCCCAACTCTGAGTTGGAAAACGGTTTTGCCCGTGTGAGCCAGCGCATACACACCATTTTAAAGCAAATTGGAAACAGCCATAGTCTTTATGGCACCGAAAGCACATTAACAGCTTTTGCCGGAGTGGTGCAGGATAAAAAACGGAACATTTATAAATACGTGCCGGTAACTTCGTTTGAGGGTTTTGAACAAATTAATGAAACCAGGGAAGACGATTTGTACATTTTCCTGAATGCCCGCACACAAACCATTAGTTACGATTTTCAGGTGGACGATATGTCGAAAAAACTGAACCGTACCAACAGTTTCACAAGTTTTATTATTCTTTATCCCGACATTTCCAAAACGCTGGATGATGGACGGATTAGTGATATTACCACAACATCGATAGAGCAACAATATGTTAAAGTGAAAAAGTTTACCGGAAAAATAACAGGTATATTTAAAAAAGATGATGCGGAGGATGCGGGATAAAAAAACGCTTTGCTGGATAAAAAAAAATTGTAGTTTTACGCTCCAAATTTCGAGTTGAACTTTGATTACACATACATTACTTTATTTGGCTTCATTATTTTTGAACCAATGGTAATTGTTACCAATCTGATTTTTTTTATCCTGTGCCTGACTTATTTCAAATCCTTAAATAAATTCAAGCACCCATATTCGCAGCAAATGGCAAGGTTTATAGTGCTTTTAGGAACCAGTAGTGTTTTTGGAGCCACAGCGCATGCAGTGCATTTGCAACTTGGAACTGTTTTTTTTGAAATTATTTTTTTTATTATGAATGCGCTGAGTCTGTTATCCATCTATTATTGTTTCCGATCGGCATATACCTATCAGCATCTTAACAACGAGCCTTCTAAAATTTACATTCAACTGGCACTGTTTTGGATAGCCATTGTATTGCTTATTTGTGTGGTAAACGCCAGTTTTTTAATTATTAAAATTCATGCGGCTATTAGCCTGATATATTCGTTACTGGTGCACGCAATTGCATACAAACGCCATAACCAACAAGGTAGTAAATTGGTAGTAGTTGGCATAGCTGTGGCCTTTATTTCAATTCTTGCGCACTCGCTTAAAATTTCCTTTCATGCCTGGTTTAATTACAAAGACCTTTCGCATGTTATTATGATATTGTCGTTGGTGATTATTTACCGGGGCATTAAATTAAATGTTGATAATCTGGAGGCCACTCAGGCCTCTGTGGCCGTGGTGTAAATATAATAACCGACATCAACAACGAGCAAAACCAACTTGTTACTTTTTGTCATTTTTGCCTCAAAGCAGCGCCAACTCAATTCGAAATTGATCTCAAATTGAAAAAACACAATCCTGAATAAATTGGATTTAACAGGTTTTCTGCGCATTCACGATTTGCAGAACCTTGTTGTTAATTATTAAAGCGATTAATTTTGTGTATGTTCCTAAATTAAAAGCCCTCCATTTTTTGAGGAGGGCTTTGCCGGCATTAGTGTGTGTGTTAATGCCTTTATTTGAGTGGAACGGTGGTTACTGTTTTATCAGGCTTTTACCAATTGTATTTCGCCATGAATTTTAACTTCTTCACTCACTAAAACACCGCCGGTTTCAAGTGCGGCATTCCAGCTTAATCCAAAATCCTTGCGGTTAATTTTTCCGGAAATTGTAAAACCGGCTTTAATATTTCCCCAAGGGTCTTTTTGCAGTCCTCCATATTCGGCGTTTAAAGTAATATTTTTAGTCACATCTTTTAAAGTTAAATCGCCCTGCAATAAATAATTTTCGTCGTCGCTTTTTTCAAATTTAGTGGCTTTAAATTGTATGCTTTGAAATTTTTCTGAATCAAAAAATTCGGGCGAACGCAAATGCCCGTCGCGCTGCTCATTGCCGGTGTTAACAGAGGCTGTTTTTGCTGTAAAGCTAATTTCAGGCGAGTTAAAACCTTCGCCTTCGCTACTCGCTTCCACGTTAAAATTAGTAAAGCTGCCGCTTACATTGGTCATCATCATGTGTTTTACTTTAAATCCAACTTCGCTATGGGTTGGGTCTAATTTCCAGGTTGTTTTACTCATGTTTGTTTGGTTTAAGTTAAGGTGTATTGGTTTAATTAAAATTTTAATTCAGCATTGGCACTTCCATTATCAGCAATTCGGTTTCCAGGGTGGCTTCCAGTATAAGGGCATCGGTGTTCCAAATGCCAAAGCCATCGCGCGTATTAAGTGTTTGCCCATTGGCCATTAGGCCACCGGATAATACAAACAGATAAACCCCATTGTTTTTGTCTTTAAGGTTATAGGTAAGTGTTACATTTTTTTCGAGCTTACTTAGGTGGAACCAGGCGTTTTGATGCAGCCACAGCCCGGCGTCGTTTTTATTGGGCGAAATAATTTGTTGCAGGGTATTGTGTCGGTCATTAGGGTCGAGGCTCATTTGGTCGTAGCGCGGACTAACATTTCTTTGATTAGGAATGATCCATATTTGCAAAAATTTAACCGGTCGGTCGTTGTTTTTATTGTATTCGCTGTGTGTAATGCCGGTGCCTGCGCTCATGAGTTGCACATCGCCGTATTTAATAACGGTGCTGTTGCCCATGTTGTCTTTGTGTAATAAATCGCCTTCCAGTGGAATGGAAATAATTTCCATATTATCGTGTGGGTGCGTGCCAAAACCCATGCCGGCTGCCACTTCATCATCGTTTAAAACCCTGAGCGCACCAAAGTGCAAGCGTTGCGGGTTATAATAGCCTGCAAAACTAAAACTGTGATAGCTGTTTAGCCAGCCGTGGTTGGCATGGCCCCGGCTTTGTGCTGTATGAATTACTGTATTGCTCATGATAGTGGTGAAGTAAAGGTAAACACAGCACTAAGCCAAAGCCATAATCAAGGTTAATAAATGCCGGATTAAAATCAAAAATAGTTAATAGTTGCTGTGCGAAAATTCAGTCAACCAAACATGCAAAAGCCAGATGCCCTTACTTTTTCCGGAGCAGTCCGGCTTTCATTTTACTCAAAAATTCGGGAGTAACGCCAATGTAGGATGCAATTTGTTTTTGTGGAAGGGTGTGGGTGAGGGTGGGGTAGCGTCGGCAAAAAGCATCGTAGCGCTCCATGGCCTGTAGCCCCATGTAGTCGAGCAAACGGCTGTGGTTGGCAACTACCGATTTTTCGGTAAGGATTCTAAAAAAGCGTTCAAATTTGGGGTGTTTTTCAAACAATTCTTCCTGGTCGCTCCGGTTTAAAAGGATGACCTCACTGTCTTCCAAAGCATCAATGTTTAATTTTCCTGGTTGGCCTGAAATCAGGCTGTAAATATCGGCAATCCACCAATCGGGTGGCGCAAACTGCAAAATGTGTTCAAAGCCGTTTCTATCGGTGGAATAGGAGCGAAGACAACCCTTTGTAACAAAGGCCGAAAATTTACACACCTCATTTTCTTTTACCAGCAATTGCTTTTTTTTGAGGCTTCTCGTACTAAGTGCTACCACAAAATCTTCTTCTTCTTTTTTGGTGAGGGTAATCAGTTTATTTATATTCCGAAGTATTAATTCGTAATCCATATCGGGTAAATTTAGTAATAAAGTGATACGATTCGTAAAAAATAAATTTTAAGGTCAAAAAAATGTGTTCAAACTTTGATATGGCGCATTTGATGCCGGATGATGGTGGGTGCAGTATTTTTTCATGCAGATTAAAAGAAACAATTGGTTTTAAGGGAGTCTTAACACCAAAGGTTTTGTTGCACTATTAATCGGGCATATTTAAATCGTCATTTTGGTTCAGGTCCATAAAAGGATTGTAAGCTACTTCAAATATATACCCATCGGGGTCGCTGAAATAACCGCTGTATCCGCCCCAAAAAACGGTTTGCGCAGGCTTAAGGATTGTTGCGTTTAGTTGTTTTACTTCGGCCAAAATATCGTCCACTTC
>JADLED010000191.1 GCA_020846335.1 Bacteroidia bacterium
CAGAACCCATACGCAAACAAGTTGAGCCTAATGGTCATGCCAACTACCGCCAAAATGCAAACTGGAAAGATTAATATTTTTAAAAATTATACTTATGAAAAAAATAATTATTATAGCGTTAATGCTAACAAACGCAACATACGATGCTCAAATTTTTTCTGGCAGTGCAAAAGGTCAGTCTTCAATCCTTTATCAGGGTACTACATTGGGGTTTAATTTTACAGATCCCTCAATAGGTTTTAGTCTGAACAATTATAGTAACGAAAAATATAAAAGGAAGAACAAGCATTTTCTTTTAGGAGTGAATACCAGCGCTTCAGCGAGTGAAGGGTATGCCAACTTTTTTAGTGGGGGAGATTTGAACGGAGAAATTAAAGCAAATGCAATTATTGGAAGAACATGGACGAAAGGCGAAAATAATAAAATTGGTTATAGAATTAAATCACTTAATGATTTGATTTTAGAAGACGTTGCGACAGCAAGTAATGATGTTCGTGCGGCTCTTACAGCAATTTCCGCCCAACTTACTACTTTATATACCACAGAAATAAACCAAAAATATCCGGCAGCAAATGATCAAAAAAAGAATCAAAAAATTCTTGCCGATTTAAAAAACTTTGTTGACAACCTAACTGCTAAAGGATTTGAAGAAGAATATCAAACCGAAGTATTAGATAAAAATCCTGCAGATGTGGAATATCTTTTAGAGTTGAAGGACAAACTTAAAACTTTATTCTTCGATAGGTATCTGGAATCGCGTTCTACAGTTCAAAATCTTACCCAAGCAAAAAACCGTCTTTTTGAATCTCGGGGTTATTGGAAACATAGGTTCAGTATTTATGTTGCACCTAACTATGTTTCAAAGGCATTTAAACTATACACGCTGGATAATTCCAATCTTGCCAATAGCTTCAGCAGTAAAACATTTGCAGGTGGAGGGGTTAATCTTGGTTTAAACTGGAACATAGGTACCTGTCTACTCGTGGGTATAAACGGTGGCTATCTGCGCGATAATAATTCCGACGAACTAACGAGTAAAGACTATAACCTTACAAATACATACACCGTTGCCGTCACCGGAGGCACACAACAACTTGTCAGTGATAAAAAAATTACGGCTAAATCAGGCAGTTATTATCATGCCCTCGATTTATATCCATTAAATGCTGATATAGTTGGTTTCATGAAAGTTCCGGGCAATGATAGCACCATTATTGCGTTTAATCTATACTTGCATCAAATGTTCAGTGGTATGAAAACACAAAGACCACAAACCACTAATATTGGCTTGGGTATCTATTTTTTCAGCAATAAGGCTTCTAAATTTCTTGGTGGCATTTACTTTGAGGCACCAGATATTAAAAACAATATTGCAAAAAACGATCCAGAAGCCTCTATCAGACCTTTATACAAACGCCTGACATTCGGCCTTACTGGTAAATTTGCATTTTCTTCTCTAACTTCGCTCTTCAACTAGTAATTGATGCAGCCCATTTCCGAAAACAACATAGAGCAAATAGCCCTTACGTATTTAAAAAGTCTAGGTTATGCCTATGCCCATGGCCCGGATATTTCTCCGGATGGGGCTGACATGAAACGCCAGTATTCGGAAGTGGTATTGGTTAATCGTTTGCTGCGTGCTATTGATGAACTTAATCCAAAACTAAACACAGAAGCAAAAGAAGATGCCATTAAAAAAGTATTGCGGGTGCAAAGCCCCACCACACTTATTAATAACGAAACCTTTCATCGTTACTTAACCGAAGGCATTGATGTGGAAATAAGAACCCCTGATGGCATAAGAGGCGAAAAGGTGTACCTGATAAATTTTGAAGAACCTCACAAAAATGAGTTTTTAGCTATTAACCAGTTTACTGTTGTTGAAGGCAACCAAAACAAACGGCCGGACATTGTATTGTTTGTAAACGGTTTGCCAATGGTACTGATTGAACTTAAAAATGCCTTAACCGAGAAAGCGGACTTGCAAAGCGCCTACACTCAGGTTAAAAACTACCAACAGGCCATTCCCTCGCTCTTTAACTACAATGCCTTTAACATCATCAGTGATGGTTGGGATGCCGCCTATGGCACCATTAGCAGCAACTTTAATTATTACAAACCCTGGAAAACCAAAGATGGCGTTGAAACGGAAAGCAGCAGCGACCTGCAACTCGAAGTCCTGATTAAAGGTATGTGTAATAAACAAACACTGCTTGATGCCATTCAACATTTTGTGGTTTACGAAAAAACAGAAAAAGAAACCATTAAAAAAATGGCGCAGTACCACCAGTATTACGCTGTAAACAAAGCTTTGCAACACACCCTAAGAGCCACGGGTCTGGCACAAAAAGAAGACGAAGGCACGGGCAATCGCAAGGCCGGTGTAGTGTGGCACACCCAGGGCAGCGGCAAAAGCCTGAGCATGGTGTTTTATTCGGGCAAAATAATAGGGAATGCGCTCATGCAAAATCCCACCATTGTGGTGCTCACCGACAGAAATGATTTAGACGACCAATTGTTTGAAACCTTTAGTAATTGTGTGCAACTACTTAGACAACATCCCAAACAGGCAGAAAATCGTGACAACCTGAAAGAGCTTTTAAAGGTGGCTTCGGGAGGAATTGTGTTTACCACCATTCAGAAATTTTTACCCGAACAGGATAGTGACACGGAAGAAAATGAGAATGTAGCTGCCGAACCTAAGATTAAATACATAGGCACAAAAGCCAAAATACTAAGCGAGCGAACCAACATAGTGGTGATTGCCGACGAGGCGCACCGCAGCCAATATGGTTTTTTAGATGGCTTTGCCCGAAGAATGCGCGAAAGTTTGCCCAATGCTTCCTATATAGGATTTACCGGAACACCTGTGGAAAGTACCGACCGGAATACACAGGCTACTTTTGGCGAATACATTGACATCTACGACATTCAACAAGCCGTTGAAGATGGCGCCACCGTGCCCATTTATTATGAGAGCCGAGTGGCAAAAATTAATTTCGAGGAACAAAAGAAAATACAACTCGATGAAGCCTTTGAAGAGCTTACCGAAACGGAAGAACTAAGCAATCGTCAAAAGTTGGTTGCTAAATGGACAAGCATAGAAGCAGTAGTTGGCAGCAAACCCCGTATCGAAAAAATTGCAGAAGACTTAATTGCTCATTTCGAAAAGCGCACCGCCGTATTGCCCGGTAAGGCCATGATTGTGTGCATGAGCCGGAGAATATGCGTGGAAATGTACAATGCTCTAATTAAGCTTAGGCCTCAATGGCATCATAACGACGACGACAAGGGTTACTTAAAGGTAATTATGACTGGCTCCAGCACCGATAACGAAGATTTTCAAGCCCATATTCGCAGCAAAGAAAAAAGAAGGGCTATAGGTGACCGCCTCAAAAACCCGAAAGACAATTTACAAATTGTAATTGTGAGAGACATGTGGTTGACCGGTTTTGATGCACCCTGCCTGCATACTCTCTATGTTGACAAGCCCATGCGTGGCCACGGATTGATGCAGGCCATTGCACGTGTTAACCGAGTATTTAGCGAATGGAAAGAGGGCGGCTTGGTGGTGGATTACCTGGGCATAGCTCAGTACCTGAAAGAAGCCATGCTGGAATATACAGCCAGTGGCGGTCAGGGAAAACCGTCATTGGACGATGAACTGGCTGTGGCCAAAATGCTTGAATTTTATGAAAGTGTTTTATACCAGCTAAAATATTTCGATTGGCAAAAGTTCTTCCAACTTAGTGCCGAAGACAAATTGCGTTACATTAAAACCATACAGGATTACATACAAAGCCAGGAAAACGGCAGCGATAACTTTTGTGATAACACAGCGCGACTTATCAAAGCCTATGCGCTTGTTTCAACCCATCCAAAAGCCGATGTATTAAAGGACCACATTGCCTTATTTCAGGCAACACGCACAAGACTACTCAAGTTTAAAGAAAGCGAACGCATAGAAGAAGGAGGAAAAACCAACAGGGAAATAGAACTAGCCATTCGCCAGATAGTATCAGAAGCCATAGCCAGCGAAAAAGTAGTGGATGTGTTTGACGCTGCCGGAATTAAACGTCCGGACATCAGTATTTTAGATGATAAGTTTTTATCTGAGGTGCAAGGCATGGAGCATAAAAACCTGGCCGTGGAGTTACTTAAAAAATTACTGAAGGAAGAAATTAAAAAAAGCGCTAAGATAAACCTTGTGCAAAGTAAGTTGTTTTCCGAACGGTTGGAAGAAGCCATTCAACGTTACCATAACGGACAAATAGACAACATTGAATTTATAGAAAAAGTGCTCATTCCATTTGCAAGAGAAATGCGCGAAGCAGGTCAGCGTGGCGATAAGCTGGGACTCGATTTCAGAGAGTTGGCATTCTACGATGCCTTGTATGTAAACGATAGCGCTGTAAAAATACTGGGCGATGACGTATTAAAACACATTGCACAGGAACTTTTAAAAATCGTACGCAATAACACCACCATCGACTGGACAATTAAGGAAAGTGTGCAATCGGCTCTTCGTCGGAATGTCAGGCGTATCCTGCGTTTACACGGCTATCCACCCGACCTGCAGGAAAAAGCCGTGGAAACTGTTTTGGCTCAAGCTAAGATGCTGGCTGATGGTTTATCAAACGAAAATTAACAATACTTTATAAATCATTTATTTACAACCCATTCAAACAAAAATTAGTGTCACAATTAATTATCAACAGGGCGGAAAACCGCCCTGTTTTTTGGTTTTGGGAAGGGTATATTGGGGGCGAGTCGTCAGAACAGCAAATTTCGGATGGAATTTTGAGTGTTTAAGCACAAGTTGAAAAACTTAAATGCCAAAATGAAATTGCACACGGAATGTGCCAATTGGAATCTATAGAAGGAGATAAAAATTTAAATAAAATACTACCATATGAATATTACCCATAAAAAACAAATTGAAAATTACTTAGAGGGCCTTTCGCATGTAAAAATTGAGCAAATTGTTACGCAGTATTTCAAA
>JADLED010000192.1 GCA_020846335.1 Bacteroidia bacterium
AAAGGCGAAGTAAACATTGTGGAGTACGATGCCAGCTATTACGACAAAGACAGTAAAATTGAAATTGCCTACGTGGTGGGTTTGGTTGAAACTAAAAATTCGTTTTACAAAGTATTGTGTTGGAGTGCCGGCGAAAACAAAGAAAAATTTAAAGCTGACTTCGAAAAAATAATTTACAGCATAAAAGAGTAAAATGAAAAAACTTTTTTTTCTTTTATTACTTGCTGCGCTTACTACCGGTATTGCTAAGGCGCAGGATTTTGAAGGAGAAGTACTTTACAGCATAAAATACCAAAGTAAAAATCCTAAAATGTCGAATACCCAAATGGAATTTTTGTTTGGCAATTGGCAAAGCTTTGGCATAAAGGGAGGTAGTTACAAAAACACCAGCAATGGAAAAGTATTGCTTTGGCAAATTTATAAAGGCAGCGAAAATAAATTATACAACAAAGCCGCCAATGCCGAAACCATTTTTTGGATTGATGTGGCGGTGCAAAAAGACGAGGTACTGAAAACAGAACTGAACAAAGGTGTTACCGAAATACTTGGGTATAAATGCGACGAGTTAATTTTAACCTGCAAAAGCGGGGTGCAAAAATACTACTTCAACGCGGAGTTGGCCATTAATCCCGAAACTTACAAAACGCACAAGTATGGCAATTGGTTCGATTACCTGTTGCTTTCAAAAGCCATTCCACTTAAAACTATTATCGAAAACGAACAATTTGTGATGGAGCAAGTGGCCACAGCAGTTAAACCAAAAAAAGTGGCAGAAGATTATTTCAACCTGCCGATTAATGCCGAAACCGCGCCAAGTCCTAATTAATGTGGATTTTATCTGAATCTAATTAAAGGTTCGGAATCTTGGTTCTTTTCTTTTCGCAGCAAATCATCGAATCTAAGAATCAAATCCAGGGCATCTGCCATGCCGCTTATTTTTGTAAACAATCTTCAATCTTATTCCTAACTTTGTTGTCTTGAATTACAAATTACATAGCCTCAACGAAACAGATAAAATTCTTTTGGATGCCGGCACCTTATTGCCTTTGATGGAAGAATTTTACACCATTCAGGGCGAAGGCGCCAACACCGGTAAAGCGGCTTATTTCATTCGTATAGGTGGTTGCGATGTTGGCTGCCACTGGTGCGATGTGAAGGAAAGCTGGGATGCCAACATACATCCGCTCACAGCACTTGAAAAAATAGTTGAAAACGTTAAACTGTCGCAGGCCAACAGCGTGGTGGTTACCGGTGGCGAACCTCTGATTTACAATTTAAGTGAACTCACAAGGCGTCTGGCGTCACTTGGCATACAAACTTATATCGAAACTTCGGGAGCTTACCCATTAAGCGGCAGTTGGAATTGGGTTTGTTTGTCACCAAAAAAAACCATGCAACCGCTCGATGAAGTTTATGCCGCAGCCAACGAACTGAAAGTAATTGTGTTTAACAAACACGATTTTATCTGGGCCGAAGAACAGGCACAAAAGGTAAATGCCGATTGTAAACTTTACCTACAGCCCGAGTGGAGCAAACGTCTGGCGCTAATACCCGAAATAGTGGAGTACGTTAAAAGACATCCACGCTGGATGATTAGTTTGCAAACTCACAAATACATGAATATTCCTTAATACTATCTGATAAAACCCTTATCGAGGGCAAATTTAACCAGGCCCAAAACACTGCGGGTTCCGGTTTTTCTGAAAATGTTTTTACGGTGGGTTTCAACTGTGCGTTCACTTATAAACAGGGCTTTGGCAATTTCGGCATTGCTCATTTCTTTGGCAATGCACTCAATAATTTCAATTTCTCTTTCGGTGAGATTAATGGTGTTAATGTCCAAATCGTTTACCGGCGATTGTTCAAGGGCTTGTGCCACTTCTTCGCTGTAATAGTCTTTGCCGGAATACACCGTCATTATGGCGTTAATCAGTTCTTCACGCCCTGTATTTTTAAGTACGTAACCGCTCACACCGGCCTGAATCATGTCTTTAATGTAACTCCGTTCGCCATACATGCTCAGTGTTATAAAATCGGTGCCGGGCATGCGGGGCTTTAGTTTACGCACCAGTTCTACGCCGTTCATTTCGGGCATGTTAATATCGGTGAGCACAATGCGGGGTTTTAATAACTGAATTTGTTCAAAGGCCAATAATGGAAAGGTGCATTCGCCAACCAACTCAAATTGTTTTTCGCTTTTTATAATGGCTTTTAAACCGTCAATGAGCATTTGATGGTCGTCAACAATGTATATGCTTATCTTCTCCAAATCAGGTTCTAAATTAGTAATTATTCAGAAACTTCAGGAGCGCCTCGTAATAACTTTTTGCAGCGGCTTCCAGGCGTGCATTTGTTTTAATACCGTAAAGTTCACGGTCTTTTTTCATCAGTTCAAGGCATTCGTTTTCGTTGTCCTGATAAAGCGCTTCGCCATATACCAGAGGCGAATTTATTTTGCGACACAATACCAGGTTGCGGCTAAAAACTCCGGCACTTTTAGGAGTATTGCAATTTTTTGCCAGATACTCTGCATCGGTTGCGGTGGCTATGCGTATTCCCAGATTTTTATTAAAATTAAGCACAGTTTCGGCCGATAGTTCTTCGGAGCGGTTGAGCTGATTGCTAATGAGTAAACGCACAAAATCGGCCCGGTTTTCGTCGCGTACCAAATCATCGCCTGCAAAAGCCCCGCCAATAAAAGTCATGGTAAAATCTTTTAAACTTGTTTTTTTCCAGGGTGCATTTTTTTCGTCAACATTGTAATGAATAACTGCTGTGACGTGAGGATTAAAAGCATTTATTTTTGCAACCCTGTTACCTAAATCATAATCGCGGAAAAAATCCCAAAACAAATTATAGACTTTGGCTTTAATCAGTTTAGCATATTTATCACTGGATAAAGCACCCGAATTTTTTAAACTATCGAGGGTTCTTTTTTTGTGCTGTTTAATCCAATAAGTAAAGGTACAGTTAAACGAGGTGTGGTTGGCTTCACTACGTGTTAACATAACGGTGGCACCTTGTTCTTCGAGCATTTTTTTTACCAGAGTGGCGGTGTTGAAGGTCAGTTCGCTTTCAAAAATTTTAATGGTATCGGGTTTTTGTCCGGCAGCCGGTTTTAAAAAGTAAAGGTATTTTTGTTCGCTGGCGGCTTCGGCCAGTGTGGTGGCAAAATGTCCGGGGTCAAGTGCTATTCTGAAACCCTGTAATGGTGCATTATTTTTTTTTCTGTCGCTTATTTTTTTGTTAGAGTAAAGTTGGGTTAAACTGTCGAGTTGATTTTTTTTAAAGTGGTTCAGCGCTTTTAAAGCCAGGAGGTTTTTTTGTTGGGCGTTGCTGCTGTTTTCGAAATACAAGGCCAGTGCCGGAATTTCATCATCGTAAATGGCCAGTTCTTTTTTGCCCGCTGCATTTTTAAAATAAATGGCATTATTCTCAAACGTTACAACCGGGTTCAGTTTTCCCCTAAAATTAAGGTAGGTATTAAAGCGTTGTTTACAGGGTAATAAATTTTGAGCCGAAGAAGATAAAACCAAAACAACAAATAACGACGCCAATGCTCTCATGTTTCAAAAATATAGATTTGCGAGTGGAAAAATTGCGTAATTTCAAAAGTGTTATTAAAGAAGCTATGTTAACTGAAGAACAAACCACAGCCATCTTAAAAAGCGAATTGCAATTTCAAACCTCGCGCTCGGGTGGCAAGGGCGGACAAAATGTAAATAAGGTGGAAACCAAGGTGGAACTTATGTTCGACTTGAATACTTCAGAAACCTTGTCAGAGGAGCAAAAGCAGATGTTGTTTAAAAATTACAAGGCATTTGTAAACTTTTCGCAGATTAAAATAATGAGCTCAAAACACCGCAGTCAGTTGGCCAATAAGGAGGAGGCCCAACAAAAGCTCATTCAGCTCATCAACAAATTGCTTACACCGGTTAAAAAGCGCAAGGCCACTAAACCGTCCAAGGCATCGCGCGAAAAAAAGCTAAAGCACAAAAAAATTAACAGCGAAAAAAAATCGCTGCGAAGGAAAATAGTTTAACAAGGTTTTTTATCTGAAATTTAGCACCCAAAACAAATTGGTTTTTTCAACAATAAAATACTGACTTTAACGTTAAAACTAACACAATATTTCAAAAAATTAAACTAAATTAGGTGCATTATGTTTAAGGTCAGAGTTATACTGGTTTTGTTGCTTACAATGGGGATTAAAACGCATGCCCAAAAATACAGCAACGAGTTTTTAAACATTGGTGTGGGCGGTCGTGCCCTGGCTATGGCCAATGCCAACGTTGCCACCGCCGAAGGTGCCTACGCCGGCTATTGGAATCCTTCGGGTTTGTTGGGTCAAAAAAGTAATCTGGACATAGGTTTGCAACACGCCGAATACTTTGCCGGCATTGCCAAATACGATTTTGTAGGGCTTTCTAAGCGAATAGATAGCAACAGCGTTGCCGGAATCTCGTTACTGCGTTTTGGCGTGGACAATATTGCCAATACCCTCGATTTGGTGGATGCCAACGGTAACATTGATTACAACCGCATTTTACCTTTTGGCGTGGTTGATTTTGCGGCTTTGTTAAGCTATTCGCGCCGCATACCTAAACTGAAGGGGCTCGATATTGGTGGCAATGTGAAAATTATCCGCCGCAAAATTGGCAGTTTTGGTGGTGCCTGGGGTTTTGGATTGGATGCCTCGGTAAAATACCAACACAAAAACTGGATACTGGCCGCCATGGCCCGCGATGTTACCGGAACCTTCAACGCCTGGTCCTACACACTCGATCAAAAAACCATTAGCACATTTTTACAAACCAACAACAAAATTCCGAGCAACGGTTTGGAAATAACCTCCCCAAAATTAATTTTAGGAGTGGCCCGCAAATTTAATTTTTGGAAAGACCGCATCTCGGTGTTGGGTGAGTTGGATATGATAAACACCTTCGACGGGCAAAGAAACACCGTTATCAGTTCTAAGCTTTGGAACCTGGAACCTGCCTTTGGACTGGAAGTAGGCTATAAAGGTTTTGTGTTTTTAAGAGGTGGATTGGGCAATATTCAAAAACAATTAAACGACAGAGCCACCCTTTACATTACCACCGTTCAGCCCAATATTGGCGTGGGTGTTAAATACGAAATTTTTACCCTCGACTATGCCCTCACCGATATAGGCGATCGCTCAGCAGCATTGTATTCAAATATTTTTTCCCTTAAAATTGCTTTAAATAGTAAGATGAACAAGTGAGAACCCCACGACTGATACTTATATTAAGCCTGTTAAGCCTTGCCCTCCATGCTCAAAAATATGGCAATGAGTGGATTAGGCATACCCAACAATATTTTAAATTTCCATTAAGCAAAGAGGGTGTTTATAAAATAGATTCCACCACACTTTCTAATTATTTTAACCTTTCAACCGTAAATCCAAAAAACTTTCAGTTATTCATAAAGGGCAAAGAGCAATGGCTCTATGTAAAGGGCGAGGCCGACAATAAAATGAATACCGGCGATTACCTCGAGTTTTTTTACGAAGGCAGGCCCGGCGATGTGGACTCGCTGATTTATCACAAAATTACGTATCTGCCCAATCCTTACAAGGCTTTGTTTAACGACACGCTGTATGGTTATTTAACCTTAAACAATTCTTTTGCCAACAGGCATTGTGTCCTCGAAACTGATACCAACTCAGCCGCATGGCCTGCCGCCAATTATTTTTATTACGAAAAAGTGTGGTCGCCCTATAACTATTACAACAGAGCCGTAGAGTTCCCGGAAAATGGCGCTAACTCGGTTTATACTCAAAACGAAGGGATTGGAAGAGTCATCATTGATAATGACGGCACATTACCTGGTATTGATAGTTTGGTATACCCTTGTTCTTCACTGAACATTTTTAATGCCAATACAAATAATAAAATCTATTTAACCTACAGTTCGGCAGGGGAGTACAGATTAAATATTTCATTTGATCACAGGTTGCAATTGTTTTACCCTGATGCCTCAGGCAATCAAACAATGATACAGGACACGACCTTTTCAGGACCTACGCCCTTGCATCAAACGTTTACGTTTAGCCCCCAAAGTTTTGGCAATGCAGGCAACATCATCATAAGACCAAGCCCTTCCAGCTTGTTTCCCAGCTACGCTAACATCCATACTGTTTTTTACACCAAATTAAATTACCCGCACACACTTAATTTGTCGGGGAAGGCCTACTACACCCTAAATGTTGCAAACCAGAGTGGCACCGGCAAATACTTTTACAATTTCTCCAATTTTAATGCGGGAAGCAATGTAGAACTGTTTGACTTAAGCAATGGCAAATACATTCAAACCGTGGTTAATGGAAACTTTGTTAGGGCAGTAATACCCGATGGACCCATTGACAACAAACGCTGCGTGTTGGTGCGAAGCGATTCGGTGAGGACCATCACCAATCTAAAGCCT
>JADLED010000193.1 GCA_020846335.1 Bacteroidia bacterium
AACACTAATAACTAAACACTAATAACTAAACACTAATAACAAAAAGCCTCAACTAATTACTAAACTCCGAACTAAAAAACTCAAAAAGCCCAAAGGTGGCTAAACAATCGGTGTGGCAATAACTTATTAATTGTTGTTTAAGTTCCTCCTTTTGTTCTCCAACTTCTGCCGCGCGGTATTGGTCAAAATAATTCATGGCTTCCAGGCCCGATCCAATCTGGTTATAACTCACATCGCTTAACAACACCCCCGAAACGGATTTTAAACTAAAGTTGTTTTTAAAAGCCGGATGGTAATAATCCACATTGAGTATAAGCTCAAACACATCCACCAATTTATTTTTTAATGCCGCCAATTGCTCCGAAAATTCAGGGTGCTTTTTTGCCAACATCTCTATCACCGCCACTTCCATGGTTTTATCGTACACCAAAATGCTGGCATAACTTTCCGACAAAACACAAAGCTCCTCTGCAAATTGCCGGCGTTGGTCGCTTTGGTGTTCGGCAAAAAAATGCGGGTTGTTGCTGCCATTGTAAAAACACACCAAAAACGGAATTTGCTCAAATGGCCCCGTGCCCTTTATTTGCGGTATGGCCGGATTCCAGATTTCCATGTCCATGGCCGCTACGGGCAGTTTTATTTTTTCAACAAACTGTTTTATTATTTCTGCACGCGAAAAAATCCGGTTGTTAAGCAGGGCATTTTTTATCACAATGTTGTTTTCCTTTTCAATCAGACTGTCCTCAATCTGCTCCATGCTGCGCAAACCACTGTCGTACCACTCAAACAATTTGTTTTTATCTACAAGTGGCAAATTAAAAATGGATTTTTCGTGCAAAACGTCTTTCCAGCAGCTACCAAAAAAATCGCACTGGTAGGGCCTGAAACACTGTTTACCAATGGCAATGTTGGGTATGGCATTTTGCTCAAGCAATTGGTAGGCCTCGTTTATTTTGTGCTCAAAAAAACTAAAATTTTCGAGGGCTTTTTGTTTGGTGCTTCGGCGTTTAAATAATTTTTTCGGGTCGGTTTGCTCTTCCATCAGGTAATCCTGATTCAGTGTTA
Source organism: Bacteroidia bacterium (assembly GCA_020846335.1). Lineage (GTDB taxonomy): Bacteria > Bacteroidota > Bacteroidia > B-17B0 > Aurantibacillaceae > Aurantibacillus. The sequence goes on from JADLED010000193.1 coordinate 1,066, forward strand.
CCAAAAACAAATCGTCCAGTTGCGGCAAATTATTTTTTATCACATAGTACTGCAAATAGGCATCTTTTAAATATACCTCCGACACCTTTAGCGAACTTTTAATTTCATACGCAGTGTAAATGCCATCGTTTAAACACAAAATATCAATCATTACCAGCACACCGTTAAATACAAACGTGGCCTCGTAAATTACCGAAGTTTGGTTTTGAATTAATTGTTTGGTAAGCTCCGCTGCCTGCGCCACATTTTTGGTTTCTTTCGACACATCAATGCCCCCCGGAAACAGTTGCTGGGCGTAAAATCCCACATCGTGACCTCTTTTAAACGTCAACTGTTTATCCACCGAAATTTTATCTCTTAAATAAGGATGGTTTTTATATAAGAAAAAGGCTTTTTGGCACTGATCAAATTTTAAAAATGATGTTTTACTCAGTGAATATATTTTATCGCTCATTTAGGTGTATCCGAATTCAATGATACAAATTATACTGCAATTATGAAGTACAGTTTTCAGGGGCTTTTCACGTAAATTATTTGGGCGCCTGTCAATGAGCGAGAAAAGATGCCTCGCTCATTGCCACCGGGCTGTCGCTACTCGCTCTTAATCCAACCGATCCCTGAGTTTTTATCGAAGGGCGGTTGGATTAAGGAGCTCAAACAGACCGCTCCATCCCTGGCGCTCACCGTATTTTAGCAGCTGGGTGGCACGGTTTATTTTAAAATTTGTGGATGTTTAGAAACAGTTTTGATTCAGCTTCCGTTTTGATATTCTCCAACAATCCTTAACTTTAAATCCTTGTTTATAGTTCAAAGTTTATAGTTCAAAGTTTAAAGTTCAAAGTTTAAAGTTCAAAGTTTAAAGTTCAAAGTTTAAAGTTCAAAGTTTAAAGTTCAAAGTTTAAAGTTCAAAGTTTAAAGTTTAAAGTTCAAAGTTTAAAGTTCAAAGTTTAAAGTTCAAAGTTTAAAGTTCAAAGTTTAAAGTTTATAGTTCAAAGTTTAGAGTGCAGCATTTAAAATTTATCATTCATAATTTAACATCCAACATTTAACATCCCCACTATGTCAGCAACACCCGAAGGTCGTCAAATAATTTTTAGCATGGTTAATGTATCCAAAATACATCCGCCACAAAAACAGGTTTTAAAAGACATTTACATTTCATTCTACTACGGCGCCAAAATTGGTGTACTCGGTCTCAATGGTTCAGGTAAATCTTCCCTGCTCCGCATTATGGCCGGCGTGGATAAAGACTCCATCGGCGAAATACACCAATCGCCCGGCTACTCCGTTGGTATGCTTGAGCAAGAACCTAAACTCGATGAAAGCAAAACCGTGATTGAAATTGTGCGCGAAGGCGTTCAAAAATATGTGGACATACTCAACGAGTTTGAAGAGGTAAACAACAAGTTTGGCGATGAGGAAATACTCAACGACCCCGACAAAATGGATAAACTCATTAACCGTCAGGCACAGTTGCAGGAATTAATTGACCAACACGATTTATGGAACCTCGACAACCGCCTCGAACGCTCCATGGATGCCCTCCGTTGTCCCGAAAGCGATGCTTCTGTTAAAGTACTTTCGGGTGGTGAGCGCCGCCGCGTGGCCCTGTGCCGCCTGTTGTTGCAGGAACCCGATATTTTATGACTCGATGAGCCCACCAATCACCTCGATGCCGAGAGCGTTGACTGGCTCGAACAACATTTAAAACAATACAAAGGCACCATTATAGCCGTAACCCACGACCGTTACTTTTTAGATAACGTTGCCGGTTGGATTTTAGAACTCGATCGCGGCGAAGGCATTCCGTGGAAAGGCAATTACAGCAGTTGGCTCGAACAAAAAGGCGCCCGCTTAAAACAGGAAGAAAAAACAGAAAGCAAACGCCAGAAAACATTGGCGCGTGAGTTAGACTGGGTGCGTCAGGGCGTTAAAGGCCGCGGCGTGAAACAAAAAGCCCGCTTAAGCAACTACGAAAAAATGCTGAACGAGGACGTGAAATCAAAAGAAGAAAACCTCGAGATTTTTATCCCCAACGGACCACGCCTTGGCAACGAGGTAATTGATGCCATGGGCGTTTCTAAAGCCTTTGGCGACCGTTTGTTGTACGAAGGATTGAATTTTAAATTGCCACCAGCGGGCATTGTGGGCATTATTGGGCCAAACGGTGCCGGTAAAACCACACTCTTTCGCATGATTATGAACGAAGAAAAACCTACCGGTGGTGAGTTTAAAGTAGGACCAACCGTTAAGGTAAGTTATGTGGATCAAAACCACAAAGAGCTGGACCCCAACAAAACAGTGTACGATGTTATTAGTGGCGGCCTCGATAATTTAATGCTGGGCGGCAAGGCCATGAATTCGCGGGCTTATATTTCGCGTTTTAACTTTGCGGGCAGCGACCAGGGCAAAAAAGTAAGTGTGCTTTCGGGTGGTGAGCGTAACCGTTTGCACCTGGCCATGGCTTTAAAAGAAGAAGGCAATGTGTTGTTGCTCGATGAACCTACCAACGATTTGGACGTGAACACCCTGCGTGCTTTGGAAGAAGGTTTGGAAAACTTTGCCGGTTGCGCTGTAATAATTAGCCACGACCGTTGGTTTCTGGACCGTGTGTGTACGCACATTTTGGCCTTTGAGGGCGATAGCAGCGTGTATTGGTTCGAGGGCGGCTACAGCGAGTACGAAGAAAACCGCAAAAAACGCCTGGGCAATGTGGAACCAAAACGTCCGCGCTACAAGAAGCTTGCGGTTTAACAAATTGTTTTTTAAATTAACAAGATAATTCACTGCATTATTTAAACTTAAAACTATGATAAAGTTCAAACATTCCACCGTTTTAATACCTGTTGATTTTAGCGAAACATCCTTATTGGCCATTAAACACGGCGCATTTTTTGCCCAGTTAACCAAGGCCAACCTGCACCTGTTGCACATTATAAATTCAAACTTTGGTGCACAAAATATGTTTTTGCCCAAAGTAGCCATCGAAGATTTTAGCGACATTGAAAGCAAGGCCATGGCTAAATTAGGCGAACTCGCAGCTGGCATTCAGGCGGACTATGGTGTTAAGGCCAATTGCATTGTGCGTTTGGGTTCGGCCAGCACCGCCATTACCGAGGTGGCCAACGAGGTGGATGCTTCGTTAATTGTAATGGGTACCCATGGGTATTCGCCCATTCAGGAATTGGTAATTGGCAGCACCGCCTTAAAAGTGTTTACCAAATCGCCCTGCCCAACCATGGCCATGAACAACCATGCCACACATGTGGGCTACCGCAAAATTATTTTGCCAATGGATAACACGGCCAACAGCAAACAAAAAGTGAATTATGCCATTGAGTTTGCCAAAAAATTCAGCGCCACCCTTCAGGTTGTGGCTCTGATGCAGGAAGGTAACGAAAGCGACGGCCCGGCCTTTAACGTGGTTTTGAAACAAATTTCGGACCGCGCCGCCGAACAAGGTGTTACCGTGCATGCCGAAATATTAAAGAGTGTGGTAAACAGTGCCCGCTCTACCATAAAATATTGCGAAGAAAATGGCGGCGATTTAATTGTAATTATGACCGATCAGGATGCCGAGTTGAGTGGATTCTTTTTAGGCCCTTACTCACAGCAGATTATTCACCTG
>JADLED010000194.1 GCA_020846335.1 Bacteroidia bacterium
AACAAACTGTGCGCGAAGCCAATGTTACCATTAATGCCGCAGAACGTCAGCAATACTTTAATAAATTTACCAGCAAACCCATGTGGCAGTTAAAATTGTTTGTGTGGGTACACAACATTGTTTACAACACCCTTTCTTTTTTTAATATTGGCGAAGAAATGATGGTGGCCGCCAAAAGGGTGGAGAAGTAGCAACAACCATCCGGCATTAATTGTGTGAACGGCTAAAAATGTTTTTGAGTCGCACCAATTTATTACAACACACCTAATTGTTTTGAATTATTTTCAGTGCCTGTTCAGGTAGCAAATTTTTGCTCACATCGTACTTCACGATTCTATCATTTCCATACCCTTCACATTCCATCCTTCCCTCCCTGAAAACCGTTAGGCATCAATTTCATGGTATATGGTGATTTATACCAACGTAAGTCAAATTATGTTTGCAATGCAGCGGCCACCTAAAATTATCGTCTGCATTTTTTTAAAAACTTAAAACCAACGCTTATGAAAATCATCACAAAAGAACAGGACTTTCACTACGATCTGCATTTTGCCAGTCCCGACAAAAGCTACATTCTTAAAGTAGGTGCAACTAAGTACAAGCTTAAAAGGCACACCGAAGCCACCAGAAAAGCGGCAAAAAAAAGCAACCCGTTTATTGCCCTGCTCCCCGACGAGCGCATCACCCATTACGCGAGTAAAGTGGCTGTTTCGCAAACGGCGCCACAACTGGCCTTTGTGTTTCAGAGCGACCCATTGCCGGGGCAAACCCTTTTGCCAATGATTTTTTCACACATCACACAGCCCACTGCGGCGAGCAATGCCTTGATAAAAAAGAGACTGGAAACCAATCACCCAAACTGCTATAAGTACAATTCAAAACTATTATGTTATGGAATTAAAGAAACACTGGCCGGCAATGCGGAATTGGTTAAGCACAGCAAATCATTTTACATGGCCATGGATACCGCTGTGGCTTTGGCCTTTCAGCACAACGAATTGCTAAACAACGGCAGCAGTACAGCGGCGCAGGTGATTGATCTGATAGAATCCGATCCAAACATTTCGAACGCCGAGCAGTTTATCAGAAATCAAATGATTAATTTTTTTGAATCGCCGGCAAGCGACAATAACTGGGTTAATCAGGCCGATGCTTTGGATATTAATGGTAACGCCATTCCCGGTCAATACAATTATGCCTGGTCGCAGGCAACTGTGGCATGTGTGGCACCACTAATCCGGAGTGTGTTAAATACCACAAAAAACGATCCCGCCCTACAATCCACCAGCACCAATGCCGGTTGTTATTCGGTGCTCAATGGCACCATTTCGGTGGGCTTAAATTCCAACATAAGCGCACACACAAACGATAGCTTTGCCAGCTCCAATTCAAATCTTGATTACGTTAACTTAACGCCACAAGGTGGGCTTTCGGTAGTTACGCCGCCCAGCCTTAATGGCTCTGCTTTTAGCATGCAATTGCAAAACAATTATGTGCGTTGGCTTGGTGTGTATGTTACATTTTACGATGCAGGTGGCAAAGTGCTTACACTAACCAACTGGCCAAGCCCTATGGTTAGTCCTTTTGAACCTTACACTGCCTGGGACACCGACACCGTAAAAATTGTGGCACTGGTTTCGTCGGTAAATACCATTTACGGTGTGCCATTGGGTGGCGACACATTTGATGTAAAATTCACATGGCCCGAAGGCGCTTCGTCGGCAACCATTATGTGTGGTGGCTTAGGCCAGATAGGTTACGGATATAACGACTGGAATACCACCACCTGTGCCCTCGGAACGATTATGACCTGTGTTTTTAATTTTGCCATACCAAGTATTTCCCTGCTTTTTGGAGCCTTTATACAAGCCAAGCAGTTAAAGGATTTGGCGGCCAATGTGGTAACTATCATTGTTGACATTGTCAACATCATCCTTGGCGGAGTATCGGGTTATTTATCCAACAGTTCGAGCAATTTTGTGGCGGCTGTTGGTGGTGCGGTTTTAAATTTTATGATTTCAAACACTGCGTTTCAGGAATTTCTGGCAGAGTTTATTCCTCAAACGGCCATCGACGAAACTCCTGTGGTGGGTTGGATTATTTGGGGCATTAACACTGCGGCCGATTTGGCAACCATCGAAGAAACCACGGTTGAGGTGATGCTATCGCCCTGTGTTTACGAAATTAATGTAACAGACACCATCAATGTGTCGTGGCAATTATCACCCGATAGCGGTAACGGCAGCAGTTGGCCGGCCGAGGCAACTTCGTATCAGTTTATGGCCATTTATAATGGCACGGTGCGTTGCATGGAAACACCCGGTGTTTTAAGCAGCAACCAGTCGGGGCCAATTACAGTAAGTCTCAATGGCATTCCGGGATTGGTGCAGGTAAAATTTAGCGCGGTGTTTTATTCCGATACCGGCTGGATAGCAGGCTATGCCAATACCGATTGGATGCCTGCCGTTGGCAACAACGGGTCGCTGTTAACCTTAACTGCTGCACACATTACCCAAAATGTGGTGCCGCTAACTTCAGCCACCAATTATATCTACAACGAATCGTTAAGCTACAACAGCCAAACAGGATCCAGAAGCTGGGATAACCAAAATGGTGCTCCGGTGGCCACGGTAAGCAGCCTTAATCCCGAAAACGATGGCAATTACCTGAGTGCTCTCCTAAATATAAGTAACAATGCAAGCACCAATACTTTGGGTTATGCCTACACGGCTTCGGGTCAAAACATTCCGATAACACCCGGGGGGCAGCCTACCAACGATCAGGTAACCACCTTTCAAAGCATTAGTTCAACCGCTGCCCCCGACAGCACCTTGTGTTTTGTTCCGGAGGGTTTTGAGGGCATCACACAGCTTGGCATTAATCCGGAGGCTATTAATTCGCCGGGCACACAGCCATTGAGCTATTACATAGACGCCAATAATTACATAAGACCGCTGCAAACCGGTACGGCAGGTACGTTTAACATGAACAACGGTACCAGTTATGGCCAGTTTGTATTCGAAACCAACGACAGTGCCTATCACCCAACGGGGTATGTAATTGGTATAAATACTGCCTACGGAAGATTGCAGGTAGTAAATATTTCGGGTGGGCCGGTGAGCGATAATCAGGCGCCGTTGTCGGTGATATATGGTGGAACCGGCACCCGCCCGGGTTTGTTGTATCTGCCAGTTGCAGTGGCACCGGCACCCAATTCGGCCCTGATAGTTTTGGAAAACATGAGTACCGACCCAATAACCAACCAGCCCATTAATGGCCGTTTGCAGGCTTTTGATTTGTATGGCAATCCGGTACTTATTTTTTCAGGCAACAGCAGTGTGGCCAATCTTAACACCGAAAATGAGCAGGTAACCTTATTAGACATGGCGGTTGAGTCGCTGGGTTATATTTATGTACTCAATGTAATAGGCGATACCACAGTGGCGGCCAATTACGCCGTGGATATTTACAAACCGGATGGTACTTTTCTTTGCCAAACCAAAGGCATTACCACTGCCAAAATAACGGTGGATACCTGGCGTACCCTTTACTCGCTCGACTACGCGGTACTGAATAAAACAGACGGGTCGAGAACAGAACCCGGAGTAAGCAGGTGGCTGCCATCTACACCCGGTGTTTAAATGTAACTAGGTGTTTACTTAAAATTATCTCAACAATTAATAACAAATAAAAAAACAAAAACATGACATCATCAACTTTACCTCCGGCATCTTATTGCCAATTTCTTGGTTGCTTTTCGTTTCAGGATATTTCCAACAACCAGTATCTTAACAACAGCAGCTTTCAGCCCACGGCTATGCCCGCATGGAATGCACCCAACACCACCTATTTTAATGTCTGGATACTGGTGTGGCAGGATAGCAACAACACTACCAGTTATGTGGCACTGCAAAGTCAATCAGCAGTAGGGGGTGCCACCGGGTTTTGGGTCACAGCCACACAAAGTGGCAACACCTATTCGCTGGGTTTAAGCAACACCAACATTATGGGTGCGGCCTGGTTTACTGGTCCGGCCGACGCCATATCTTTCGGAAGCAATTTTAATTTAAGTTTGCTCATTAATCAAAACCCTGCAACCCTTGCTCCGGTGGTAAATCAGTCGGGCACCTACCGTGGTGTTAGCGGTGGTAAGCCAAGCACGTTTATTGGTTCGGGCATGGGTGGCGGCAACTGGGGGCCTTACAATACCCCGAGCCTTTATGAAGGCATTCGCTTTGATTATGCAGATATGACAAACCTTGAATTGCCTGAGTGGATGAGTGGTAAGGATTTTACCGATGGTTCGTTCAGATACACCAATTTAAACAGGCTTATTATGAGTCAAACCAATATTACCAATTGCGACTTTACCGGAGCCAACTGGGCAAACGCACAATTGCAGGGTTTAAACATTGGAGGGGCCACCTTAACCAATCTTGACACCACCACACTGGCTAATTGCGGAGTTTGGATGGCGGGAACCGGTCCTGAAATGACCAATTTCAACGGGTCGAATGTGGATTTTTCGGTGTTCTTTAATCCCAACACCAATGTTTACGATGTTTCTTATTGCGATTTGTCAGGGGCAACAGTTTATAATTTCCCAACAAACCTCAATGCCTTTCAAAACATGTTGGCGGTGGGTGCTAATTTATCAAGGCTCAATTTTAGCGGCTATAATTTATCGGGAGCAAATTTTTCAAATGCCACACTTACCTACACCAACTTTAATAAAGCTAATCTTGACAATGCCAATTTAAGTGCCGCCAACGCCACCTTTGCCAACTTTATAGGAGCCAGCATGAACGCGTGCAACATGTCGGGAATTATTGCGGGAGGTTCGGCACAGGGTTCGGGTGCTTTGTTTAATGGTGCCTTGATGCAAAATGTGAACCTTAATAATGCCAATTTAACCGGTGCAAATTTTTCGGGTGCATATATATTTGGTGGCAGCACAACGATGACGAATATAAACACCGAAAGTGTGATTTTTACCAACTCCTACATGGCCAACTTAAGCATTCAAAACTGCACCTTGTTGGGTTGCAACTGGGACGGCGCCTGTTTGGTGGCCACTAATTTTTCGAACACTAATTTTGGACCCACACTGGCCGGCGAGGTGGGCACATCCATGGTGGGTACATTTTTGCAGGGTGCTAATTTTACCGGTGCCATGCTTGCCAATGTGGATATGAATAAAGCCGGTGTTTCGTTTGGTAATGGCGGCATCACCATTAATTGCAGCGGTTATTTTTTACCACAAAGCCAGGTTTACAATGCCACTGCGGGACTCAATCAAAACACACTGGCTGCCACTACCACCTGTCCGAATGGAGAACCGTTTTCGCAGTGGAACCCTTCATCCGGTCAAAATGGTATTAACGCCATGCTTACCGCCAATCCACCAGCTCCAACCACCTGGTATTGTCCAAAATAACCGCGTTTATTTACTATCAGAAAAAAAAACAAGGGTTGCCGCTGATGGCAGCCTTTGTTTTTTTTAAGTTAAACCGTAAATTGGGTACTTACTTAACAGGCAGGTGAGAAACTTTTTAAACTGTGCCACAGAGTGCAGGTGTATTAGTAATAATTAAACGATTTGTTGCCGGATACCAGAATCTAAAAAATCTAAAAAAAACGGAGGCAGTTAGTTTATGCCTGTAATGCAGCATTGGTGCAGGATTTGTGAATCCATAAAAATAAAATTGGCGGAGTAATTAATTTGTTATATTTGAGCCGCAGCTAAAGCAGCGAATTAAAAAAACGACCGGCTTTACTGCAGCACCCATAGTCCCCTTACTTAATAAAGAGAACAAGACGTTAAAATCAAGTGGTTAACATTTTAACCACGCCTGTTGCTGCACCTGCATTTGTTTGGCACCTTCAACACGCTGTACTTTTTTGTGTGGATGCCTAAGAAACAAGGATAGATTACCGCATTGCCTCTGCAAAAGTGATGGCTGTACTTTACGATATCTGACTTAGAAATTAAAAAAAATAAACTATGAGAGCCAACATTCAATTCACCAAAAATTTCTCGCTCTACGAGTTGCTTGCCAGCCAAACAGCCACCCGTGCCAACATCAGCGAACAGTTTAATCCACCCGATGCAGTGGTAAACAACCTGGATGCATTGTGTGTAAATATTTTGCAGCCCTTGCGCGACGCCATCAGAATGCCTTTGCAGATAAGCAGTGGATACCGTTGTGCGCGGCTTAACAGCAGCATTGGCGGTGCCACAGGCAGTCAGCACCTTACCGGCAATGCCGTCGACATCCAATGTTTTAAACTGGGTAACGAAAAACTGCTTAAAAAGATTAAAGAGCTAAACCTGCCTTTTGATCAAATGATTAACGAATTTAATTATGCCTGGGTGCATGTGAGTTATGATGCAAGAAGAAACCGGAAGCAAATACTTGAGGCCTACAAAAGCGCCAACAATAAAACGGTTTATCGCCCCATTGCCATTTAACCGACTCAAGGGCTGGTGCGTGCCGGGCTGGCAAGCGTTCATAATCCCATCCAACCTTGGTGTAGGTAGTGCCAACATGACGGCTTCTCTGGATTTGCTGATTCAACAAACCCTGATCAATTGTTCTAAAAAAAAATTAACTGAATGAAACACATTGTAAATTAAGTAAAAGCACAATATTGGAAACGCATATTTATCAGACACAATTGATAAACCATTAATATTAAACAAAGAAAATAAACACATGACGAATCAATTCATCGCCATTTTATCCAAACGGGTGTTCAAAAAACTTAAACAGCCCTTATTTCTGCTCGCGTTTATGTTGCTCATCTTACAGATTGCCAAAGCGCAGGACAATCAGGCAGGCTTGTACCAGCAGGCTATTCAAACTGCCATGTATCCTGCGGGCAACAGCCCCGACACTTCGCTCGTTGCCATTAGCAAAAATAATCCCAAACTCGAGTGGAAAAGAATTTGTGATCAGGATTACGTGTTGGTAGTTACCTGGAAAAGCGGAAAGTTTTATCCCGATTCCGGCATTTATAACACCGGGGCCTGGTCGCCTATATGGATTACCACAGCGCCCGAATTAAAGGAACGCATGAAAAAGGAACTCACTGCCAAATCCGACACGGCCATGCGACTAAAGCAATTATTGGGATTGCCGCCCAATGCCACCTACAATTACTTTTACGAAATGTGGGTTCACCCAGACGATCTTTTCAGACCTTGTCCCGATAAGGAAATTAACGACCGCAGTTGCAGCATTTGTTTTTCGCACAAAGACTCCAGCGATGTTGACCACATTAACTGGATAAACGCCACGCGCCTGAGCCGCTACTACGCCTGTGGCCTCTTCAATCAGTATCCCTGGACCGAATTGGGTTACACATACGATTGGAATCCACAAAATAAAACGCACATCGGTTTATCGGAATTTGTGATACGGCAGCGCAGCAGGGTTTATATTAAAAAAGTGTATAGCACACAGGAATATTTGAGGAAATAGGAGAGTTGACGCTTCGACACTGCTCAGCGCGAGGAGTTGAGAAGCAAGATTCAAGAAGCAAGATTCAAGAAGCAAGATTCAAGAAGCAAGATTCAAGAAGCAAGATTCAAGAAGCAAGATTCAAGAAGCAAGATTCAAGAAGCAAGATTCAA
>JADLED010000195.1 GCA_020846335.1 Bacteroidia bacterium
ATGGGGTAAAAACCGCTAAATGGTTCGTCGAGAATGAGTAATTAGGGTTCATGAATAACGGTAACAATAAACTGTACTTTTTGCTGCATGCCTTTGCTGAGTTCTTCCACTTTTTTCTTCCACCAGTTTTGCATTTCAAATTTTTCGAACCAATACCGGATGCGCTTTTTGGCTTCCTCCTTGCTCAATCCCTTGAGGCGGGCCAAATACAACACCTGATCGCCCACGGTCATTTTTTTGTACAGGCCTCTTTCTTCGGGCAGGTAGCCAATCCGGCTCACATGACTTGGGTTTAGTTTTTCTCCCTTAAACAATACCTCACCGCTATCGGGTCCGGTAATTTGATTGATAATGCGGATGAGCGAGGTTTTGCCGGCACCATTGGGTCCCAATAATCCAAACACACATTTTTCGTCCACCGTCATCGACACATCGTTAAGCGCCAGGTGATTACTGTAGCGTTTAACAACGTTGTTTATTCTTAAAATTTCGGCCATTTTTAGTAAATAAAAATCAAAATTATAAAATCGTTTTACTTATTTATTGCAATGTGATGAGTGGTTAATCCACATCCGTTAATCCACCGCTCACCACAAATTTCATTACCTCCGAAGCCTCGGCATTAATGGGTTTAACATTCTCGCGCGGCACTATTAAAAGTTTGCCCGAGAGTGAGTATGAAAGGGGCATGTAAACCGCGAGTCTATCCTTAATCGCAAAATCGTTGAGTTCTTCGCGGGTAATAAAACCAATTTCGCTAATGTTAGCTTGTGGATTAGTAAGCACCAACACCGGTTGGTTAAAACGTTTTTTATTTCCTACAAAAGCACTGGTAAAATCTTTAATGGGCGAGTATATATGACGGATAAACGGAGCGTGTTCCAGCTTTTCTTCAAAGTAGTTAAACACTTCCTTAAATACGAATGAAGATGCCAGCACTCCTAAAAAAGCCACAAACAAAAGCGTGAGCGTGAGACCCAGCGCAGTGTTGACAAGGGTGTTGTTGCTAAATCCGAAAAAGGAAAACAAACTGGCAAAAAACTCAAACAACTTTAATAAAATTATTCCCGTAATAATTATAGGAATAAACAACAATAATCCCTGAATAAAATAGCCAATAAACTTTTTCATGTAAGGGCTAAATTAGCGGATTTTAAATTAGTGGGCGGTTTTTTTTACACTAAATTTTAAGCACAAGCGTTAATTTAATTACATTTATAAAACTTATTTTTACCCTTATGAAACACCTGTTTGTAGTTTTAACCTGCTTGGGACTTTTTTCCTGCTCGGTGCAAAAAAGAAAATACATGAGTGGTTACCACCTGGAATGGTTGCACAAAAAAAATACTACCAACCAACACGAACCGGTAGTAAAGGCATCACCAAAAAAAACAGCACCGCTTGCCAACCCGCTTGTACAAACACAGGTGGCCACTGCCTTAAATATTGCTCCTGAAGTTAACAAAGACGTTAAACGAATTAATAACATTAAAAGCACATCCGCTTTGGAACCCGATTCCTGCGACTTGCTGGTGTTTAAGGATGGTACCGAAAAAGCAGTTAAAATTTTAGAAGTAAGCAACGATGTGATTAAATACAAACGTTGCGACATGCCCGATGGCCCCTTGTATAGCACTTATAAGTCGGAACTGTTTATGGCCAAATACCGCAACGGTGTGCGCGAAGTATTCAAATCAGACCCCAATACAAAATCAGTTACAGTTACGGCCTCTAAAGGTAAAGGCAACGGAGGCGGTCAGGAGCTGAACACAAAAGCACTCTTGTCTTTTATTTTTGGAATTATAGGATTATTTTTTGGATTCGGCATTGCTGCTATTTTATTGGGCAACAGTGCCATCGAAGAAATTGATGCCGAACCTAACAGGTACAATGGCCGAATATTGGCCGTTATTGGTAAAACACTGGGTTATTTAAAAATTGGTATTATTATTGGCTTAATTATTCTGTTTTTTGCCATACTCCTTACCTTTTAAAAACCAGAAATTAGTCCTCAATCTTTACAAATTTAAAAGTGGCGGTGTAATAATTGTTACTTATTCTGCCATAATAAATCCCCTGATTTAATGACCTTATCTGCAGCATCGGCTTATAGTCGGCTTCAAAAACGCGCTTTCCATTACTATCAAATATTTCGGTTTTTAAAGCGCGTTGTTCAATTTCAATGGGTAACTGCAGGTACAATTTATCGTTAGCCGGATTTGGATAAAATGTAAAAAGAGTGGGTTTTAAATTCTGTTTCAAACCAGTAGTATTTACTGCGGTTACATTCAATACCTTAGTTACCGAATCCTTATTACAATTGTTCATGGCCACATGGCTAACCGTGTAGGTGCCCGATTGCGTGTAGGTGTGCGCCACCGAAGCTCCCTGTGCAGTTACCCCATCACCAAAATTCCACGCATTTGCCATAGCAACTGATGCGCTGCCAAACTGGTAGGTGGAACCGGAAGTTAAAGTGGGCGTAAAATCAGCCCAGGGCATATTTTTTCCAATGTTCCAAACCATTAAGCTATCTCTTAATACCGAATGCGCCACCTGTTGCAGAAAAGACAGTGTAGCAGTGCCAATACCGGGATTATAGGTATTGCTTAACACACTTTTTTGAAACAACACTTCG
>JADLED010000196.1 GCA_020846335.1 Bacteroidia bacterium
AAAACTGGAGCTATGATGAGGATTCGGAAAGCTGGAGAGGCACGAGCGAAGAAAAGGCCGGTGTGCCTCAAACCATTAAAAGTGGCTTTTATTTTGGCGATAAGTTTGGCAAAAAAACAAAACTCAACCTGGATTATACCTTTAATCAAAATCAATTGTCGGTGAGTAAACAAACCAACACGCAGTTTTTTAGAACTGATACTACTTATACCAACGCCACTTCTTATACCACAGTGTCGCAAAACCAGGGTCAGGCATTTAATTTTAAGTTAACACACAAACTCGATTCGCTCACAGAACTGTTTATCGTTCCAAAATTAAGGTACAGCACTTCCTCCAACAAAAACACACAAAGCGATTTATTTATTTCTGAAAATCTGGATACAACCAGAAGTACGCAGATAATTAACAAAAACAGCAGCATTGGGTCGAACATGGATGTGTTGCTGAAACTGAAGCGAAATTTTAAAAAGAAGGACCGTTTGCTCACACTGATTTATCAGCCGACCTACGAGGACAATGAGAGTAATTCGAACCTTAATACCAATTATACTTTTTTTAATAACCAGGAAAAAAACCTAACCACAGCACAACGCAAACGACAGGCACATTACAAAATGGAACACAATGCCTCGGTAATTTGGTTAGAGCCACTTAGTAAAAAAACCAAAATCGAGCTGAGTCATAATTTTTCTCAAAACCATAACAATACTACCCGTAGCAGTTTTGATGTTTCAACGGGTTCAGATATTTTTATCGATTCGCTTTCAAACAGCTTTAATAACACGCGGCTGGTTAACCGCAGTGGCGCTAAATTTATTTACGATGTTAAAAAATTCAGAGTGGCACTGGGCAGTAGTTTCAGAAATATTTATCAGGAGAACACCAATTTAAGTACTAATAAAAAACTGGTTTTAAATGCCAACAACGTTCTCCCTTCCGCAAGTTTTATTTATAGAATTAGTCAGGGTTCCAATCTTAACTTTCAGTATTCAACTTCATCGCAACAGCCCGATGTAACTCAAATGCAGCCGGTAATTGATAACAGCGACCCTAATCGTCTTTCGGTTGGAAATCCGAATTTAAAACCCACCTTTAGTCACAATGGTAATCTTAATTATTATTTCTATAAAGGCATTAGTGATGTAAATTTTTATGGCGGATTAAATTTTGGTACCACCAACAAACAAATATCTTACACCACCTCATTTGATGAACAGGGGAGAGCACTTACAATGCCCGTGAATGTTGATGGCAATTATTACGGTAATCTTTATTTGGGTGGCGGTGTGCCAATGTTTAAACGGTTTATGAAACTTTATTACAGCCTCAACGCCAATCATAACAACAACGTATCTATTGTTAATGGAGTAAATACCATTTCACAAAGCTCCGGTTTAAATCCATCCATCGATCTTCAAAAACAACACGAAAAATTTGATGCCGGATTAAATGCCAACTATAGTTACAATGTTACTAAAACCAATGTGAGTGCCCTTTCCACTCAACCATACTACACTTATGGATTTGGTGGCAATGCCTTAATTCGTTTTCCTAAAAAGTTTCACATAACGGTGGATGGTAAATACACCAACAATGGCAACCGCACCGCAGGCTACAACCTCAATTATTTTATACTCAACGCCGCCATTTTTAAAACTTTTCTTAAAAGCGAAAATTTAATCACTTCAATTGAGGCCAACGATATTTTAAATCAAAACATCGACAATCAGCGCTACATTAGCAGCAATCAGATTGTGGATACAAAAACCACCATTATTAAAAGATATTTTCTGCTAAAAATTGTTTATAAAATTAACAGTCAAAAAACCAAGGAGGAGGGTGATGATGAATAAGCGACTTGCATTAACAACACTGGTGTTCTTTTTTGCACTGGCAATAAAATCTCAGATAACATCTGCAAAAATAATTTTTGAGCGCAAAACCAATTTGTATAAAAAATTTAAAGCCTATAATCCCGAAGACTGGTTTAAGGAAGAGGATAAAATTAAAATTGATTTTTTTGAACTCTACATCAACGACACGGCCTCACTTTTTAAGCCGCAAGACAGCGACCTGAGGGAGTTGAACAGTTGGGCCACTTCCAAAAACAGTGTTTGGCAGTTTCCGAACCAGAATAACCGCTACATGATTAAAACCATTTGGGGCGAAGAACTGCATTTAACGGATACACTTTATAAACGTAAATGGCAGATAACCGAAAGTACCCGAAAAATTGCCGGATACAACTGCCGCAAGGCTTTTTGGCAGGCCAACGACAGTACAAAAATTTATGCCTGGTTTAGTTATGACATTGTGCCATCAACAGGCCCTGAAACCTTTATGGGACTGCCCGGCACTATTTTAGGCTTAGCCACAGAGGATGGCGGCGTGGTGTATTTTGCCAAAAAAGTAGAGGTATTAAGTCCTGAAAAAGAATTGTTTGTAATACCCAAACGAAAAAAAGTATACGCCATTCCTGAATTAAAGGAGCAACTCACCAAACAATACGGCAAGGAAAAGTGGTTTAAGCGAATGCTTAATGAACATTTTACGCTTTGGTAGAGATAGTATTCTTCTGAAAAGTATTACTCTCCAAAATCCGGAAGTCCGATTTGTTTACGACGGGCATTCATATTAAGCGAATCCTCAATGGGATAGTAGATTACCTTCCATTTTTTATCGTAATAATATTGGGTGCCAAACACCTGCTTTTTGCCTTGTGCCAGTTTAAGCTTATCAATGTAATGCGCCAGCGAACTCCAGTCCAGGTCGCCTTTGCCGGCAGCAGCTACAAACAAGGCTTCGTATTTTTCGCGAAGGGTGTATGGCGCATGGCTGATGATGAAAAATGGAATGCTGTTTGATTCGTCGGCAATGGACTTAGACGGGTAACCGTAGTTGTTAAGTATTTTACAAATTGTAATAAAAGTGGTACTGTCGGCAGCATAAATGTTTTGTTTTATTTTTTCGCAGCGGGCATTGTTGTAATAGTTACTGTTCAGTTCTTTTAATAACACAGCATTCTTTTTTTGAAATTCACTTTCTGTATAATTAAGAACAGATATCAAGGAATCGTTGTGCTTATTGTTTTTGTCAACATAAACCGATTGTTTCATTTGTCCTTTTTCAAAATAGGTGTATTTTACCAATTGCCCTTCTTCGTTGTAATATTTCCACCTGCCATAGTAATAATAATGTATGCGATCACTTAGATTTTCCAGTCTTGCCTGACCTTTTGAACGAATTTTACCATTAGGGTGGTAGGTAGTGGTACGCAGCTTGCCAAAGCGGCTTATTTCTTTACGCTCTACCTGGCCCTCGTTATTATACCAGCGGGATTTTCCAACGCCATATCCGTTTCTAAATCTTCCTTCAAAGGCTTTAATGGTTTTAGCAGAATCCTGATAGCTCACCCATTTGCCGGTGCGCTGTCCGTTTTTATCGAGGCGGTTAATGCGTTGGGCCTGTGAAAAAATAAAGGCGAATAAAAATAGGTAAATCAGTGCGCCACGGGTTTTCATGCTACATTTTGTAATACACCACTTTTTTTGTTTCAAAAAACTCTTCGCTAAAAAATTCCTTTAAGTCAAATAGTTTGGCGTGGTTATAAAAAATTCCGAATTCTTCCTGCAAATCGCCCCCTTTTAAATACAAAATCCCATTGGGCAGGCTATTAAAACTTTCTTTTTTAAATTTGGTTTTCACCCATTTATAAAACATCGGAAACTCGGTAACAGCGCGGCTTACCACAAAGTGAAATTTCTCGTCCACTTCTTCGGCTCTTGCCTGAAATGCTGTAACATTTTGAAGTTGGAGTGTGTTTACTGCTTCGTTTACAACTTTTATTTTTTTTCCGATACTATCCACCAAAGTAAATTTTGTGTCGGGAAACAATACCGCCAATGGTACACCGGGAAAGCCTCCGCCTGTGCCAACATCCATCACAGTAGTTCCGGGCTTAAACTGAATAACTTTGGCAATGCCCAGTGAGTGCAAAACATGGCGCTCATAAAACAAATCAAAATCCTTGCGTGAGATAACGTTAATCTGATTATTCCAGAATTCGTAAACGTTTTTCATCTCGGCAAAGGCTGCCAATTGTTCGGGGCTTAGCTCAGGAAAATATTTTTGAATGATGTCGATACGAAATAAATTATGCGCCCTTTAGTGCGTTGTAGAGCAGTTCGCGTGCCCGATACAACTGTGCTTTTATGGTGCCAATGGGTAAATTAAGTTTTTGTGAAATTTCTTCGTGACTCATTTCCTGGAAATAAAACAATTCAATCATTTCCTTGTATTTTGGTTTGAGCCCATCTACCAGCAAACGCACCGATTCCATTTTTTGCGTGCGTATAAAATGTTCTTCGGGGTCGAGGGTGCTTGATTTTATATTTGCCGAATGGTCAACACTGTCTAAATCATCTTTTTTGCTATCAATCGAGAACGAGTACTTCTGTTTTTTTTTGCGGATAAAATCAATGGCATTGTTACTGGCAATTTTAAACAGCCAGGTACTAAAAGCATATTCAGCGTTGTATTGATTTAGTTTTTTAAATGCCCTTGCAAATGCTTCGATGGTTAAATCCTCGGCATCGTCTTTATTGTTACACATCTTCAGCATCATAAAATAGACGCTTTCGCGGTAACGTTGCATCAATTCTGCATAAGCCCTTTGATCTGAATTTTCAATTGCCAGTTTTACTAACCTGTAATCGTAAACAGCTTTGGTGGTTAATTTGTTTTCGTTATCCTCGCTTAATGGTTCCACTTGCCTGGCTTATAAAACAATTTGGTTAGGTGAAAGATAGGATAAATAAATAAGAGTATCAACTCATACAACACACTACCAGCAAGCAAATCCTTTTCGTTAAATTTTGAGCAGGCTTTGTTTAATACCACCAGTTGAACAATGCTTTTTAGAATTACTAAAATGGGAATAAGTATAAGTGTTTGAACCGATAAAAACAGCATCAGCAGCGAAGAGTAGAAGAAGTACTGCGAAAAATAATTAAATGCCAGTTTGGTTTTAGAGCCCGATGAATAAAGTGGTGAAGTGGTTAAATGCCTTGCTTTTTGGATGCGCCAATCCTTAAAGGTTTTTTTTGCCTTTGAATACGTGATGGCTTCGTTGCTGACACACACATTTACATTGGTTTTAGTGGCCGCCTGATTCACAAAAAGGTCGTCGTCGCCGGAATTAATGTGGTAGTGCCTCGAAAAGCCTTTTTCGTTAAAGAATAATTCTTTTGTATAAGCCATGTTGCGCCCAACACCCATGTATGCCTTGCCTTTAATGGCCGCCGAAAGGTATTGCATGGCAATAATAAACGCATCGAAGCGAATAAGTTTGTTTAAAAATCCGGTTTGTTTTTCGTAGGCGCCGTAACCCAACACAATTTCTTTTTCCACCGAAAAACCCAGCACCATTTCTTTCAGCCAGTTATCGGAGGATGGGTAACAATCGGCATCAATAAATAACAATCGGTTGTGTTTGGCGGCTTTAATACCTACCAAAATGGCAAACTTTTTTCCGTGTTTGTAATAAGCATCTTCCTTAATGTTGGCCTTGCGCAGGTTCGGAAAAATTTTAGAAAACTCGTCAATCACATGCTCTGTATTGTCCCAACTGCAATCGTTTACCACAATCACTTCAAAATCGGGATAATCCTGTGTTAATACTTTGGGCAAAAACTCAGTCAGATTTTCATCCTCGTTTTTAGCACAAATAATCACCGAAACAGCTTCGTTGGAGCTTGCACCATTAAAGCGGATGGTTTTAAAAGCCGAAAGAGGCAGGAAATTAATAATGTAATTGATGGTAATTAAGACAAGGCCAAGGCATGCCATTAAGCACAACAACTCGGGCAGCCCAAATTCAATAAAATCGGGAAAAGGCATATTGGCAAAGTTATTAAGCCCGGTAGTAGCTAAATAGGATATATTTGCAACTATTAAACAAAATAATTAACAATGCAGGGTACTCTTAAAGCACTGATTTTAGACATGGATGGCGTGTTGGTTAACAGCGAGCCTCTTTGGCGACGAGCCATGGTAAAGGGTTTTACAGCGGCAGGTGTAAATTTTACGGAGGAGGATTGCCGAAAAACCACAGGACGCCGCATTAACGAAGTGGTGGAACACTGGCTCAACCACCATCAATTAAAACACATTAGCGCCGCCGAACTCGAAGCGCAGATTATGCAGGAACTTTTTTATTTAATCGAAAGCGAAGGTGAACCCACGCCTGGTATTGTGGCCGTACTCGAGTTTTGTAAACAAAGACAATTGTTGGTGGGTTTGGCTACGTCTTCATCGCACGACCTGATGAACAGGGTGTTAAAAAAATTAAATTTGCAGCATTATTTTCAGTCCACCGTTTCTGCCGAATTTTTAAAATATGGCAAACCACATCCTGAAGTTTTTTTGCTCTGTGCCGAAGAATTAAAAACTTATCCCGGAGAAAGTTTGGTGATTGAAGATTCGTTAAACGGTGTGATTGCC
Organism: Bacteroidia bacterium; assembly: GCA_020846335.1. GTDB lineage: Bacteria > Bacteroidota > Bacteroidia > B-17B0 > Aurantibacillaceae > Aurantibacillus. The sequence goes on from JADLED010000196.1 coordinate 6,505, forward strand.
GCTAAGGCAGCGCACATGAGAGTAATTGCTGTGCCCGACACTGAACATTTTGAGTTGCCCGGATTTGCGATTGCCAATTACAAATGCAACAACATGCAGGATGCGCTTAAAATAATTTCAACCCTGTTTTGAGCACGACACGCGGCCTGCATTAAAAGCTCACTTTATCAGAAAAGCCTATCTTTGTTATCTTTACCAACATTGGAATTTACACTACAACATACCGATTCGGCCACAAAGGCCAGAGCAGGTTCGCTTAAAACCGGACACGGCGAAATACTTACTCCGGTGTTTATGCCTGTGGGTACAGCAGGCACGGTTAAAGGCGTGCATCAGCGCGAATTAAAAGACGACATCGGCGCTCAGATTATTTTGGGCAACACCTATCATTTGTACCTGCGGCCGGGTCTGGATGTGATACAAAACGCCGGAGGTCTTCACAAATTTAATGGCTGGGATAAGCCCATGCTTACTGACAGTGGCGGCTACCAGATTTTTTCGCTGGCCAATCAGCGCAAACTAAAAGAAGAAGGCGCCACCTTTAAAAGTCACATCGATGGCAGCGAACATTTTTTTTCGCCCGAAAATGTAATGGACACGCAACGGCGAATTGGCGCAGACATTATAATGGCCTTTGATGAATGTACACCCTATCCCTGCGAATACAAATACGCGAAGGAATCGCTGGCACTCACACACCGCTGGCTCGACCGTTGCATTAAACGTTTTGGAGAAACAGAACCCTTGTATGGTTACGAACAGGCACTGTTTCCGATTGTGCAGGGCAGTGTTTACACGGACTTGCGCATAGAATCGGCAGAATACATTGCCTCTAAAAACAGCTTTGGCAATGCCATTGGTGGATTAAGTGTGGGCGAACCTGCGGAAGAAATGTATGCCATGACCGAAGTGGTGACAGCTATTTTACCAAAGGATAAACCACGTTACCTGATGGGCGTGGGCACACCTATGAATATTTTAGAAAGCATTGCATTGGGCATTGATATGTTTGACTGTGTAATGCCAACACGTAATGCCCGTCATGGCTTGTGATTTACACAAAATGGCATTATCAATATCCGTAACGAAAAATGGAAAAATGATTTTTCGGTGTTGGATGAAAATGGCACCACCTTTGTGGATAAGGCTTACAGCAAAGCCTATTTGCGTCATTTGCTGGTTTGTCAGGAATTACTGGCAGCACAAATTGCGAGTGTACACAATCTGGGTTTTTACACCTGGTTGGTAAGTGAGGCCCGTAAACGCATTTTGGACGGAAGTTTTTTGGAGTGGAAAAATAAAATGGTTAAACAAATGGCTCAGCGCTTGTAATATGTTTTTAACCAAATTAGACCGATATATTTTAAAAAAGTTTCTCACCACTTTTTTCTTTTCCATCTCTCTGATATTAATGATCTTTATTGTTTTCGACATTAAGGATAAGCTCAGCACCTTTACCACCAAAAACATTCCGCTTCAGGAAATTGTTTTTGATTATTACCTCATGTTTATTCCGTATTACGGAAATTTTTTTAGTCCGCTATTCACCTTTATTGCGGTTATTTTTTTTACCTCCAAAATGGCGCAACAAACCGAAATTATTGCCATTTTAAGCAGTGGCACCAGTTTCAGAAGGTTTATGCGGCCTTATGTGGTGGGCGCTTTTATACTTTCTTTTTCCTCGCTAATGCTCAATCATTTTTTGTTGCCCAAGGCCTTTAAAATAAAAATCGGGTTTGAAGATAAATGGATAAATAACAATTACAATAATCAGGACTACAACATACACAAACGCATTGGCAGTAACCGTTTTCTTTATCTGGAAAGCTACGACAACAAAGTAAACACCGGCTACCGTGTTAGTATTGAAGACGTGGTTAACAACAAACAAGTGTATTTTTTAAGCGCCGATAACATGGTTTGGGACAGCACCTCGCGCGAGTGGATACTCAATAACGTGCGTGAAAGGCAAATTATTTCGCAGGACCGACTGGATACTTTAAAAAACGAAAAGCCGGTTTATAAACAAATAAACAAAGCCACTTTAACCAAACGCATTAAGCTCGAGTTTTATCCGGTGGATATGTGGCGCGACGAAAGTAAAATTGAAACCAAAACCTATTTTGAATTAAAGGATTATATTTTACGCGAAAAACTAAAGGGCTCAAACCGCATTGTGTTGTATGAGGTGGAGGAATACAAACGCACTTCTTTTCCTTTTGCCACATTTATTCTCACCATTATTGGCGTATGTGTATCGTCGCGAAAGGTGAGGGGAGGCGTGGGTTTGCAAATAGCCCTGGGTTTGTTTTTAAGTTGCATTTACATTATGCTCATGTATATTTTCACAACCATTGCCACCACAGGGTTTACTTCGCCGTTTTTGGGTGTGTGGACACCTAATATTGTATTTTCCTTTGTAGCATTGTATTTTTATTTACGCGCTCAAAAATGAAAAACTTAAGAAACTGGTTCATCGCTAAATTCAGCCCACTGCAACAATTGTTGGTTTTGGGCCTCATATTCCGCCTCATAGCCGTGGTGTTTAGCAAAGGCTTTGCCTGGCACGACGATCATTTTTTAATTATCGAGTCGTCGCAAAGTTGGGTGGATGGTTACCACAATTTTTGGTTACCTACCGAAGCGGAACCCAACCGGCAACCGCAGGGCCATGCCTTGTTTTACATCGGTATTCATTTCTATATTTTTAAATTTTTTAAACTGGTGGGTTTGGTCGATCCTCAGGTAAAAATGATGATCATTCGTTTACTTCACGCTTTATGGTCCTTGCTCATAATCAGTTTTGGATACAAAATCGCCCAACAATACGCAAATAAAAAAGTAGCCTGGTACCTTGGTTTATTTTTGAGTTTGTATTGGTTCATTCCTTTTGTGAGTGTTCGCAATCTTGTAGAGTTTGTATGTGTTCCGCCATTGCTCATTGCAATTTACCGCCTTGGCAAAGAAACCACCAATTGGAAAGATTTTTTGGTGGCCGGTTTGTGGTTGGGCATTGCCTTTTCCATTCGTTTTCAATCGGTGTTTATTACAGCGGGCATTGGATTGGCTTTGTTGATTTTAAAGAAGCCGATAAAGCTGATAGCTTTGATGACACTGATTTTTTTTGTGATTGTATTTCTTAGCCAGGGATTGGTGGATTACATCATCTGGAAACGTCCATTTGCAGAATTTATGTCTTACGTGGAATACAATGTGAATAATGCCACGGCTTACGGTACTGATAATTGGCACATGTATTTTGATTTAATTTTCGGTCTTTTGGTTCCACCACTTAGCTTTTTGATTTTTGCAGGCTATCTGTTTACCTGGAAAAAAATTCCGCTTCTTTTTTGGCCGGTATTTTTGTACCTCGCTTTCCATACCTATTTTCCCAATAAACA
>JADLED010000197.1 GCA_020846335.1 Bacteroidia bacterium
AAAGAAAAAATTATTGGCAGCACCACACTTGATATTGCGCGTGATAGCGAAATGCCTTTGTACATAATACCCGAAGGAGTGGAGTATAAAAAAATAGAAAAAATTTCGTTTGCCTGCGACATTGATAATCTTTACGGTAGCCGCATTCTCGAAAACGTAAAATCCATTTGTAATATGCACGGGGCCAAATTGGAAGTGGTAAACGTGGAAAAGCCAGGCATGGAAGAAGAGCCATTAAGAATTAGAAACATGCACTTTATGGAAAGTAATTTACTTGACATTAACCACACCACCACTGTGTTGAGCGAAAAAGACAGCTACGAAGCCTTACCCGAATATTTTATGAGCAACAAGCCGGATTTGATTTTGCTCAATCCTAAAAAACAAAATTTTATTGTGTCCTTATTCCACAAAAGCATGACCAAAACAATGGCCTTTCACGTAAAAGCGCCCATGCTGATTGTGCATTAAAAAAACAGAATTGAGGGCGAAAGAAACTTTCTGGGTACTTACACAATAGGTTCTTACCAGCACCAAATTAACCGGAGATGAAAACAATAGTAATAGCCACCGATTTTTCAGCACCGGCTGCCAACGCTACCATTTATGGGCAGGAACTGGCAAACGTTTTAAACGCAAGGTTGGTTTTGTTAAATGTGAGCAGTCTGCCTTTGAGTAGTTACGGAGTGGCCAGTTCGCTGGAAGTATTGGGGCAAATTGAAAATGCATCGGGCGAATTGCTGCGCAGCGTTAAACTGGGCATTTTGCAAAAGTACAGCCATTTGGATGTGATTACCGAAACAACGGTGGGCAACACGGTTACCGCAATTGCCGAAAGTGCTCAAAAACACGGCGCCGACATGCTGGTAATGGGCATTGTTGGGCAGGCCGGCAAAATAAAAGAACACATCATAGGCAGCACCACCATTAGTGTGGCGCGCCAAATACAATTGCCTTTGTTTATTGTGCCCGAAGGAGTGAGTTATAAACCAGTCGAAAAAATTTCCTTTGCCTGCGATGTAAATGGAATAGAAACTTCGGGCCTGACAACCGTGGTGCAAAATTTTTGCGAATGGTTTAATGCCCGTCTCGAAATTGTGAGTGTTGAACATACCGACAACGACAGTGAACCGCCCAGGGTGCAGCCATACCAAGTCATTGAGGGCAGCTTTGGTAATCTGAAACACGAAACCATTGTGTTAAGCGATGACAATGCAGCGCCAAAACTGGTAGATTATTTTAGCAAACACAGCACCGGATTAATTATGATAAATCCCAAAAAATACGGTCTCTTAAAATCCTTGTTTCACAGCAGTGTTACCAAAAAGCTGGCTTTTCACATGCGGGTGCCGCTGTTGGTTATACATTAGGTGTTTGTTTTGATTGTAAAACAAATCAAATTATTCCTTTACAAATTTAGTTCTGTAACGTTCGTTTTTGTTATTGCGCACCTCCACAATATAAACGCCGCTGTTTAGGTTGCTCACATCAACGGTGCTTTGATTTTGAATTTCTATAGCTATAAGCTCTCTGCCACTTATATCTATAATTCTTATTTTTAAGGCTTGTACTTCGGCTTCAGAAATTATACGAATTGAGCTGCCAGCCGGATTAGGCAGTATGCGGTAATTTTGATTTTTTTGTATTGATTTATCCACTGAAAGAAGATTTTCATAATTACAGGGTTTGTCGGAAAATTTTAATGAACCAAAGCTGTTGTCGCTATAACAAAGGCTTTGGTAATAGTCCGGACTATCGCAGAAACTAAGGCCACTATTCGAAAAATTAAATAAATAGCGATTACATCCTAAACGTTCGGTAATAAAAAAAGTATCGGCTGGGTATTGGCTTAAAGGATTGTAATTATTCTTAACATACAAACGTTTGTGGTTAATTGAATTAATAAGCACATTTTTTACCGAATCAACCGTTATGGTATAAGTTGCCCAATTGCCATTGCTTTGCAGAAAACTGGTATTCCATGTCTGCCCGGGAAGTGCAGCAAAATTGTAAAGTATTTGCCAACTGTGTTGTGTTTTCGCATTTCTAAAAAAAACAGTATCGCCACTTTGCTTTAGAATAGTAAGAAGACGAGTGCCATCATTGCATTTTGCAAAAATATCATAATGGAATATTTTTTTGTAGTTTACATTATTAATAACAGAATCGCCGGTATATTTAATAGGTAAATTATAAGAGAAGTAACCGAAAAACTTAAATTCATAATGCCACTCGGCACCGGGCGGACAAAACACAATTTGTGACTTTGCCTGATTAACAGAAAGTAGAATTAGTAAACAGCGAATCAGTTTTTTCATTGCTTTATTAGTTTAGTGCGGTAAGTTTCGTCTTTGCTATTTCTTATTTCAATAAAATAAACGCCACTTGGCAAATCGTTAGTATTTACCTCTGATGATTGCGTGAAAGTGAATTCTTTTAATTGTTTACCGCATACATCTTTAATTTTTACTTCTATTTCTTTCGAATCATTTTGCATTTGTAAATTAAGTTCGTTATTAAAGGGATTTGGGAAAATACTAAGTGCATTCTGTTCAAGTGAATTTACGAATATATTGGTGGGATTAAAAGGAAGAGTGTAAAATAGAACGGAGTCTTTGCTACACTCTTCATTACCCATAAAAAGCAATAAATAGGTACCCGGACAGGCATTGTTAACAATGTAAGTAAAACCTGTAAAGTATTGCACTGTAACAGTCAAATTTGGTGCGTACATTATTCTTGCCCCACAGCCACCTGATAAATTTACGGTAAAACTACCATCACTACAGGTTAAACAACTGGGAGAACTGTAATTTATATTAATTACTGAAGTGGCGTTAGATTGAGCAGGAAGAATAAATGACGCAAAAAAAGCCAAGGTTAGAATAAATACTAGTTTTTTCATTGCTTTTAATTTTAGTTCATTAGCATAACTACCTACAAAAGTTTTATGACAAATTGTTACGGTTTTTCATATATTTTTTTTGAGTTAGTTTACAATAAGCTTTTGCTTAACAACAAATTTACTGTTATTCCAGGTTATATAATAGGCCCCATTTGTTAAAACACCTGCAAGGCTTATGTTGTAAACATAGCTGTCTTGTTCTAATTTTATTTTATACAGTAACTTGTGACGAAATCACAAGAATAGCTGCCACAATTAAACACCAATGCACCACCCTACCAAATAGATTCTAAGATGGGTTTATCCACGCTTGCACAATAACCCACAAGTATGTAAATTGGTGTGATCATACAATGCCGCCTCTTATAAATAATTAAACCATCAGCATAACATACCTTTCCATGAAGAAGTCCTTCGAAATCTACCTCATCAACAGAATTCCTTACCTCAGCAAACTGCTTTTAAGTCTGTTTATTGTTTCCGCCGCCGTCTTCATTTTTCTCTATTCATTTGCAACAGAGGGTAGCGCCACTCCCGAAATAAAAACGTTTTATTTTACGCAAACCAATACAATTAAACTTTTATATGCATCGGCTTTCTGCTCCGCAATAAGTTTTGTTCTGTATCTTGTGGCCAATACAAAAAAGAAAGGAATATTTGTGTTTAATGAAAATTGTTTTGAACTGCTATTAAAAAAACAAAACTTCCAATTTCCTTTTCCACAGGTGCAACGCGTTTATTGCAACGATTCCGAAAACGAAGCCGGGGAACCAAATACCAAATTTACCATGACACTTGAAACAACACAAAACCAAAAATATTTTATTCAACTCAGAGACACGGCTCACATTACAGCCTTTTACAATAAACTACTTAGCTACACTCAGGTGGAAATAGAATACCGGTAGTCTCTCTGTGGCAAAGGCCATTAAGCCATACATACTCGCAAAACCGGTAAAACAGCCCCGGCCGCCACCAGCCCCTTTGTCACTTTCGGTTAATAAATTTGGGCGGCTAAGTCGCTCTAAAAAGAATAAAAAATTATCTTTGTTAACTATTTAAAACCAAAAGAAATGGGACGTATTTTTCAAACTCGCAAAGCCACCATGTTTAAGCGCTACGCTAAAATGGCCAAGGCTTTTACAAAAATTGGACGTGAAATTGTGATGGCCGTTAAACTGGGTGGCCCTAATCCCGATGCCAATCCACGTCTTAGAATGGTGATACAGAATGCCAAGGCCGTTAACATGCCAAAAACCAACGTGGAGGCAGCCATAAAACGCGCTACTGAAAAAGATTCGAGTAATTACGACGAGGCCATTTACGAAGGCTATGCCCCACACGGCGTGCCGGTTTTGGTGGAATGCACCACCAACAATCCAACCCGCACCGTGGCCAGCGTGCGCATGTATTTTAGCCGTGCCAATGGCGCACTGGGCACCAACGGTTCGGTAAGTTTTATGTTTGAACACGTGGTGCTTTTTAAAATCGACGCCGCCAACCTCAACAAAGATGACCTGGAGCTGGAACTAATTGATTTTGGCTTAGAAGATATTACCCTTGATGAAGAAAATAACCACTACATTATTCAAACCCAGTTTACCGATTTTGGTAAAATGCAACACGCTTTAGAAGAACGCAAAATTACCGTTATCGAAAGCAGCAAAATATACGTTCCAACCACCACCAAAGAACTTAGTCCCGAACAGGAAGCTGAGGTAATGGCCATGATTGAGAAAATGGAAGAGGATGATGACATTGAAGCCGTTTACCATAACATAGCCTGAGTAGTTGGAGAAAAAATGGAAAATACTTGTTCCCAATAGCCAGGATGGTGGGAGCGACCTGCAACAAAAATTAAACGTTGACCGCGTTGTGGCTCAATTACTGCGCCTACGCGACATTAGCACCTACGAAGAAGCCAAAACCTTTTTCAGGCCCGATTTAAACCAGTTGCACGACCCCTTTTTAATGAAAGGCATGACCCTTGCCATTGAGCGCATTAACAAAGCCATTGCAAACAACGAAAGGGTATTAATTTTTGGCGACTACGACGTGGATGGCACTACCGCCGTGAGCATTGTTTACAGCTTCTTTAAAGATAAAATTGAACACATCGAGTATTACATACCCGACCGCTACAAAGAAGGCTATGGCATTTCGTTTAAAAGCATTGATTATGCAGCCGAACATCACTTTTCGCTCATAATAGCACTCGATTGCGGCATTAAAGCCAACGATAAAATAGATTACGCCAATTCTAAAAACATCGATTTTATTATTTGCGACCACCACTTACCCGGCAACGAACTACCAAAAGCCTTTGCCATTTTAGATCAAAAGCAGGCAGACTGTCCCTACCCATACAAAGAACTGAGCGGCGCCGGCATTGGCTTTAAACTCATTCAGGCATTTTCTGAAAACAATCAGTTATCGCTCGAAAATTGTTACCCTTATCTGGATTTGGTAGCCACCAGCATTGCCGCCGACATTGTGCCCATTACCGGCGAAAACCGGGTGATGGCTTACTTTGGTTTGGAAAAGATAAATCAAAATCCACGTCCCGGAATTAAGTCATTACTCAATATCAATCAGTTAAAAGGTCCGGTTAACATCAGCACCCTGGTGTTTGTATTGGGTCCTCGCATAAATGCCGCAGGAAGGTTGGAGCATGGCAGCAAATCGGTTGAACTGCTTACCTGCCCGGATGAATCACAGGCCGACGAATTTGCAAAAGCCATTAACGATACCAACACCCAACGCCGCGATTTGGATTTGGGCACCACCACCGAGGCTTTTGAAATGCTGGAACAAAACCCTAAAACACCCGGCAAAAACAGCACCGTGTTGTTTAACCAAAGCTGGCACAAGGGTGTGATAGGCATTGTGGCATCGCGCCTTATTGAAAAATATTACAAGCCCACCATTATTTTAACCGAAAGCGATGGCAAAGCCACTGGCAGTGCCCGCAGTGTGCGTGAGTACGACATTTATTCCGCCATTGAAAAATGCAGCGGCCTGCTCGAACAGTTTGGTGGCCATAAGTTTGCCGCCGGACTCACGCTTAAAAAAGAAAACGTGGAGGCTTTTATAGATAAGTTTGAAGAAGTGGTAAGCGCCAGCATCACCAAAGAACAACTCATTCCTAAAATTGAAGTGGACATTGAACTCGAACTGCACGAAATAACCGAAAAACTTTTACGCATACTCAAACAATTTGCCCCGCACGGCCCCGAAAATATGACCCCCATGTTTTGCTGCCGCAATGTGTTTGATACCGGCTGGGGCCAGGTTTTTGGCAGCAATCACCTGCGATTGGAACTGTACCAGAAATCAAATCCAAACATCCGCTTTCAGGCCATTGCCTTTGATAAAGGCGACTACATTCATTTCTTTCAACGCAAAACACCCATGGACATTGTTTTTAAAATACAGGAAAACGAATACAAGGGCGTAAATAGTTTGCAACTGGTAATTGAAGATTTAAAAATGAGTTAACACTCAATTGAGTTACTGAACAATTCCGGATTGAATGGTTATTGTTTAGGGTGCAGGTGTTGTTTAATCAAAAAGTTTAAGCGCCACCACAATACCAAAGCCACAAAAGCCAAAGCGAGCAACAGCGCTATCCAAATGCCCACTGTTTTAAGCTGCAGGGTGTAAGCAAAAAAATAAGCCAGCGGCAAAGCCAGCAACCAATAGCCAATCAAGGTCACATAAGTGGGAACTTTTACATCGTTCAATCCGCGCAAAATACCAATAATGGTTACCTGCATGCCATCAAACAACTGAAACAGGGCGGCCACAATTAAAAGCGAAGAAGCCAGTTCGGTAATTTCGGGATGCTTATTAAAGGCCAGTGGCAAATAATTGCGCAACACCAATAGCAAAATGGCAAAGCCACCCATTACCAGCAATACCAGTTTAATGGATGCGCCCGAAGCCTGTTTAATTTCCAGCCAGTTGTTTTGCGCTTTAAAAATACCCGAACGAATGGTGGAAGCACTGCCAATGCCACTGCCAAACATGTAGGTAAACGCAGCAATGCTCATGGCTATTCCATGCGCATCAATTTGTTCCTTACCAAAATTACCGGCCATTAAACCTGCAATCACAAAGGCCGCCACTTCAAAAGTAAACTGCATGGCAGAATTAATGCCAATGCGCCAGAGTTCTTTTAATTCTGCCCAATTTATTTTTACCTGCGCATACACCTTTGATATTTCCTTTGTAACCGGCGATTTAAAAATCAATACCAAAAACGAAAGTCCCATAAAAGTCCGCGCACAAAAAGAAGCCCAGGCCGAACCCATATAGCCCAGCTCTGGCAAACCGCAGTAGCCGTAAATAAGGCAATAATTCAAAACAATATTAATTACGTTGCCTGCCACACTAATAATTAAGGCCATTCGGGTATTGCTCAATCCTTCGCAGTATTGCTTGCAGGTAAAAAACAACGATACCGGAATCATGGAAAAGATTAAGACATCAAAAAATGGTACAGCCAACTCCACCACGTCGGCCGGTTGCTGCATGTACTTTAATAAGCCTGCAGCAAAAAATAAAATAATAAAACAAGCCACAGCTACTATGGCATTTAAAAACAAAGAGTTTTTAAACAGTGAAGCTTTTTTGAGCACATCGTTTTTTTCATAGGCACTGGTTACCAAAGGCGTGGTGGCATAACTCATGCCAATGCCAAATACCAAAACCAACACATACAGGTTGTTGGATAAAATGCCCGCTGCCTGTTCGGTAACACCAATTTGCCCCAAAAAAATATTGTCCACCATACCGGTAATGATGTGACCAACCTGTGTAATCACAAGCGGCCAGGCCAGTTTAACCGTTTGGTTAACATGGGAGTTTTTAAAGAAACCAGATAACATAAGTTGGCAAAGATAGTCCTTTAATTTTTAAGCGATTCGCTCAACCATTTTTTTATGTCTTCAAATTCGGCATTACAAATGCTGTGTGCCATCTGATAAGTTTTGTAGCTTACTTTGGTAAGACCTTTTTCTTTTAAATAGGCCGTTGCTTTTTCAGCTTCGGCTATTCTGATGACATCGTCGGTAGCGCCATGCCCCACATAAAAACTCAGTTTGGCTAAATCCCCCGCTTTTGATTTGTGGAGCCTGGTTTCGTTCATTAGGCGTCCGCTTAGCAACAGCAATCCCTTTACCTTTTTAGGAGCAAAAAATGCCAGTTCGTAACTCATAATGGCACCCTGACTAAATCCCATTAAATAAACCCGGGTGCTGTCTGATTTATAAACCCTGCAGGCTTCACTTATAAAGGCAAGTATTTTTGCACGGCTTTGTTTTACCTGTTCGTAATCGTACTTAAATGTGCCATCGCTTAAAAACTGCAAATCGTACCAGCAATAACCGGCGCCTTGTCGCGCATTTGGTGCCCGTAACGAAAAGGTGATAAAACGCCCGTCAATTCCCTTGGCCAGTTCCAACAAATCGTTCTCGTCACTTCCGTAACCATGCAGCATGATTAACACCGGTGGCTTGTCGGTTTTAATAGTTGGCTGGTTAATGGAATAGGTGAGTGTGGTGTTTAATTTTTGTGCTTTGGCAGACAGACCTAAGATTACAGCAAAACAAATTCTTAAAAACAATGTATTCATTTTCATAACTGTTGAAATCCGATTTAAGTTTAACGGCCTCTTCTTCTTTTGTGATCTACAAATTTTGGTTTCTTATCCTCCATATCGGCAAAGGCGTAATTCAATTGCTTTTTCATCAGGTCGGCATCCATCACCATAATTTTAACGGTATCGCCAAGCGCGTAAATCTTTTTTGTGTTTCTTCCCACGTAGCGGTAATTTTCTTCATCGAAGGCAAACTGGTCGCCTTTCAGGTCGCGACTTCTAATCATGCCTTCGCAGCGGTTTTCAATTATCTCTACGTAAATGCCCCACTCGGTAACACCACTAATCACACCATCAAAGGTTTGCCCGATTTTATCCTTCATAAACTCCACCTGCTTGTATTTTACCGAGGCGCGTTCGGCTTCGGCAGCCACACGTTCCATATCGTTGCTGTGTTTACAGAGCATTTCTAGTTCATCCTTGCTCGAATAGTTTTTATGATTTAAACGCGCTTCGAGCAGGCGGTGCACCAACACATCGGGGTAACGACGAATAGGCGAGGTAAAGTGCGTATAGTATTCAAAGCCCAATCCGTAATGCCCGGCGTTTTTGGTGGTGTAAATGGCCTTTGGCATACTGCGCACCGCCAGTAATTCCATCATGCTCTGTTCTTTTTTATTCTTAACATCCACCAGCAATTTATTAATGGATTGCGCCGCCTTTTGCTTGCCACCTAAATTCATCTGGTAACCGAAGCGTGCGGCCACCTGACTTAGTTCGGCCATTTTTTCATCACTCGGCACATCGTGAATACGGTAAACACAAAGGTTGCCAGAGTCTTCTTTTCCTTTTGCCTTTGATTTTTTTCCTTCGTTATCGTTTTCTGCTTTTGAGCCTTTGCCCAAATATTCAGCCACCCGGCGGTTGGCCAGCAACATAAAATCTTCAATCAGTTTGTGTGCATCCTTTTGTGTTTTAAAGAACACACCAATCGGACTTCCGTTTTCGTCGAGGTTAAATTTTACTTCGGCCTTGTCGAAAAAGATGGAGCCTTTTTTAGTACGGTCATCACGCAATTTTTTAGCCAATCTGTCGAGCACAAATATTTCTTCCTTGTAATCGCCTTCTTTGGTTTCAATAATGGTTTGCACCTCTTCGTATGTAAAGCGGCGATCGCTGTTAATGATGGTGCGCCCAAACCATTGGTCGTGTATCACGGCATCGTCGTCTAACTGAAACACGGCACTAAAACAAAGTTTTTCTTCGTTGGGGCGAAGCGAACACACAAAGTTACTCAGCACCTCCGGTAACATTGGTATGCAACGGTCAACCAGATAAACACTGGTGGCGCGTTGCACGGCTTCCTTATCTAAAATGGTATTAATTTTAAGGTAATGGCTTACATCCGCTATGTGAACACCTATTTCCCACAAACCGTTATCCAGCTTTTCAATCGAGAGGGCATCGTCAAAATCCTTGGCATCAACCGGGTCGATGGTAAAGGTGGTAATGTTTCTAAAGTCGCGGCGTTTGGCAATTTCTTCTTTGGTAATTTCTACCGGCAATTTTTTTGCTTCGTATTCCACTGCGTCCGGAAAATGTTCCGGCAAGCCGTACTCCGCCATAATGGCGTTCATTTCGGTTTTATGTTCTCCCGGAAATCCAAATACCGTATCCACCACGGCTGTTGGATTTTGTTCGCCGGCTTTCCACTCTTTAAATTTTATTTTTACTTTTTGCCCGTCTTTAGCTCCGTTAATATCACTGGTGCGGATAAAAAAGTCCACGTGAATTTTATTGCTATCGGGTACTACAAAGGCAAACTTTGGATTTATTTTTATGGTGCCTACAAATTCGGTTTTGGCGCGTTTAATTACTTCCACCACTTCGCCTTCTTTGCGGCGACCACTTTTACGACTGATTAAACTTACTTTTACCAAATCGCCCTGAAAAGCATCTTTCGATTTGCGTGCCGGAATAAACACATCCTGTTCGGTTTCGCTAAACACCACAAAGGCGGTGCCCAGGCTGGTAAAATCGATGGTGCCTGTAAGGTATTGTTTGGTTTGTTTTACCTGGTACTTTCCTTTTTCTGTTTCTATCACAAAGCCTTGTTGAACAAGCGCATCAAGGGTTTCAATGAGCATAAAGCGTTCGCTTTCGTTATTAAGTTCCATGGCAGCGCCAAGTTGCTTGTAGTTAAATGATTTAGAATCGTTGTAATTTAAGAAGGCTAATACTTCTTCAAATAAGAATTTTTTTGGTTTTTTATTTCTTGACATATTTTACATTATGCTTAAAGGTAACGTGCATTTGTTATTTCTATATGCAACGGTTTAAGCGTTTATTAACATTTGAGGACTACCAGAATTGGCATTGTTGGTTTTAATGGCACTTTTAGATGTACCTCAGAATTGTGGGACCAAAGGTATGAAATAATTTTGGATATTGGTTTTAAGTAGAAATTAGTCTTCTTTAAAAGACTATTTGGGCGGCCACCAAGCAGCGCAGTGTTTGTACATCTTTAGTAGGCGCTGCTTGGTGCCAGGCTTTCGCCACTCGCTTTTAATCCAACCGCTCCCTGAGTTTTTATCGAAGGTCGGTTGGATTAAAGAGCTCAAACAAATGGCTCAATCCTTGCCGCGGCACCCGGTAATTTGAGCCCTGTTATTTTTGTTTTATTTTAAAACTGATAATTAAACAATTAGCCAAGTAAAAAATTATTTGGAGAATGAATTATCGCGGTTCAACCGGAGGCTTTAATCGTTCGAGTTCTTTTAGAACATATTCTTTAAATGGTTCTTCCAAACCAGGCAGAGCCTTTTCAAAATAAAGAATTGCTTTTTCTTTGTTTCCTTTTTGGTTATGGTAGGTGCCTAAACCCAAACACACTTCGCTGTTGTTTGGCTCAAGCGTTTCTGCCCTTTTCAAAAGTAAATAGGCATTATCCGGCTGTTTTTCTTCAAGCTTAACATTACTTAAAACCACCAGTGTTTGCACATTGTCGGGGTAATATTTTAACAGGGCCTGTGTTACCGATTTAATGTGTGCGTTTTTTTTTGGATCGTTGAGCAACAGCAGTTCTGCCAGATAATGATGTACGTTCACCACCATAAAATCGAAAGGTGTGGCATTTGGCACATTGTTTACCCAGCGCCATGCATTTTTGTTTTTGTGCGATTGCTCAACAACATTCATCAGTTCTGCGGCATAATAGTCAAATTTCTTCAACTCGCCCAAATAATAAACTTTACCGAAATGCATGTCGAGGCGATTGGGATTGGCCTTAATGCCAAAGTTAATGTACCACAAAGCTTTTCTCACATTTACCGAATCAAAGTGTACGATATTGGTAATGTGCGCTGTGTGCATGGCGGCTGTATCGTGATTTAATTTTGCTTTTTCTTCGGCAGCTTTGTCAGGGCCAAGGCGCTCGTGCTTGCTTTTATACACGTAATAATTAAACTGAGCCACCAGCATTTCGGCATCGTTGGGATTGGCCTCTTCCCACTCAGCTAACAAGGGGCGCAGTGAGGCCGTATCTTTGGCTGCAAAAAGGGCTTTGAATTTTTTAGGATAAATCTGTCCCTGACTAATGAATGACATTAGAAAGAGGACTAAAAAAAACCTGAAATAAGATGTACTCAAAATAATTGTGTGTTTACTTGCTTTTTTCTTTTTCCAGTAATTTCACTCCCAAAATACTCTCGAGCAAAGAGGCTTCTTTGTTATTACCTCCGGCCATGTAAGTGCTTGGCAATACAATTTTAGACAAGGCTTCGGCCACACCTATTTTGGTTTCTTTTTCAAACTGTGCGCGTTCTTGTGGTGTAAGACCCGCCGACACCAGTTTTGAGTTGGCGTAGGATTGTGCATCGGCATCTGTTTTTACTTTTTGTGCAGCAAGTATAGCGGTTTGCGCGTCGAGTTCGGCCACTTCTTTTTGCTGTTGTGCCTGCGTAATGGCCTGTGCTTTTATAACCTCCTGTTCCCACTTGGCTTTTGCAGCGGCGGCTTTACCCTGCAACTCAGTGGTGATGGCATCCTGCTCGGCTTTCTTAGAATTGGCAATGGCAGTTTGCACCTGCATGTATGCCTGTTGCTGAACTTTAATTTGTTTTTCAACTTCCTCGTCGTATTCAATTGAGTTAATGGCCAGACCCTGAAGACTGATGTTGTATTGCTTAATGGCAGATAGTTCCTGACGCAAAGGTTGGTTGGCCTTTTCAACTATTTTTACAACCGTCACCGTTTTGTCGGTGTTCATTAAATCATCGTGAACTTTAATGTCTTCCTGCTTGGTGCGATACACGCCGTTAATCGATTGGTCTTCGATGTAGGAAAGTAAATCGTTGCGTTTTTCGGCAGAGGATTCTTTTGACGACATCAGCGGGCCGGTCATGTAAACGGCTTTGGTAACCACCTGCCTGATGAGTTGTTGTTCGATGGCCATTTGCGAGCCAAAATCCGTATGTAATTTTAAAATAGCTTTTTCGTCCTGCGGCATGTACCAGCGCACCGAGCCTGAAATGTTGCCATGGCCACCATCGTTAAAGCGAATTTTAATTGAATTGTCTTCTGTTTGTTTTTCGCGTTCGTTGTTTTTATTGTTTTCGTCGGACTTGTTGCTAAACCAAAACTGATTTGATTTTTTGTAGTGTGTGGCTGTTCCAAAATTTTGCGCTACCGGACCGGGTGTTGTGTAAACACTTACTTTTCCGCTAAAGGCACTTTGAATAATTACAATTTCGGAGTTATCAACGTTCTCAACCACGCTGCCCGAAAAGATGAGGAAAATGAGAACCAGCACGCCAAATCCGATTAACAGGATTCGTCCGGTTGTAAGGTTTTTAAAAAGTGATTTTAATTTGTCGAACATAGTTTATTGTTTTTTAGTGTTGTTTATTAGTTGATCGGCTTCTTCTTTTAGTTGCTTAGCGGTTTTATAATGTTGCTGCACTTCATTTTGCACCTCTTTAATGTCGTTTACCTTTTGTTTTGCCTCGTTTAGTTTTTCATCCAAAGAATTAGTAGGTCCATTAGCTGGCGTTTCTTTCTTCTTTCTGAAAGAACCAAACAAAGGTTTACCCGCAATAATCGGGTAAAAAAACTCGGTAATTGATACCAATAAAAGCGCAGCTACGGCGATTAATTCAAGAAGTTTCCACATGTTTTTTTGATTTTGAAGGTTTTTAGCGATACAGGATTAACGCTCATTTTTATGGTGTAAAGGTAAACTATTTTTTTATTTCCTGAAAATTTTAGGTGTTAACGCTATCTTAAAGCTCTGAACTGCTTTATTTAAGGGCATTCCGGTAAGTTTTGAAATTGCTTCCGAATACTGAAATTCTACAAAATACTGCCTCAAATGGTTCCTTTTAATTGTTTCCACAAACCCAAATTGTTTACTTTAAATTATGCCCGTTTAATTACAACTACCCTTCCTTCTTAAAATCTTTATCAAACATGCGTTTGTGTATTTGCCGTTTGCCAATAAAGAAGGGTGGAAGTTTTACCATCAGATTTTTTTTAATGTATTTTCCTTTTTCAAAATTATAATTAATGGGCTTGGGAATGGAAAAGAGTAGGGGATAAACAATGTTGAGAATGGGAATGTCGTAAAAAAAGAAAGGGCCAAAAATATATCCCAACAAACGAAGTAAAACATAGGCCAAACGTTTTAGTAAGGAAAATGTTTTTAGTTCGTTACGTATGATGTTTTGACACTCTAACAAATACTGTTCGCGAAACTGAACAGAGCGTTGTTTGTTGCCATGGTGCCTGAAGCCCGCTAAGGTAGCCAGTGTGGTGTGCAGGCGGGCATGTCTGAAAAAGCGTGTCCACAGCTCCATGTCACCGGCGTATTTGCAATCAGGGTTTAAGCGTGCGCCCGCTTTATCCCACAAGCTTCGTTTCCAAAACGTAGATTCCTGTTGAATGAATTGAAAATCGAACGTATAATACCGTTGTTTCGACCAACGGCCCCAGGGCAGGGTTATCCGGCTAATCATGGCACCCGATTCGTTGTATTCGCGCGGTATGCCCATGAGCCATTGCACATTTGGAAAGGCGTTAAAAATTTCGGCCACTGCAAAAAACGAATAGGGCACATACAGGTCGTCCGAATTTATCCAGGCCATTATTTCGCCGGTGCTTTTTTCAAAACCCTTTTGCACGGCCTGGTATTGTCCTGCGTCTTTTTCGCTTACCCACCAGGCCAGTTGCGGTTCGTACTTTTTTATGATTTCAACACTGCCATCAGTGCTGCCGCCGTCCACAATAATGTATTCCAGGTTAGGATAGTTTTGATTTAATACCGATAAAATGGTGGCTTCTAAAAAGGCCGCGTTGTTATAATTAACGGTAACAATGGATATTTTGGGAAATTTTTCCAAACTTAAATCAATGCTTAAAGTTAATCAAGTAAGTAAAATTTAATGAGTTTGGTGCGTTTTATTTTAAATAAAAAAGCGCAATATTGTGGTTTTAACACAGGCTTTGTTACATCTAGCACATATCGTTAATCCTTTTGTGGCCGAACCTTCGTCTGACCTGTTTACTGCCCAGCCCATTACGTTTAAAAGCATGGTAGCCGCCAAAAATAATGCAGAGAGAGTGGTGCAGGTGGATTTGCTATCGGCGCAGTTTGAAGAAGACCGGGCCATGGTGCCCGATGAGTTTGTGCTAACACCTAATCTTACGCGTTCGGTAACTGACCTTGCACATTTCGAAAAGAAAATAAAACTGCCGCTATTGGCCGATGTTCTGGAGCGTCTTTACACCAGCAGCAGTGCCGATTTTTTGATTTACAGCAATGTGGACATTGGCTTGTATCCCGATTTTTATTTAAAGGTAAAAGCCTTTATTGACGAAGGGCACGATGCCTTTATTATTAACCGCCGACGCATTGAAAATAAATTTACCACGCCCGAAGAGTTGCATTTAATTTATCAGGAAGAGGGAAAAAAACATCCGGGTTTTGATTGTTTTGTGTTTCACCGCAGTTTGTATCCACAATTTAAACTCACGGGTATATGCATTGGCGTGCCATTTGTAGAAATTTCGTTTTCGCAAAACCTGTTTGCTCTGGCTAAAAATTTTAAGTTATACGACAATGAAAAACTGACTTTTCATTTGGGAATGGAAATTTTTAAAAAGCGCATGCCCCGCGAGTATTTTTGGTATAACCGCCGGCAGTTTCACGCCATTGAAAAGGAGCTTTTTTCGTTAATGCAGATTCAGAAGTTCCCTTATTACCAAGGCTTTTGGCCATTACGGTTTTTTACCTGGGCCTTGCATCCCTGCATTCCCACACGACTTGTGCTTAAACTCAGTTTTAAAAAGTATTTTGGTGCTTAGTTTTAAAAGAGAACAACTATCGACACCAAATAAACCAGCCCTTTCTTAAAAAGCCTTCAATGCCTTTCTTTTATGTGAATTATTGAGGTGGGTTTATACTATTTGCAAGGAATATTAATCATATTTTAATAAGACGCAGATGAATTCAGGTTTAAATTCGTAAGCTTCATACTGGTGACAGGCGCCCAAATACCTTTTTTAAGAAAGGACGATAATACCACCGTGATACTTCTAACTAAAACTACCCTTTTACTACCCTTCCGTAATTTTTAGTTTTAAATCGCGTAAACTTAAATGCGAAGGGTTGAGCAATAATTCTTTCATTTCGGAAGTGGTAATGTCTATTTCAAAAACACCCGAATTCAATTTCTGTAAGGTTTCGCGAATGCCGGTGATGGCCTTGTTAAACGCTTCCTTATTGGTGTGATAATAATGAAACTGATTATCGGACTGGTATTCGGCACGCGTGTAACCAATGCGTTTGTTAAACTCAATTACCTTTTCGTTGGCGGCGCTCATTTTTGCTTTCAGCGTTTCAACTCCCAATACCTCAAATGCAAATTCCATCAGGCATACTGTTGCCAAAACTGGTGTCATGCTATTGAGGTGCTCCGT
>JADLED010000198.1 GCA_020846335.1 Bacteroidia bacterium
ACAAGAAGCGAATCAGTATGTGCCTTACCATGCATGGCGATTTTTTCTGTTGCGCCTTTTTCCCCTAATGTGCTGTGCAAAACCAGTGTGTCGTTTGCCAAACTAATATTATATAAAATTCCTTTGGTATTTTGAATGTGGAAATAATTGATTGGAACAATTGAAAAGCTGTAACATCTGTATGCCACAATTGGTAAAAACAACAACAAAAGCAATTTACGATTCAGCTTAATATGAAAGTGATAACTGAGAATTACAAAAACAGCAACGAGTAGCAACAAACGTCCGAATTTTATAAATATGGCAGCATCTTTAAAACCTGCGATGTTCAGGGAACACGCGATTGCTAACAAAGCTAGTGAAGAAAGAATGGCTGTGGAGGGTAATTGTTTACTGTTTAATAAATACACGCCAAGTGGCAGCAGCAGTAAAAGCGAATAACTGGTGGTGTAGCGCGAACAAAGAATTAAAGCCAGCAGAGTACAACCATAAAGTAACAGGTTGTTATGTTTTAAGAGTCCAATAAGCGTTACTATTGCTAACGAAACAAACAGGGATTCGATGACAGGAACAAGATAGGGTATATTAAGGAGTGCATTTGGGTTTTGTAAAGAATCGAATGAGAATAAATTAAGTAAAAAACTATACATACTTTGATTACCATAATAGTAAGCACCGATTATATCGTTATTGGCAAGGCGCGGGAGGATGCTGGTGTAATAGTAGCCAATAATTTCGGGGTCAATAAAAAGCAGGCAGGCAGCATTAAAACCAATAAAGTACACAAGAGACCAAATAACGACCTTGTATTTTTTTTTAAGTAAATAAAACAAAAGAATGAAAGCAGGGAATATTTTGAGTGCCATAACAAGTGCACATAAAAGAGCAGACAGTTGATGCCGACCTTTTTCACTTTGAATCAGCGATTCGCTGATGAATGCCAGAATCAATAGGTAGGTTTGTCCCTGAAGGAGATTGTTATTAAGGGGGCTTAAAAACATGAGTGGAAGTGCCAATAAATAATTGGAGTTTATACCATAATGTTTTATTAATCTGAAAAGCGAAACACAAAAGAGTAGCAGGCTTAACAAATTAAAAAGCAATTTTGCCGGATTACTTTTTAACAGACAAAAGGGTGCGTAAAACACTGCGCTAAAAGGTGGCACAGGAATGTAGTTTTCAAAAAAGTTTTTCTCACCGAAATTAGAAATTTGTTGATTAAAGTAATTGATGTCGGTATAAATCAGTGCTGTAAAGCGCCCTTCAGTAAGTATCTGGCTACCGTAGTAATAATTTCCAAAATCATTAATAGGAGTGTTTAAGTTTTTAAGGATTAACAGTAAGCCAAGAAATAGAAAGGCAAGAGGGACATAACGCTGATTTTTTAATTCACGAAATATCTCCTTCACGCTCATGCAAGGATTTTTTTCGAGCTGCGACGGCTTTTAATGTGCAAGAAAAGAACGCACAGGATTAAGAATACTGGTATAAAAAAGATCAACATGATTAGTGTTCGCGGCGGCCAACTGTGTTTTTCTGATACCACCACGCCTTTTACCAGTTGAAAATTATCCAAAAACATGGATTGCCCCAGCAAGCCGGCTTTTTGATTGAGCCGTTCAAGCGAAAGCGTGTAGGTGGCAGTAGGGTTAATCAGGTCCTTAAGTAAAATTGCGGTTGTTTCGTTTACTTTTAGCTTGTCGTAATTGCTCAATTGCATTTTTTTGAGGCTGTCTAAAAACAAAATATCCTTGTCAATTAGCTGCGTTTTAAGCTCAATGTTCGTTTTTTGATAACCTTTTATTTTTTTAAAATATGGATTATTTTCTAGGTAATTTAAAATGGCATTCTGAATTGGTAATGCCTGACTGTAGTCTTTTAATTCAAGAATTATTAACGACGTATTCGACGAGTCGGCCCGGTCTTTGGCAAAAGCAAAATTCGTTACCTCCATGCTTTCAATGCTTTTGGCCATTTTTAAATCCACTTTTAATTCCTGAGCCAAACCTTTTGAATCACCCAGTTTTAAAAGCGACTGAACATCATTCAACATACGCACATGCACCCGTTCATTGCGTTCGTTAGGTCGGATAATGAACGAGCATTTGTAGGTTTTAGTGAGTGCAAATTTTAAACCAAAACTTACCAGTAAGGCCAAAATTAAAAAAACCAGCGTTGTTTTTACATTGCTGAACAGCAGGCTAAGTGGGTAAACAAAAATGGCATTCAACCAGTGTCTGAACAAACCCAAATCAATTTCATCGTCTGCAATTTTATTCGAATGCTCTGTCATTAGTTTTTGAGCTAAATTATGAAAAATAGATGTATTGCCTCACTAATTTTAATTACACCGCCAACTCATTTTTAAGAGAGTAAAAAAGTATAATAAAAAAAGGGCTAATTTAGCGCTATGAGCCTTAGCAAGGAACAGTTTGTAAAAAATTCGGCATGGACCATTGCCGAACTGGCACTGTACCCCTTGTTGCTGATAATTGCCACACCTGTTTTTATTTCCAAACTTGGTATTGAACAATATGGCTTGTGGATGCTTGCCGTTACCATTACACAATCGGTAAATATTTTAAACATTGGTATTGGCGACACCATCATTCGTCTGATAGCGCAGTATCGTGCCGAAAACAAGACCACCGAAATTCAAAACGTTTTTCGTTATAGTTTTTCCATGTCGCTGTTTTTATTTGCCATGGCAATAGTGGTGGGGGCCATTATGTATGTTTCCAATCTGGTAAGTTGGTTCTATAAATCCGATAACTACGAATTTGCGGGCCGTTTGCTTTTTCTTACCACACTTTCGTGGGGAATAAAATTTGTGGAGATATCGGTGCTTTCGGTTTTTAAAGCCTTTGAGCGTTTTGATTTGAATTCCAAACTTTCAATGATTTCGAAAAACTCGGTGGTGCTTGGAAACCTGCTGATGGTGGGCTTTGGACAGAACCTGCTAAGCGTTTTAATTTTTACATTACTCATCAGCGTAAGTAATATTGTTCTCCAGTTAATAGTGTTGCACCGTTTTAATTCAAACATTGTTTGTTGGCCGGTACCAAATTTTTTTAAAGAACGGGCGCAATACATACACTACAATTTTTGGTACTGGTTGCAATCGTCTATCGCACTCATTGGTTTTTTAACCGATAAACTGGCCGTGGCCTGGTTTACCGATATTAAAACCATGGGCTATTATTATATAGCTTCAATGATTGGTGCCAACATTCACAATATTTTTCTGGCTTTTGGCAGTTTTATTTTTCCACGGGTGTCGTACCGATTGGCCTCGAGCAGCAAGGTGGCGCCGCTGTATTATTTATCACGCAGCTTAATTGCCCTGCCCGGCTGGGCCTTCACCATTGGCCTGCTGTTGTTTGGCGACCCCGTTTTTAAACTCTGGCTGGGCAACGAAACGTATTTAAACAGCATTCTCTTTATAAAACTGTATCTGATTTTTGAAGCCGGCATGTTACTCATTATTGTGCCGTATTATTTTATTAATGGCACAAAAAAAATTAAACTCAATTCGCTGTTCGAAATTACAATACGTATCAGTCATTTTATTGCCATGATTCTTGGTTATTGGCTGGCGGGCGTTAATGGCATTGTTTACGGACTCATTCTGTCCACCTTTATTAACGTGCCTTTTCAGTATTACCTGTTTCACCGGCAGGTGCTTGGCGAAACCAAATCGTTGCAGTTTCTTTTGGTAATGCTTCCGGTGATTTTACTGCCGGCAATATTAATTTTTACCAACATTGTTTTTCAGGTATCTTTGGTAATAGCCTTTATAATATTGTGCAAATTAATTTATTTTGATTCAGGAAGAAAATATACCAATGACCTTTTTGCAACAGAAAAAAAGTGACACTAAGCCGGGTATAAGTAAATACACGGTTCTGGCGCATGTCTATTTTTTTTTTAACGCCTTGTTCCTGCCAAAAGGTTTGTTATACACAACCCTTTTAAGCCCGTATTTTTTTTACAGGCAATTGGTTAACAAACGCAAAACCTACTGGCTTCCTTTTTTTTCCTTTTTGTTATTATTCGATCTTATTCATCTGGTAAATGGCGTTGAACTCGTTTCATTTCTAAAATCAAACCTTTATTTTATATTCACCTATTTCGCAGTTATTTCCTTTTATCATTTTTTTAATCATTACGAAAAGCTCTCCCTGCTTTTTAAACAAATACTTGTAGTCAATCTGTTTTTTGTTTTGGTTTCGGTGTTTTTCTTTTTTATGCCACCCGACTATCAGGATTGGTTCTGGTGGGTTAACCGCGAAGCCATGGCCAAACACGAGTTCCCGCGACTCAAATTACTTACCTACGAAGCTTCTTATTACTCGCTGCTTTTAGTGCCAATTGTGTATTACTACATTTTTAAATTTCTGTTCAGACAGGTTAAACAGAACAAACTGGTAACTCTGCTCTTAATTCTTATTCCGGTCCTCATGTCGCTGTCGTTTGGCGTAATTGGCGCCAGTTTGTTAACCGCCATTATATTAGGCTTCATTTTCAGAAACCAGCTCTTACATTATCGTCGCCCGTTTTTAATCAGCCTGTCGGTGCTGTTGGTGTTTGCTTTAGCCATACTTGTGTTGCTTTTCTTTTTTCCCGAAAACCCTTTTAGTCTTCGTCTGTTCAGCATTTTTAATGGTACCGATACCTCCGCCAATGGCAGAACAAAAGATTCCTTTTACATTGCCTGGCTCCTCATCACTCAAAAAAATATTTGGTTTGGCATTGGCTTAGGCCAGATTAAAGTTGAAGTTGAAATATTGGTAAAAGCCTTTATCAGCTATTGGGGCGATTATAACCGTTACGATATTCCCAACACCATGGGCGAAACCCTTGCCATTTTTGGCATTTCAGGTGTTGTGCTAAGACTGGCATTGCAATGGTATTTGTTTTTTAAAACCAAAGTGCGGCACAACTATTACCGGCTGGCATTATTCATATTTGTTTTTATTTATCAGTTCACCGGCAGTTTTATTACTAATATTGTGGAATACGTTATTTGGATACTCGCATTTTCGCAGGTGTTTGAACAATTTAACGTGAAGCAAAAAACAACGTGATACTACTCACACACGGATATTTTTTAGAAGATGATGAGAAAGAAAAAGCCATCATGCGGCCTTATGTGCCGCTCGGAATTTTATACATTGCCGCATACCTTGATAGCAAAGGCATTGAGAACACAGTAACCGACACCACTTTTTCATCGTTCGAACAGTTTAAAAAAACTTTGCTGCAATCGCCACCAAAAATTATTGGCATTTACACCAATCTTATGACCAAAATTTCGGTGCTAAGAACCATTGCCTTTATTAAATCACAACCTACTCTCAAACATTGCAAAGTGGTGCTGGGTGGTCCCGAAATACGCTACAATGCCGCCAATTATTTACAACATGGTGCCGATTTGTTGGTGATAGGTGAAGGCGAAGAAACTTTCTTTGAAATTTGCAACAGCTTTCAAACTACCGGAAGTATTGATGAAACCATACACGGCACTGCATTTATAAAAGGTGAAGAAATTATTTTCACGCCTGAGCGAACACTTATTCGCGACATAAATACCTTGCCCATGCCGGCACGTCATAAAATAGATTTAACCCTGTATGGCAATGCCTGGAAAAAACACCACGGTTACAGCATGTACTCCTTAAGCACCATGCGGGGATGCCCTTATACCTGCAAATGGTGCAGCCGTGCGGTATACGGAGGAACCTATCGCCGCCGCAGTGCAAAGTTGGTGGTGGACGAAATGGCTTACCTTCAACAAAATTATCAACCCGACCAGATTTGGTTTGTGGACGATGTGTTTACCATTAACCACAAATGGCTCCGCGAATTCAGAGACGAAATTGTAAAGCGCGGCATAAAAATTCCTTACGAAATAATTACACGTGCCGACCGAATGAGCGATGAAGTGATTGGCATTTTAAAAGAAACCGGTTGTTTCAGAGTTTGGATTGGTGCCGAAAGCGGTTCGCAAAAAATTATTGATGCCATGGATAGAAGAGTTGATGTGAAAATGGTGCGCGAAAACATTATTAAAACAAAAAAAGCAGGCATTGAAGCCGGTACCTTTATCATGCTCGGCTATCCGGGTGAAGATAGAAACGACATCAAAGAAACCATTGTTCATCTGAAAGAATCCAATCCAAGTTTTTACACCATAACTGTTGCCTACCCCATTACCGGAACACCACTTTACGAAGAAGTGAATGGCGCCATGCAGGTGCCCGGCCCCTGGGAAAACATTACCGACCGCGATTACGATTTTAAACGCCTGCACTCTAAAACCTATTACAAATACGCCATCGACTGGGTTAATCACGAAGTAAATCTTAGCAGGTCCAAAAACCTGAAAGAAAAACTAAAATACAAAGGCAAATCGTTGGTGGCACAGGCAAAAATGCTCTTAAGTTAACACACAATCGGTGCACTATGTTTCCTAAAACAAACATCCGCAATGCCCTTATAAAGGTCCGTAAAAAACAAAGAGCGGGTGGCGAGGAACTGCTCCACGAAACACGTCGCCTGCTTGACAAGGATTTACTCAGCAATAAAAAAATTCTGGAGAATTTAAAACTCTACGAAAACACCCAACAATTGGTAAACGAAGAGGATGTGGAAAGCGACTCCATTTTTACACTCAACGAAATTGGCGAAACTGCCATTAAGTACCGGCTTTGTCTTGTGCACAGAAACAAGTACAAAGGAGAGATTCCTTACGAAGCCACACTCAAAATAGAGTACCTGAACCTCACTTACCAGAAAAATATAAATTCCTACTATGTACTTGCAGACTCATACAACAAGCGTGTTAACAGTCGGCGTGCAGTATTTATCAAAACCAATTACGGGCATTTTTATTTGTTACACGAGTGGGGAGAAGATTTGCCACAGCAGCAGTATTTGTTTAACTGGCCTTTGCAAAAACTGGAAAACATGGCTTTTCTTTTAATTGCACTTTCGGTTTCGATTGCCTTGTTGCTTCCTGGCTGGCTCATACTCAGCGATGCCACAGCCCCATACTGGAATGGCTACCGCATTGCCCTTGTTTTTCATCTGCTCATTTTATTTTCGTGCTTCGGTGCTTTTTTTATGCTGGCCTTTTCGGTAAAATTCAGTAAAAGCAGTTGGAATAAAAGTGAGTGAAGATATAACCACAAGGCACTAAGGGCACTTAGGTACCCTAAAAATTAATAAACTCTGTGTCTCCGTGCCTCCGTGTCTTCGTGTCTCCGTGTTGGAAAAAACCTCTAAACTCTTCGTAAGCTAAAAACAGCAGCCAGAAGAAAAAAGCTGCCAATGGTAATAAGGTTTAAGTACTCGCACAAATCGCTTAAACGTCGGCCAATTAAGCCGTCGGTGGTCAGACTTAAAAATACAAACGAAATTAGTGTTAGAAACATCGCCTTCCTTACCAAGGCTTTTTGCTCCGGAATTTCTTTTAATTGCATTATATGGTAAATGCAAAAGGCATAAGCCGGCAGCAAATAAAAAAACGAATACTTGCCCTGATGCGGAAAAAACAAAGGCGTTAACAAACAAATTAAACTGAGGTGGTAAAAAAGTTTTTGCGCGGAATTTGGCTTTACCAAAGGCCTTCCAAACAAAACCGCTAAAAGACCCAACAAAAGCAAGCGAACCATATTCAAAATCAAATTCACCTGATTGGCATCCAGGTTTACAAAATTGCGTTTTAAGTCAAACTGCAAAGGGGTGTCCATGAGTAAAGCCGGAATAAATGACGACAGGCTTTGGCGGCCATAGTCATCCATAATACTTCCGGCATTAGTGGAAGTAATGCTTGCCAACCATCCGGCATGAAGTTGCCTGTTAAAGTCATCACCTAAAAACAAAGCAGGCAGCAAAAGGTAAAGCCCAAAAAACACCAGTGTTAAAAAAGCGGCTTTCCACTCTTTGGTATAAAACAGGTAAGCCAGCAGCGCTATGGGAATAAGTTTTATGTTGATGACAAGTGCCAGCAGGGCCGCTCCTTTTAGTTTTTCACCATTGTGTATCCACTTAAACGCCTCCAGGCCGGCCCAAACCAAAATAAAAGTCATTTGTCCCAAACTAAAGCAGTCGTATAAGCTGCGGGCCACAGCCAAAAATGTAAGTAAGTAAAATAACTTCCGCTTATTATCCGGCCAATTGTGCAGGGACAAATAAAAAGCCAGTAATTTAAAAATGCGGAGCAGCACCAACAGATTCAAGCTCAACCACACCAAATTGCTGATGCCCTGCGGCAAATCCTTTAAGGGAAATAAGAGCACTGCAAAAAGCGGACTGTAAAAATATTTCAAACCCGCACTTCCCGATTTTATCCACACCTCGTCACAGGTCTTGCCCTCAAAAACCAAACGGGAAGCGGAGGTAAATACCCCAAAATCCTTATTCACATTCACAAAACTTTCGAGGTAAAGTAAAAAGCCAACAACCAGAGCTGCCACTATTTTAAAATATACCGAATTAAAAAACCGCATGATTGCAACGAATTTACATAAATGATAGCAGGTAACTAAATAGTTGTCTAAACCCTACGAAATACTGCGTGAGGGGTACGGAGGGCTTGGTTCTTTTAAGGCGATGCCTCTTCTATCGCCTTAAAAAACCGTAGCGATAGCGGAGCCCGGAGTGACCCGACCCCGCCTTAGACGAAAATAAGAAGATGGCGGGGGCACGCCCAAAAAATCAAACTATCAGCCTTACAAATTATCAATAAAGTAATTACAGATTTTTTCCATCAAATGCGCACGGTCTTTCCCCAACACATTGTGCTCGTGCCCCGGATACACATAATAATCCAACTGCATGCCTTTTTCAACGGCTTTTTTCTGATACAGAATACTGTGTTGCCACACAACCACCGGGTCCTGCGCTCCATGAATCATTAACAGTTTTCCTTTTAATTTATCCACGTAGTTGAGCAAATTGTTTTTGTCGTAACCCTCTTTGTTTTCCTGAGGTGTGTCCATGTAACGCTCGCCGTACATAATTTCGTAATAAGCCCAGTCAATTACCGGACCGCCACAGGCGCCCACTTTAAACACGCCCGGGTTGCGTGTCATTAACGAGGTCGTCATAAAACCACCAAAGCTCCATCCGTGAACACCCAAACGGTTGCCATCCACATAAGGCAGCGATTTTAAATACTCCACCCCTTTCAATTGGTCTTCCATTTCCTTTGTGCCCAGCTGGCGGTGAATGGCCTGTTCAAAAGCCTTGCCGCGGTATGAGGTGCCACGCCCATCAAGTGTAAACACAATGTATCCTTTTTGTGCCATGTACTGGTACCACAGCTCTCCACCGGCCATCCAGCGGTTGGTAACCATTTGCGAATGCGGACCGTTGTATAAATAAACCAACACCGGATATTTTTTGGTGCTGTCAAAATCCACCGGCTTAAACAGGCGGCAATACAAATCCTGACCTTCGTTGTTTTTAATGCTGAACAAACTCCAGCTTCCGAGCTTGTAATCTTTAATGGGGTTTTCGCCTTTGTAAAACACCGACGATTTTCCATTGCTCACATTAATCACACGGTACTCCACCGGTGTGTAGCACGAAGTAAACACATCCAGCAACACATCGCCCTTTTTACTTACAAAACCGGTGTGGTAGCCATTGCCTTCGGTGAGGCGTTTTACTTTTCCGCTTTTAAGGTTTACCATGTACAGATCCTGATTAACGGGGCTTTGCTCGTTGGCGGTAAAAAAGAGGTTCTCGCCTTTTTCGTCAAAACCATTTTCATCTTTCACTTCCCAGTTGCCTTTGGTGAGTTGTTTTACCAAACTGCCATCGCTGTTGTACAAATAAAAATGCAGGTAGCCATCGCGGCGGCTTTGCCAGATAAATTGTTTGGGGTTGTTTTTCACAAACAACATCGGGTTCAATGGCTCGATGTATTTGTCGTCGCTTTCTTCAAACAGGGTTTTAACAAAATCGCCGGTGCTTGCATTGTACTCGTTGAGCCAGCAGTGATTTTGTTCGCGGTTAACAATGGCAATGTAAATTTTTGTTTCGTCGGGGCTCCAGGCAATGTTGGTAAGATATTGCTCGCGTGGGCCAACGGTTTTTACATCAACGGTTTTACCGGTATTTACATTGTAAATGCGAAGAGTAACATAATGGCTTTTGTTACCAGCCATGGGGTATTTAATGTTTTTATTTTTTGCGGGGTAAGTGCTCCAGTCAATAATTGGGTAATCACTTACATCGCTTTGGTCCATGCGGTAAAACGCCAGCGCATTGCCTTTGGGGCTCCAGTAGGTGCCTTTGCTAATTCCAAACTCATCGCGGTGCACGCTTTTGCCGTTTACAATTTCATAGCTGCCATCGGTGCTTACCTGTGCGCTTTTTCCGTTGGCAAACACGTACACGTTATTGTCTTTGGTGTAGGCATACACTTCGCCTTCTTTAAATTCGTCGAGGTCTTCGAGGGTATTGTCGGAGGCTTTACGTTCTGACTTAGTTATTTTTTTGGTAGCGGTGTTATACAGCCACTCGCCTTTTTTGGTGGTGAACCAAAATTCGGTAGCGCTTTTCCAGCGCAGGCCTTCAAAGGCAGGCACGGTGTCCATACTGGCGGCACTAAGCGTTTTATTAAAATCAACAGTGCTCAGGCTCCAGTCGGTTTTACCGGTTTCGGCGTTAATGCTGTTGAGCACATTTTTATCAACGTAGGCCACCTTTTTGCTTTCGGGCACAAGGCCCAGATTTTGCAGGCGTTTGGGGGCAAGGGCGCCGCGACCTTTGAGCACGGCCTCCTGCACGGTAAGCAGTTTGTTTTGCGCCACAAGGCCAAAGCCGAGGCCAAATGCCAGCGCTAGTATAAGGGTGTGTTTTTTCATGATAGTTTTTAAGAAGCCCTAAAATAGAGAAAAATTGCGGTTGGTGCTAAAGGCGGAAAGGGGGATTTTTTGGGGATGAGGAATGATAACTGGTGAATGTAGAGTAAAGAAGCGGGAGTAAAAACATGAAGGGAGTTAAATGATAATTTGAGCGCAAAAGCAAATTTTAAATTACTAATGAGTTCAGGTCAATTTTCATTTGTCTTTTAGCTTTTTATTTTCCTTTTTTGTTCCGATTGTTTTAATATTATCTGCCACAGGAAGATTTTCAGGCATGGTACCGCCAAGTTCCTGAATGGTTTGCCGTACTTTTTTACCCACTTCTAAATGAGCTTCATTGGCTTTTTGTTTGCCCTTAATGTTTTCCCGTTTTAGTTTTTCTTCGGCCTGGGTAGCTCTGAAAAGGTTTGCGGCTAATTCTGTACTTCCCATGTGATCTAAAATGTGTTCGCTTTTTTTCAATCCCTTTTTGGCATGAATTCCCTTCGCATCCAAGCCACCATATAAGCCTTTGTAACCAAAATTCTGGAAAATGGCATAATCTATTGGAT
Organism: Bacteroidia bacterium; assembly: GCA_020846335.1. GTDB lineage: Bacteria > Bacteroidota > Bacteroidia > B-17B0 > Aurantibacillaceae > Aurantibacillus. The sequence continues at coordinate 11,432 of JADLED010000198.1, forward strand.
CAATAACACCTGCATCTTTAGCCACAGTGGCCAGTTTTTTATTATGCACCGCCATTTCTTTTCTCAGGAACAAACGCTTTTCGTTTTCGTCACTAAGATTTTTATACGTATCGAGTTGCTGTATTTCTCGTAAACGCGTTTGCACAGCAAAATAAGTTTGGCCAAGGGCTACCACTTCTTTATCAGGACT
>JADLED010000199.1 GCA_020846335.1 Bacteroidia bacterium
AAAAGAGAATTAACAAAGGCATTGATTGAATTTGAATTTTCAGACTTACTTAAAAGTAGTAGAAGTTCTTTCAGTTTTGTAATTATCAGGTTTTCATCCGCTAATTCCGGATTATCTAACATATAATTGATGCTGTCTATAAATGACTTCATCAATGGTTCAATGCTTACTTTTACCGTGTCAAAATTGTTTTGAAATTGCTCAATAGAAAGGTCGGATTGAAAAAAACTTTTTACCATGGTTGGATAAAAAAAAGCGCCAATAGCCGAAATTACCTGATGTTCGGTGGTTTCGTTAATGCTCACATTTTCAATAAAGTAGTTGCCGCATTTCGAAAGCATGCCGTCTCCTTCATTAAACGTCAATAAATTTGTGGGCGTTCTAAAATTAAAAGCTCCTTTGGTTAGATACAAAAAACAGGCTTCATCTTCGGTAAAAAGCTTGGGTACTCTCTTGAATTTTGTTGACATTACAAGTCGTTCAAAAATCACTTTTTCTTTGTATTTTATTTCTGTTTGTTCAAGTATCATTTCTTATGTTGTTGCTTTATTGAAGATTGCAAAGCACCTTTAACGGGGGTGTTATTGCTGTTTGGTTTTTACAAATTGAGCCGGCACCATGGGGTTTATTAACAGGCACCATAGCGTTACGAATTTAAAACAAAATACACAAAAGTAAAATTTCGTTCTTCCGCTGGCCCAATTAATTAAAATAGTTGTAGCTTTCAAAGTTTGTCTTTTGTTTGCTCCTGCCACCATGTTCAAATGTTAAAGGTTGAATTGCTTGGTGCGCTTACGATTTCCATGCCCGGTGAAGAATGATAGAACTGGTTGCACTAAACGTTTACCGGGATTTAAAATCTTTAAAAAAACACAAATCATCCAATTTTAAGGCGATTGGTTTAGCCATTTTTAGCACCAACAGCCTTTCAACAAAACAGGCGCCTAAAAAAATAGGGGACGAACAATCTTACAGTTGAATTAAAATTTTCTGATTTGCATTAAGTGAAACACACTGTAAACACGACCAACTTAACGCTCAAAAAATACCTGTAAGATTGTAACCACATTTTCGTCCCCGTTTTTTTCTCAACGCTTTGGCGTTTATTAACCCCGTATTAAGTATGGTAACATTACCCCCTAATGTTGTTTTTTTAACACCACAAACAGCCATTTACGGTATGTAAAATTGATGTTATAAGCAAAGGTAGCTATCCAGCCTGTAAATTTTGGTTTTTAACAGCTAGGGATAACCCTAAACATGAGGTAAACCCCTGACTCATAATTTTGCGCACACGCACTTAGGCCTTAGCTTAAAAATCTAAAATATTTAGATTTAGGTGAGTATATAGTGCTTATCTATAAAATGCACTGTTTAAAGGGTTTTTGAGAACAATATTTATAGAATAAAATTGAAAATAACTGTTTTTAAGATGGATTGTTTTTTTTGTGCAAATACAAAATATATCTGTTTTTTTTACCTTAATCAGGTTCTTCCAAACAGGATTAGGTGCAGCACTGTTAAGAATCTCTTTATTTTTACGTCAAACAAATCGGAATCCAAATAGTAAAGTGAGGAAATTGTACCGGTATAGTTTTTTGTTTTTAATAGGGATGTTGCACGCTCTGGTAAGTGCCCAATCCACCAATATTGTTTTGCTCGAAAAACAAATTAATGGATTATACCAACAAAACCTTAACAGGGCAGCAGTGTATTACATCGAACAATTTTTAAAAACTGAAAACATTAGTAACGACGATGCCTATCAGGCCAACTTACTGCTATCCAAAACGCACATCAGCTTAAGAAATTACGACCTTGCTCTGGCTTCTGTTAATAAGAGTTTGGTGTGTGCACGAAAATCAGACCGTAAGTCAGAGTATATTAGCAATGCCAGTTACACTAAGGCCATGGTGTTGTTTGAGGCCGGACAGTACACGCAATTTCGAAAAATTCAGGAAGAATTTGAAGAAAGTAAGTTCAAGTATTTGTCTAAAGAACAACATTCAAGAATAATCATTCAGCAGGCCTACCTTTTTTATCTCGAAAAAAATTACCGGCTTGCCAAAGAAAAGTACGATTTGTCCCTCAATTTTATTGAAAAAAATAACCCCTGCCTGTTGTTTGAACTACATTTAAAAATGATGGAATTGTTTGGCGCATTAAACAACCGCGAACAATTTAACCTGAGTTACTATTCCTGCAAAGCCATTGCAGATACATGCAATGTATTAAGTAACCGCATAAAGATTTCGGAAACCATGGTAAAATCACTTGCAAATTTGGCAAGGTACCACCAGGCCAGTAACTATTTTTCAAACTACATTAACGAAATAAGAAATCGTCAGCGTGGCAGTGCTTATCCGATATTGCTGCAACAAGAAGACAAGTATAAAAAAGAATTGGAAAAACAGCAGCTTGGATTACAACAACAAAATGTTTTGGCAAATCAACATGTCGTTAAATTTCGCATAGTTTTTACGCTGTTAATGGCCCTTTGTGTTTGGATGGTAGTTATTGGTAACAAGTACTATCGACTAAAAATTCAAAAACGGAAAGATGATTTGTTTATGCGGGAAATGCTCGAACACGGCGAAATTGAAAATAAACGCCTCGCATTAGAGATGGATACTGAATTGGTAAAAGGAATAAATGCGGTTTTAAAGCAGTTTGAACGCAGTCCACTTGATTCGCGTGAAAAACTTAAAAAACTGGCCGAATCTGCCAAAAAAATAAGCGTCGATTTGCGCCCGCATTTGTTTGAGTATTATGGTTTGCACGAGAGCATTCATCATTTGGTAACCAACCTCCAGGAAAATACAAAAAGTCAGTTAAGCACCGACATAAAATATTTCAGATGCTTAAGTCCAAATGAAGAACTGCAGTTGTACCGCACCATCGAAGAGGCTATTGCATTGCTGCAAACACATACGGAAACTATCAATGGAAGTCTTGTTATTAAACAGGGCATTGAGGACCTTTTGGTTGAGTTGATGGTAAACGGAATGGTACTTAGCGTTGCAACTAACCTACAACAAGCCGAACTGGTATTAATAAGGCGGATGGATGGAAGAATAAAACTAATTAATGGACTTATTAAATGGGGAGTAAAAGAAAAAAACACGTACATGCAGATTAAAATACCGCGCTACAACTGAGTTAATTTACAGCCGACAAACAAACACTAATACAAACAATTAAACCTAAAATGAAAATAGTAATTGCTCACCACCAGCCAATTATTTTATATGGCACAAAAATATACCTCGAAATACTGGGTTATAACGTAGAAGGTACCTGCGACAATGGCGATGAGGTTATGGACTTGATACGAACAAGTAAGCCGGATGTGGCGGTGCTGGATTTTGGAATAACCGGCCTCTCTGCTCCCCAAATAGCCACAATTGCAAAGCAAGATGGACTAAGCGTGAAAATAATTTTGCTCGCAACAGCTAGCGATTGGCAAAACAATAATAATTTATTGAAGGATAATGTTTATGGGTTTTTACTCAACGATATTTCTAACGACGAAATTGACGATTGCCTGGTAGAAATAGAAAGTGGCAAACGTTATACCAGCAAACATTTATTAAAAATACCATTATTAAACGAGAGGGAGAAATTGTTAGAGTTGCTTAATAAATTAAACGATACCGAGCAACGCATCATTCAACTAATGGTGGCACAAAACAGTACACAACAAATTTCGGAACAGTTATTTATGCCAGTGGGCACGGTAAAACTTCACAAATCAAACATCAGTGCAATATTAAATTTACCACCCGGCGAAGAAGCTTTGGATAGTTGGATTTTAAACAACCACAAAAACACCTGATATATTCGCAGCAATAGACTTGCCTCGCAATTGCCATCAAATGATGTTTTGGCCAATTTGTTAATACAGCATTAATAAGCCAGCACCTAAATGTAAAAATGCTATTTAGTACCGGATTTTAGTAATAATTGACGGATGCAAACCAAATGTGCAAACAAAACCATGGGTACCAAAAAGGCAGGAAGTAAAATAAACGGAAACACAAACACAGCCACATTTGGCTGCTCAAAAGCAAATTGCTGAAAAGGCGTTTGCACCGACAAAATGGCGTTAACCAAAATGTTAAACAAAAGAATCAAACCCAACACATTCCAGGCTATAATTATGCGATAACTTAATTTCTGTTTTATAAAACCATAATAATAAATTAACGGGGCACTTAAGCCTGCAAAAATGTCGAAATTGCGCCCTTCAAAGGTCATTAACTCTGGCACGCCTTTGTAAAGAAAAAGCCAAAACAATACCAATTCAATAGGCACCCTGATTGTATGAAAAAGTGTGAGTGTTTTTGCATTTAATGAGTCAATAAATGCTTTTCCACCTTTAGTGTTAAACAGAATAATCATGCCAACAACCGGTGGCAACACTGCCAGAATAAAACGTGGTGGTAATGTGTTGGTGATGCTGTAAAATCCGCTTAAACCAATAATGCTCTGCAAAATGGCCCAGCC
>JADLED010000200.1 GCA_020846335.1 Bacteroidia bacterium
AGTATAGGTGGCTTCTATTACTTCAAATATTTTGGGGGGGTAGAGCGACAAATCCTGCAGTTCAGGATCGGGGCTTATTGATAATGAAGTAGGTTTAACCGGGCTGTTAAGTGAATTCACAAATCCATTTGAAAAATCGGTGTAGCATATTAAAGGGTCATTAGGGTCGGCACCAAAAACAAATACCGGTTTTCGCATAAACAGTTCGGGCAGCAATGGCAGGTTGGTTCCAGAGGAGAGTCCGAATTTTTCTTCATAAGGCACGGTTTGTGTGTGGATGCGCCCGTTAATTTTGTTCATGTCGGTTTTGCTAATCAACAATTTACGCAGGTTAAAGGAACGCTGTTTACCATGTTCGTCGCAGGCCTTGCCTAAACACGATTGCAGGTCAACGTCCACCACCTCAAGAAACAAAAGCACTACTTTATTGGATAGAAAAGTGGAGTCGAGTGTTACTGGAGTGTCGCTTGGAAAAATGGTAACATCTTCCGTCAGGAGTTCGTAAAGCGTTACATCTACAACGCCGGAGTTATTTTCAAAAGGAATATATCTGGTTCCCTGTGGAAGAAAATAAGTCCTGTATTTTGTAGCCGGTCGGTCTTCACCTAAACTTATTAAATAACCATTGGAAGTAATTCCCATTCCTTTTGTAATGGTTAGCTCAGTGTCGGTGGCGTTTTTACGCACCTCAAGACCACAGGCAATGCCAGTGCCAATAAGGTTTACACGGGTTATTCTGTTTTGCTGGTCGAGGTAATCAACCATGCTGTTTAGTTGGCTGCTGGTGAGGACCTGGTTGGCCTCAAAAACCGGTAGTTGATTCAAAAAGCTGTTCATATTGTTTTTTTTAATTTATTTTTAAATAATAGTTTTGTTAAGTACAAGCGAATTTTTGGTGTCACCTTCATTGGCACAATCGTAAATACTTCCGGTTTCGTAAACCGATTTTAAAACGTTCATGGCATCCATCAACCCTTTAAGCGCGTTAACATGGGTTTGAGAGTCTTTAGTTTCTTTCGATTTTTCTACCAGCCATAATTTGTATTTGTTTTCAAATTCTTCAAATTGTGTTGGACTCACCCAGCAGATGTTCAGCGCAATATGGGCAGGGCATTCTGTTCGTATTGAGCGTTCCATGTGGTTTCTGAAATCGTTGTTGTTAAATCTTCCCTGCCAATAGGGTAAAACAACACTTCCAATAAATGAATAAGGATCCTTATTGGCACAATCTTCGTCATCATTGATGTTTATGGGAAGTAGGCTATCGCTTAGTTCGGTAATTTTTTCCGATAGAATGAAATCCACATCACCTGAATTATTGCTCGCTAAGGCTATTTTGTATGTACCGTTGTTGCTGTCCGGCGTTGAAGTTTTTATTTCCAAAGGATAAAGGTTCGAAACCGCAGCGGCATCTTCTGATAGAGTCTTTACTGTTTTAAAGTCGATTACGGTTTTTAAGGATTTTGTTTTTCTGAAGTATAAGTTGCCGCAGTCGGCCCCACTTAATGTCGCTGATGAAATGGTTTGATACACTTCAATTTTGTTGCGGGTGTTTGGTAAATCATAACTGGTGTTTAATATATTATATGTGCCATCGTTTACACCATTTAACGATCCAGCCACAATTAATTTAGGGTATTCGGTGGCAGTAGGCAGTGGAATTTCGGATGTCATATCATCACCGTCAATATAAAACGAGTAGCGCTTGGATTCCCCGACAGTTTCTATTAATGCTGATTCGATGGCGTAGAATTTAGTATAGGTAACGGTGCCACCGGGATTAGGGGCAGGAATAAGACCATTTACACCGTTCACAATTGTTTTGTAAACTGTTTGATTCACTCTTGGCCGTAACAAAATGTGTTCTACCAAATGAAGCCCTTCGGTGTTAAAAAAGCTGTTTGTAATAAAATCTGCACACTCTTTTATTGCCTGTAAACCTGCATCAAATTTGGCATGTACAATGTAGTCAGGGCCACTGGTGGTGATATTAATTACATTTAATTTCTTGGTATAATCAAGTATGGCAGTTGTCGCTTCTTCATCTAGACTTTCTTCCACATATATAACCGAATTTCCTGATACTATTTCGATGTACTTAACGGTGTAGGTTCCGTTATTAAAGTTAGTGCCATCAATTGTAAATGTATCTCCCGAAAGAAGAACTCTGTTTTGAATACCCGGCACATTAAATGCCCTTTTGGTGGCCACAACAGAAACACTGCTCAATGTTTCACTAAAAACTAAATAAATTCCTGCTTTTGGTACAAGACTTAGATCGTTGTCGGTTGGAATCAAAATGGTTTCCTCATCGGCCGATACGGTTCCTGTATCGTAAGTGCCGATAATGGTATCATCGGCATTCGATAGTTTAAATGTGGCACCAATACGGGAAGTGATTCCTGAATTAAATTCGCTTTCAGTACTGGTGGCAATAATGTCGTTGCATTTATCAACAATGTTAAACCTGAATAAATCACTCAAATTCAGAGAATAATTTTCAGGGTCTTTGCCCCTTAACAAAACTTCAAAAATATCGGCCTTCTGTTTGCTTTGGGCATAAGCCAAAAGTTGGGAGTCAATTTGCACATTGTAATACAACCTGCCTGCAATTGAGCTGGCGCCTAAATTGGTGAGTGCGGCGCTGTTTAATCCGGTTACTGTTAATACGGTGCCGCTTGCTCCGGCCGATACGGTGTAATTTCCATCATTGGTAATTTTAGAACCGCCGCTTCCCGAAACCCAGGAATTCTTAATTGTAACATGGTTATTGGGACCGGTGTTGCTTAATCCGGGTATTGCGCTTTCGATAGTAATGGTGCCGTTTGATGCGTTAACTGCCGTAATGGCTACACTGGCCTTGCACATGCCTTGTCCAATAAAACTTCCGGTTAAAATATGACGTGAAATCACAAAGTCAAACGCCTTATTGTAAAGTTTAAATTGTGTGGTGTAGGTGGGAGGATCTGGCATCATGTCCATGCTAATAGTAATTTCGTCTTGGTTAACGTAGTTGTAAATAGGACACGAAAGGTTGTTGCGGTTGGCTTCGTGATTGTTATAAAATTCGTCTTCAAAAACGGTAATTGCAAGATTAAGTCCGGCAAGTGCTGCCGCATAATCACCATAGCTTGAAACGCTTTCGGCAATTGAAATCCCGCCAGAATTTATTATGCGGTATTTGTAAGGGGCAGTACCAGATAGGGCATCGGTAATAACAAGGTTGTTGGTATCAAGAATTTGACGGGACTCGCTATTAATGGCGTACAAAATTAATTGTTCAATTCCGAGTTTCCATTCTTCAAGTGTTTCGCAATCACTATCTGTAGTGTTGTTTATGATTGCAACCGGTATGGGGACAGTGTAATCTGTAATCGTAAATCCATAAGGCCCAGTTCCGGTAATGATAAAACGTGGACTAAAATTTAGTGATTCAACGCTTTTGGTGGCAATTCCATTTAGAAGCGATACTCTTTCATCAAAACCGGATACATTATCCACGCTCCAAACCTTGCTTTGATTTGTATAATCCATGGCCTTAAATCTACCGGCACTAATGCGTGGGTAGGCATTCAGTACTTCGAGCTTATCGGTGAGTAATTCTTTTGGTCCCTTTTTCCCACTGATGCGGTAAACCAACATGGCGTAATCTGTAAATTGTTCCGAAAAACGTGCCATTAAATGATCCAAAAATTTGTTTCGACGCGAATAAAATGTGTCGTCGCTTTCGGTTAAAAGCTGCACATTTTCTTCGTAATTAGCAGTATTTCCGGCCTTTCTTAAATCGGTAAATCCGGTAACAGCGTTTTGCAGCCCCTGACTGAAGTAGGTTTTATTTATTTCAAAATTTCCGTAGTTGTCGTATTCACCGTTCATTGAAAACAGTTGTTTTACTCCGTTAAGCTGAGACAGGTAACCGGCCAGCAACTGATCAAACATTAACAGAAAGCCTTTGAGTTGATGCGCTTGTGCCTGGCGTAGTTTGCTGGCATTGGCAGGTAAGCCACCCGGACCGATGCCGTAAACCGACGGAAATTCGTCCTGAATGCTTCTGTAATTTTCGAGATCAGGAAAATTACCTTTTGGTATTTCAATATCAGCAAAGGCAATTGTTTTTTTAGGATTTCCCTCAAGGCTTACAAATTGTTGATATAAGTTATCTACTATATTTTTATCGGAATGATAAGGCAAAGGACCTTTAAAAAATGTAATTTTAGATAAGCTGGTGGCAAGCCGCGGAACATAATTGTATTCGTAGGAAAGCTTAAGGTTCCACTTAACATTTAACGAATCAAGATTGTCTGAACTATCGCTTGGTAAGTTGGCTATGTTTATTTTTTTTACTGCCAATACACCGGGAATTTCCATAATGATGCTGATGAGATCGGAAACATGGATGACCTTACGGCGGTCGGCCTTCAGTAGTTCGCTGTTGTCAATAAATCCGTGCTTTAGTAACGGGCCTTCAAATATTTCTTCGGTTCGGTAACCTTTCTCATACATTTCGGTTAAGGTATAGAATTTCACTGCGGGTGAAATAAATTTACCAATTTCAAAATACATGGCAGCTTCGATTTGATCCGGGTCGGCATCAGACATAATTTCTATGTCGGCACACAATAGGATATCTTCTACTTTCAGAGCGTTTATACCGATAAGGTCTTCACACAGATTTCGGTTGGCCATTAGCCTAACTTTTACTTCAGCAATCAGCTGGTTAATTTTTTGAACTTTAGTTTGGTAAATGGCAATTAAACTACCTGGTCCGCTGCCAATAAAATTATTAATCTGAAGGTTTAAAGAAGCGTATTCCTGCGGTACAGAGGCGGAAATGGAATCATCAATTACTTTAATATGAACCAGCTTGTCAATATCCAATGTGTATTCCTGAAGTTTATAACCTTCTGGAAAAGAGGGGAAGGTGAGACTTATGGTTTTTATTCCCCCACGCACACTTTCACTGTCGCTCCAGTCGATAGTGCTTTCGCTGTATCTTGCAAACTGCACCCTTATTTTAATTTTCATGCCATTAAAAAACGACGGCAAAGAGGCACCGGGTAAAATGGTTATTTCATCTTCGAGATAAGTTACATTTAAGTCGCCCAATGTGGGGTGTGTGCCAAATTCTAACAAAACATTGTAAAGCACTCCGGGTATTATTTGTTTGGGATCAGTTGCGCTTTCTGAGGTGTAGCCTAGTGTTTTATCTTTAAGGTGTGTGTAAATGGGTAATTCGTTGTTAGTGGCCAGTTCAATCCAGGCGTTCCTGATGCCTACTCCGGTATTCAGGTCGTTGGCATTGTCGTAAAGGTGAGTGTCGATGAGATATTTACGGTAATCTAAAAGTGTAATTGGATTAACCGGTAAAATTTCCTTGGCCGAAAAGAAATTTTTAATACTACTTTGTTCGGAAGCAGGCTGTGCCAGAATGTCTTTTATAGAAAACGAAGTACGATAGCCTAAATCGGTTATGGCATAACTTAATACTTCGAGAATGGTAACTCCGGGATCACTTAGATTATAGTCTGTCCAGATTTTTCCTGAAAGTTCCTGAATGTGTTTTAAGCCTTCCTCCCTGAGCAAATTATATTGCATGCTTTTAAATTCGGGCGGTGCGGATGATATGGTGATGCTTTCGGCCATTGAATCGTGATTTTAATTGATACTTTGGGTTATAAATTTGGGCTTAGTTTGTTTCTTCAACATTGCTGGGTTGATGCCCGTTAGAAACCAATTGTTGTTGTGCCTGCGCATGTATTTTCGCAATTAAATCAGACACCTGATTAAAAGGCATGTGGCCAAGGGCCTTAATGATTTGATTTACTTCGTTGATGTTTAGTGTTAATTGAAAATCTTTCATGACATTTATTTTTTAGTTGTAATTAATATGTTATAGCAATCCAAAGTTTTGTAACCGTGTTTCTAATTCGCTGATGCGTAATCGCATATTATCAAGTGCGTTCGCCAGAAAAATGTCAATACCGGGTATTGAACTAAAATCTAAACCGTCTGCCGTTGTTAATACCTCTTCTTTATAAAGTTTAATTTCTTCATTGGCACTGTTGTTATTGAGTGTGATTTGGAAAACATTATAGGCAGGGCCTCCGCCACTAGGCGTATGATTTCGAGTGTTTAGAACAACGTCAGGATCTAATTTAAGTGTGGCTAATTTAACACCCGATGCCAGATATGAAATTTCACTACCAGTAGAGCCTGACCATTGACTGCTAATTTTTGCAGCAATGTTTCCATCCAGTTTTTGAAAGGCCGCTTTAATGGTATCTGTTGAAGCCACAGTTCCGGCAGCGGCGGCGTAACCCGCGCCAAGTTGCGAGGTAGAGGCCACATTAACCACATTGCCATTTAATTTTTGAATGGCCTGCAGGTAGGTATCACCGCTGGCCACAGTTCCGGCGCCACTGGTAAAACTACCCAAGGTAACCGCTCTGACTTTTGTGTCGGTGTAATAAAGATTAGTACCCTCAGGGATTGTGCTAGTGCTTAATCCTGCGAGGTTACCATTTAATTTTTGGATGGCCTGAAGGTAGGTGTCTCCGCTAGCCACAGTTCCGGCGCCACTGGTAAAACTTCCCAGAGTAACTGCCCTGACTTTTGTGTCGGTGTAATATTTATTAGAACCTTCGGTAATATCGGAAGTGGTGAGCACCACATTACCTGTTTGTGTATTTACACTATTAACGGCACTGTTAAGTGCAATCCAAACATCTCCGGCACCCTGATTTGTTCTGCCTTCAAAATAATTGTTGGTATTGTTGTAGCGGATGGTTCCCACATCTGCTGTTTCGCTGCTTGCATTGCCAATTTTAATGGCACCGGCTAACTCAAGATTTTCAACAGGAGCGCTAACACCCATGCCAACGTTGCCACCGGCAAGAATTGAAAAACGTTC
>JADLED010000201.1 GCA_020846335.1 Bacteroidia bacterium
CAGAGATAAATACGGCATTGAATGGATGGTGGATTTTGACCCCAATCACAAATTTTAAACACATGGCCTTGAATAAATTGTCACTAAAATTCTATGAATGTAAAAGCACACATTAAAGAATACATTAGCGGTTTGCCCGAAACCAAAGGCGCCGACCTGCAAGCATTGCACAACAGCATTGTAAAGCTTATGCCAAAATGCAAATTGTGGTTTTTAGATGGCAAAGACAATAAAGGCAAAATTGTGTCCAATCCCAATATCGGTTATGGTCTTCAAACACTTAAATATGCCGGTGGCAAAACAAAAGAGTTTTATCAGATTGGCTTAAGTGCAAACACAACTGGTATTTCGGTGTATATTCTTGGCCTAAGTGATAAAATCCACTTAGCCAACACCTATGGAAAAAAAATTGGCAAGGCAAGTGTAACGGGTTATTGCATTAAATTTAAAACCTTGAAAGAAATTAATATCGAAGTGCTGATGGAAGCAATACAAGACGGAACGGCCATCCAGACTGCAAATGAATGATTGCTGAATGGACACATTTATTTGCAAAAAGGGCCTTTTGCCTTCACATTATTTCAAGCATCACTTCAATCATCTCCAAGCCAAACAATACCGTGCTTTATTTTTTATATAAATCCTCTTTTGGATGAACCGAATAAAAAAAGCAAAAACATGACATGAACCACTTAATACTTGCCTTTAAGGCCTACCAATCGGATGTGGACATTCATAAACACTCCGCGTATCAGATGGTCCTGAGCACCGATAATCCTTTCAGTACCCATTGCAACGGAAAAACCTACAACAAGGTATTTGGCTTTGTAATTAAACCACAGGTGCCACATGCCTGCGCGAGTCCTCATAGCAATGTATTGGTTATAAACATCGAACCATTTTCGCCGGCAGGTAAATATCTTTCGGTGAAATTAAAGGAAATCGAAAATCCCATTATTTTTTACACCAAAGCTCAAATAAATCACTACTTCGGAGTATCAGGTAAGCAGGTCAATCCTAAAGACATTCTCAATAAACTATCTTCTCAATTACCACTTACTTCCACCGACCAAAGAATAACTAAAATAATTTCGCACATCCAGCAGAACCACCAATCCAGTAAATTTTCGCTCCACCAAATTTCCAATCTTGTTTTTTTATCTCCTTCGCGCCTTGGTTTTTTGTTCAAACAACACACTGGCAGCAGCATTTCCAAATACCTGTTATGGACCCGCTTAAAAAATGCCATCCACCTCATTCTTTCTAAAAAAACCAAAACACTCACACAAATTGCCCACGAAAGCGGTTTTTACGATTCGTCACAAATGACAAAATACATGTATCAAATGTTTGGTTTATCCCCTTCGCGCCTCAAACAAAAAAGTGATTTGATACAATTATTAGACGAATACTCCCATTAACTTTGTAAAACATTTAATTAAACAAACACAAATGAATAAAGTATTAGTAATAATTACGCTGGCCGAAGGCGCCATTGAAAAAATAAAATCAAACCCCGAATTACCAAAAAAAGAAATGGAATTTATAAATCAGTGGAAGGAAGAAGGCGTTCTGGAAAATTTCTTTATCACAGTGTCCAAAACTGGTGCGGTGCTGATATTTAATGGCATAAGCGAAAGCCACAGCAAACAACTGATTGAAAGCCTTCCCTATTTTCCGTTTATGGCAAGGGTTGATTACTTAAATCTTGACAAACATTTTTAGCAACTGTCTTTTAGCCTAAATTTGCGGTAAACAAAAACCAATAACAGGGCATGAAAAGTGAAAGCACCAACAACCTGAATTTTACCGCCGCTTATTCCGAAGTAAACGGCATGCAAATGTATTACGAAGTTTACGGGCATGGGCAAGCGCTTGTACTCATACACGGCGGTGGCTCCACCATTCAAAGTAACTTCGAAAAAATTATCCCGCTGTTGGCCTTAAACAGAAAAATAATAGCGGTGGAATTGCAGGCACATGGAAGAACCAACGACCGAAATGCCGACCTCTCTTTTGAACAGGATGCCGACGATGTGGCCCAATTATTAAAAAACCTGAACATTGATGTGGCAGACTTTTTAGGTTTTAGCAATGGTGGCACCACGACATTACAACTAGCCATACGGCATCCAAAACTGGTTGGCAAAATCATTTTAGCTTCGGCACTTGCAAAACGCCACGGTGTACCCAACTGGTTTTGGGATTTTATGTCGCAGGCCAAATTAGACAACATGCCACAAGCCCTTAAAGACGCCTACACAAAAGTGGCTACAAACCCAAATGGCTTACAAATTATGCACGACAGGGATGCCAAACGCATGGTAAATTTTAAGGATATACCCAATGATAAAATAAGTGCCATAACAGCGCCTCCACTCATTTTAGTGGGTGATAAGGATGTGATTACTCCCGAACATGCACTTGAACTTCACCGCCAAATGGCCAACTCACGGCTCGCCATTGTTCCGGGCACACACGGCCAATACATTGGGGAAATTACCACCCTAAGCGCCAATTTTAAAGAAAGTGACTTGGTGGTGCCAATGATAGAAAAGTTTCTTGAGGGAGGAATGTAATTTCAAAGATTTCTGCTTATCGTAACGGAAACAAAAAAATGCCCCAATGAACTTGCTTAAAAGGGTGTATTCTACTAAACCTAAATACCAAAGGTGATAAGCCTTTGGTACTTGGCATAAATCCTCTATCTTTAATTACTAACAACATCCTTTAAATGAAAACCACCCTTTTGATTCTGATAAACCTTGTTCTCTTAGCCCTCGCGGCTTTAACAACACTTTACAGCATTAATCATTTTAGCGATGGTGGTTGCGATGGTGGCCTTTGTGGCCTGGCAATTATATTTCACACCTTGCCGCTTTTATTTGCGTGGTTGCTTCAGATGGCTGCGTTTAATCAGAGTTTTCATAAAAACCGATCGGCACTTATTTATCAGATATTGGCATTGGTAATTACCACCATTGTTTACAATCTTAATAAAAGCTACACCATGTCCGCACTCGACCTTGAACCGGAAGTCTTGTATCTGCTGGCAGGAATCAGTGTGGCCATTTATTTCCGTGGTGATTTTCTAGTTGATTCCAACACCAATAAAATGCCAGTGCAAAAAGAAAAAACATTTCCCAACACCCATCCTATCCTGGATTCTGCTGTTGTATTGTGGTCATTCTATCACCTCTTTTCCTACATTAAGATGATAGGCTACTTACTTTCGGACAAGATGGCAAAACCCGCACAAACACTGTTAATTGCTCTTGTAACAATAACGGTGTATGTGGTGCTTATCATGTTTATTTACAAGAACCGGATTTGGGCACTGTTGCTGTTTTTCGGTTTATTGCTTTACCAAACTGCCGCAGTACTTTTTTACAATTTCAGAAGTACAGTGGAAATGGAATCCATTATGTTGGTGCTTGGCAATGTGTATTTTTTAGTATCACTGCTGCTGCAATTCCGCAAATCTAAAATCACCGGTGCCGATAAAAATAATTCTCCGGCTTTATAAATTAATGATAACTAAAAAACACAACAAACACGAGTTGGGATTTAAAATAATTCTATTGGCTGCCATTGTGTCTTTACTTAGTACCTGTAAAAGCGACCCCGAAACTGAAAATAAAAATCAAGTCACAAACAACTCTTCTTTTTTAGCCGGAGAATTCCGTCAATTCCTTAAAAAAATTCCGGTGCTACCCGCCAATACCACCATTTTTACGCTCGAATGCCCAAACGACAGTTTGTTGGTTGACATGGACCATGGTGCAGCTGACACACTATTTATAAAATCAGACGATAATGCAGGAAAAATCTACGGCATTTTACCCGACACTTCCAGGCACATTTATTTGTTATGGTACGCGGCTGTTGAAAATGGCGCATTGGCATTAACCACACTCAATAAATCGGGCACCATAATTGACGAAACCTATTTAAGCACCGATTTGTACGGATGCGGCTGCGGTTACCATTGGCAAGGACTTATCTACTTAAATCCCGGCCCTTCTTTTTTAATGCGTGATACCATCATTACTTATGAATGTGATTCTGGTGTAGCACCTATGAATAAATGGAAATACGAACTTGCCACTAAAACCGCGGATATTTTAAATAACGGAAAAATTAAACTATCGGAGGTAAAACGAATCACCCTAAAAGAACCTGAAAGATAATTTCCGCACTAACATGCTAAAACGAATCATTAAACTCCTGGCCTACCTTTCCGGCACTTATGTATTGTTGTGCCTGCTGTTGTTTGTGTTTCAGGAAAAACTCATTTTCTTTCCTGAAAAGCTGGATACAAATTATCACTATCCATTTAATACCAATTACGAAGAACTCACATTTAAAACAAAAGACGGCACTTCGCTCAATGGCCTGCTTTTTAAATGCGAAAAACCCAAAGGCCTGATATTTTATCTGCACGGCAATGGGGGTTCACTCAGGTCGTGGGGAGAATTGGCGCCAACTTATACGCAATTAAATTACGATGTGTTTATGTTGGATTACAGAGGTTATGGAAAAAGCGAAGGATGCATTAGCAACGAAGAACAATTTTTTGACGACGTTCAAACAGCTTATTCTTCCCTAAAAACGAAATATTCTGAAAACAAAACTGTTGTTTTGGGCTATTCCATTGGTACCGGAGCCGCGGCGCAAATTGCAGCCACCAATCATCCTAAATTGCTGATACTTCAGGCGCCCTATTTCAGTTTAGTTGACCTCATGCAACACACCTATCCCATTATTCCTACACTTATTTTAAAATACAAATTCAACACCTTTCAATCTATTCAAAATTGTAAAATGCCCATTGTTATATTTCATGGTACAAACGATGAAGTTATATATTATGAGTCCTCACTTAAACTA
>JADLED010000202.1 GCA_020846335.1 Bacteroidia bacterium
ATTCTTTATTGAGAGAATTTGTGGCCTATTACACAGAATAGAATTACAATAACCTTGACTATTCATCCTGATGCTACTAAAGGCAATAACAGACTTCATCACCATTATTCACTCAATCTACACTGATATACCATTTTAGAAATGCCACTAGGCTTGCAAAACAAAATTCAAGTGCTTAACTTGGAGTAGAAAACTACCACGCTGTGCCATCCCTCTTTTTCAATACTACACAAATTAAATTTTCAGCACTTGTTGCACTTCTGTTTTTCATACTCAATGGCAGCAGCCAAACCTGCAATTACGACTCCCTGTTTATTTATGGCAGTAAATTCGGGGTGCGTATTTCAAATCAATTAAAAGATGCAAATGGTAAAGACTCCTTGCTCATCATGAGTCATAAACCGCCACACACTTTTAGTTTATGGGACAGGCATTCCACTAACTTTGTAGAACAGTCCGGTGGGCAGGCGTTTTCATTATACGATGTATTAAAGGTTGCAGGTCCCCGCAAAATAAAACGTCTAAAGTTAAAAAGGGTATTGGCCGAACTTACTATAGACTCGGCACAAACCCTGCTTGCTGCTATTTATCTGAAAGGCCACAATTGTCAACTTCCGGTTTCAAGAGTCAACTTTAGAATAATTTCCAAATCAGATCACTTTGAATATTTTTTGAGTTTTCCGCACCAACATCGCAAACTGTATGATTTAACAGGTAGCAGGGCTAAAGGAACGGTGCTGATCATTGATTCCATTTCGTTTATTGATTCTCATTTGTTGAAGGATAAAGAAATGGTTTATTATTTGCCCTACGAGTTTATTATCCGGTTGTAGTACTTACGGCTGGTTAGAATGCCGGTGTTTAAAATTTGTAATTCTACCAACATAATTGAGACACCACCATCAGGCTTTTTCCAAAATCACATGAGATTCCTCTTCCTCCATTCGCATACATCTCAGCAAATTCCTATCTTTACCAACAGGAGTTTTACCATGACTAAATTTGCCGAAACCGAACTTATTTTAACCGCCGATAACCGCGTGTATCACCTCAACCTAAAAAACGAGGACATTGCCGACAATGTAATTGTGGTGGGCGATCAAAACCGCGTGGCGCAAATCTCAGCACGCTTCAGCAAAATAGATTTTAAAACCGCACACCGCGAATTTATTACCCACAGCGGCGAATTCAACGGCCGGCGTGTAACCGTATTAAGCACCGGCATAGGCACCGACAACATTGACATTGTGATGAACGAGCTGGATGCTGCCGTTAACATTAATCCCCAAACCCGCGAACTTAATCCTCAAAAAAGACACCTAAACATCGTCCGTTTGGGCACCAGTGGCGCGCTTCAACCCGACATTCCTGTAAACGCGCTGGTGGCAAGCACACACGGTCTTGGTTTGGATGGATTGCTCAATTTTTACAGTGGCCTTAACAGCATCAACGAAAACGCCATCAGCGAAGCCTTTATGCAGCACACCCAATGGCTCAGCGGCCTGCCCTACCCCTACTGCGTTGCGGGCAGTAAAAATCTGCTTCAACTTTTTGATAAAGATGTGTTTAAGGGCATAACCGCCACCGCCCCGGGTTTTTATGGACCACAGGGCAGGCAAATACGCCTTCAATCGTCTATGCCCCAACTCAACGATTTACTGGGAAGTTTTAAATTGGGCGAACACCGAATTTGTAATTTTGAAATGGAAACCTCGGCACTCTATGGCCTGGGAAGGCTTTTAGAGCACCAGTGCCTTACCGTGTGCGTAATTATTGCCAACCGTGTGAGCAAAGAATTTACCGCCGACTACTCTAAAAGTGTGGAACTATTAATTGATAATTGTTTAAACAAACTAACCGAACAGGCATGAACAGAAACGAACTGATAAACCAGATACACAGCAAAAAAACATTTTTATGCGTGGGTCTGGACCCCGACACAAGTAAAATTCCGGAATTTTTACTGGAAAACGAAGAAGACCCCATTTACGAATTTAACAAACAATTGGTGGATGCCACGGCGCCCTATTGCGTGTCGTTTAAGCCCAACAACGCCTTTTACGAAGCTTATGGATTAAGTGGCATCACAAGTCTTGAAAAAACAATCAAGTACATTAAAACCAATTATCCCGACCATTTTTTAATTGCAGATGCCAAGCGCGGCGACATTGGCAACACCAGCAGCATGTATGCCCAGGCCTTTTTTAAACGCCTGAATGCCGACGCCATTACCATTGCCCCATACATGGGCAGCGACTCGGTGAAACCATTTTTGCAACACGAAAATAAATGGGCCATTGTGCTGGGATTAACCAGCAACGAAGGTTCGGCCGACTTTCAGCAATTAAAAATTAATAACCGCGAACTTTACCTGCACGTAATTGAAACCTGCGCCAAATGGGGCACTAAAGACAACATGATGTTTGTGGTGGGCGCCACCAAAGCTCAAATGCTGGCCGAAATAAGAAACATTATTCCCGACCATTTTCTGTTGGTGCCCGGCATTGGTGCGCAGGGCGGCAGTTTAAAAGAAGTGTGCCAATACGGATTAAATAAAGACGGTGGTTTGCTGGTTAACTCAAGCCGCGCCATTATTTATGCCTCTAAAGGCGAAGACTTTGCTGAACGAGCTGCCGAAGAAGCCCGCAAAGTGGCTCTGGAAATGAAAGAATACATTTAATAAAAAAATTATGGAAAACGAAAACCAACAACTCGATATTGAACTAAGTGAAGACATAGCCGAAGGCATTTATTCCAACCTGGCATTAATTACCCACTCGCAAAGTGAATTTGTGATTGACTTTATTAAAATAATGCCCGGTGTGCCCAAAGCCCGTGTTAAATCACGTATATTGCTCACACCACAGCACGCCAAGCGTTTGGTAAAAGCCCTCAGCGAAAACATCATGAAGTTTGAAAGCATGAACGGAAAAATAAAAGACATTGATTCCGGCTTTCCGATGGGCTTTGGCGGACCAACCGCACAGGCCTGATAGTTTGAAAATAATACAGGCCTTACTATGAAACGGCGTGTATTTTTCGAAACACTCAAAAGCTACGTTTTATTTACTGTTTTATTGCCCAATATTTTGGCTGAAAAGCCTTATTGGCCTTAGATTGACACTTTCCCCCCTGTTTTTTTCGGTTTATCAAAAATCTCATTATCTTTAGCAGGTTGGCCACACAAGTTCCCGAACCTTTAAAGAGACAATTTTTTTGAAAACAACACAAACAAATAGTTACTGTATAAAAAAAACAGGTGTTTTTTTACTGGTGTTGTTTTGCGCTCAACTGTTTGCTCAAACACCCGCCGACACTATTAATAAACGAAACCCTAACAAACAAAAAACAGGTTACTGGGCTTTTTATCTGGATGCCCAATACAACAAATGTCCGTCTAAAAGTGCCAAATACAAAGGCTTTACACGTTTTTACGACGGCAAAACTCAGGTGGAACCAACAGCCCGCGACAACAAGCGCGACCGCATGTTTTACAAGGCCTTTCCCGATACCGGCGCTCCGGCGCAACCCCAAATACTCAATGGCGAATTGTTTACCTTTTACATGTCGGGCGGTAAAGAAAAACTCCGGTTTTGCGAGGTGTTCCGAAATGGCAAACTGAGTGAAACCAGAGAGTATTTTTTTCAGGACAGCGATACTACAGCCGAAGTAAACATTTGTTATTACGACAGTTTATTTAACAACATACCCACCTCGTATTTGTTTTACAAATTTGACCGAAACATTCCGCTTTACCGCCAATACGTGGGCCGTAAAAAAACACTCACAGGCATCGAGTTTTTGGTAAAGCACCACGATTCAAAATTTAAGTACCGTCCGATTATTGGCATAGCCGCCAATCTTGATAAGCCAAGCGACAAAACCATTAAAACAAAAAATTTCCTGGAGCTGGGAGTTACACGTCGCTATTACAAAAGCGTGTACATTGATACCACTAAAAAAACCTACCACGATAAATTCGGCATCTGGCACGCTTTTAACTTTTCGTTATTAGGCAGCAACACAGGCGGCAAATTCTGCCTTGGACAAAAACTTACCTACTCGTACACCTTTGCGGTTTTGCGTGCCGAAGCAGGAATTATTA
>JADLED010000203.1 GCA_020846335.1 Bacteroidia bacterium
CCGTTAAGTACTTTGGCCATTTCTTTTACCATGGCGCTTTTGGCGGTGCCCGGAGGCCCAAACAGGAAAAGATTTTCACGCCCAACGAGGCAAATGCCCATCAGGTCAATAATATCGTCCTTACCCACAAAGGTGGATTTTAAGTAAGTAAGTACCTTGTTTACATCTTCAATTATTTTCAGGTTCTCTTGTTTCATTTTTAGTAAGGGTGGTTAGTGGAAGTAATAAATTAAAATTAGGCCATAATACATTTGTGTGTTGGCCTAAAGCGGTTTCTATGCCGTTTTTTACGATCGGATTTCCGATTCTGGTTTTATCCTGTTTAAAAATAACGGCATCAATGTAATCGGCAAACAACGATTTGTTTTGCACCAGCAGGTCTTCGTTTTTAACTTCTGGAATTTCGGAGCCAACCGAGGAGTATGGCCATTCCGCGGCAATCCGTTTTATTTTTTGAAGCAGAGGATCGTCGGGCGAAAGCGCTCTGGCATAACCAAAAAGCACCGGCAAATGCCTTAAACAAAGGTCGGCAGAAAGCATGACCGAAGCGTTTTTTTCGCCGGTATAGTCCATCAAATGATTTTCCATTTCTTCGGCTTCAAGATTTCGGATAAGAATAAACTGCAACAGTTTGTAAAGCAGGCAGGCCGACCAAAGCGCGGCTTCTTCGTTGTATTCGGGATAACCCGGAGGCAGGCTGTTCACACGTTTGTGCCAGGCATTTTTTAATACCGGCTTTGCCAATAAAATATCCTCTTCGCTAAATTGAAACAAGGTGTTTTTTATAGTTACCGTTCCGGTATCAAAAAGTTGGGTTAAAAAGGGCGAAAGCTCGGGTTGCATACATGAATAAATGTAGTTCAGACAATTTGTATTTACAAACTTTTTTTGCAGGAAATTATTAGGAAATGATTGGTTGTTTTGTTAGGAAATCACCGAAATTAAATAAGTTACTTGTTACTTACTGTTCGCTAAAATCATCGCGATCTTCGTCTTCGTTCCAATGGTATTCAATTTCAGTGGCAATGCTTCTGGCAAAATCAACACCGTGTTGGTCTGCTAAAAAACCAAGAGTCATATCCATGCCGGCGCTCACACCCGAGGAAGTGTAAAAATTACCATCCACAGTCCAGCGGGCATTTTTAATCCAGTTTACCTGATTACTTGTGCTCATTACCCAGTCAAAGGCACGTTTGTTGGAGGTGGCCGATTTGTGGTCAAGAAGTCCGCTTGCCGCCAACAGGGCACTACCGGTGCAAACTGTCAGCACAAAATTACTTTGTTGGGCAATGCTTTTTATTTTGTGGATGAGTGCTGCATTGGTAATTTCTTTTCTGGTACCAAGGCCACCGGGTATTAAAAATATTTCGGGGTTTGGCGGAATCTCATCTAATTTTTGTGTGAGGATGGAAATGCCATGACTGTTGGTAACATGGCCACCCTGCAAAGAATAAAAAGCCACCGAATACACGGACTTTATACGGCCAAGTATTTCAACCGGACCAAATGCGTCGAGGGTTTCAAAGTCGTTAAAGAGTAATACGGCAATTTGTTTCATAGGGTGTTTGGTTTTATAACAAGCACAAATGAATGAGGTGGAATTCTAAACTTTTAAAATACTCATTGATTGTTGTTGTAATTTTATTAACGAAGTTAATTGATTGCATGCATTGTACAAATACAAATTTTCTGAATTATTGATTGTTACTTATAAATAAAGTTTTGTAAATAAGAATTGGTTTTGTGTGTTCAAGCAATTACATTTGAGTATGAAAAAATCCAAATTCATTCTGCTTTTTTTATTGACCTTTACTTTAAACAAAGCCCAACAAACCAAAAACATTCAGGCATTTTATAATTACGCATTTTGTCAGGATTCGCTTAAAGGCTTTGACGAGGCAGCCGCAACAAAGTCGGCCATATCAGAACAGTTTTTGGCCGAAGAATTGCAGGTGCGCATGTATCAGGTCAAACGGGAATACATCAATGCCAAATACCATTTAATCAGCCAGGCACACATTGCAACAAATACTCTGGCGACAGCATTATCAAAAACAGTGAGTGCCCCTTGTCTTAACAGCGACTTCGAAGCATCAACCGCAGGAATTTTAAACTATTCTAATCAAATATCTGGTTGGACGGTAGGGCGGGGTATGCATAATTCGGGGAGCGTCTTTGGCAATTCCTGTGATTTGGTTGGCTATAATAATTCACCTCCTGCTGAGTCGGCGTTGATTGTAGCACCTAATGGTTACGTTGATCAAAATATTGGCAGTATCTATCCGATATATTCTGTGTTTGGCAGTAGTGCCGGTGACCCAAATGGAGAAGTCGCCAATCCACAAATTGCCCAAGGCTTATTTGGCGATAATATAATCAGAATTAATAGCGACCAATTGGGTTTCTACGCTTATAGTATTGAAAAACTCTCCAAAAGCATTTTAGTAACAAACAATAATTACTTTTTCCAATATGCTTTTATAACAGTTTTTGCCAGCGGACATAGTTGTTGTGACGCCGGTGCATTTCAGGTGCGAGTATATAATACTACAACGAATAATTTAATTTCATGTTCCGGATTCTCTGCATCTGCGTTAAGTTCTGCTTGTTCTAATACCAACACCGGAATATTATTCTTAAACTCACAAACAGGTACACCTGCTACAATTAGTTCAAGTATTATTTTTAATAAATGGCAAATAAACTCGATTGATTTGAGTCAATATATAGGTCAAACTATTCTCATTGAATTTATTGCATCCGATTGCACAGGAGGAGGACACTTTGGATATACATATATTGATGCAAAGTGCGATTCTAACACGCCTTATGTAAATTGTAATGGTCAAAACTATTCTTCTACCACCAACACCATTAATATAATTGGTTGTAATGTTCCATACAATATAAAATTGCAATCCGGCAACAATTTATATTCTTGGGCGGGACCTAACCTTCCAACAGGATATACTTTTCCCTCTTCTTCGAATGACAATATTCAGATTTCTAATTCAGGAACATACACACTTTTTGTAACTCCTAGTTCAACCTGCAGTTCGGTTAGTCATTCCATCATAACACTATCACAAGCTGTTTCGTTACAAGCCACTACGACGGATTCATTAATTTGCAATGGTTCTTCTTCTGTACTTTTTGTGCAGGGCTCACAACATTATATTCATTGGAGCACTGGCGATACTACAAACTATATCGTAGTCACGCCATCAATAACTACTACTTACAGTGTTTATTCTAAAGATATTTATGGCTGCAGCATGACTTCGTATACAACTGTTTATGTTCAGGACTGCACCAGCCTCAATTTTCAGTCTTCGGAAGAGAATAACTACCATATCTATCCAAATCCAAATAACGGTGAATTTATGATTACATCCACCAAATCCAGTGGGGTAGGGGATTTTGTTATTGAAAATGCCTTAGGCCAAATGGTGTTCAGGCAAACTTTATCAATGGGCGATAATCCAATAAAAACAAAGAATCTTGCATCGGGATTGTATTATTATTCCATTTACCATGCCAGTGTGCTGGTTC
>JADLED010000204.1 GCA_020846335.1 Bacteroidia bacterium
TTGCTGACGAATTGGAAATACTGACAACACCAGTATTAAGGTGAAAGTATAACTCTTGGTCTTTTCCAGACCTGAAAGAGTAAATGTTGTTTTCTTCCTCCCTGGCATTTAGCGATTTGGCAAGCCATTCGCGCACAGTTTCCTGATCGCCAAGTTGCTTAATGTTAAAAGTGGCCAGCCACTCCGGCTTTTGGCTGTAAAGAGCAAAATGCACCGGGTTGTCGGCAAGTTCTTCTTTAAGCCCTTCGTTTTCTGTAAACAAAGAATCAAATACCTGAAGGTTTTCACATAATACACTTATTTCCGAAAATAATTTAAGCTTATCGGCAATTAAACTTTGCGAACGGATTTTGTTGTTTAACTCAAAAAAATTACCTGTGTTTAAATACACTAAACAGCTATCAGGTAAAACTGCCAGAGCATCCACCTGCGGTTTTTTACTTTTTTTAATGGCAAAGTAAGCATACACCGCCCCTGCCAAAGCAAGCACAACAAACGACCAAAAAAGAATGTTTTTGAATTTTAGCACCTCCTAAAATTATACAAATAAGCGATACTGCAATAGTGCCTTTCGCATATTTATTAATAAATAGGTGTTGGTAGGTTGTAGGTCAAAGCCTTAAAACTCCAGTTCCAGTTGGGTGGGCAATAACTGGTAGCTCAGGCGGTGGTAGGGTGTTATGCCGTATTGCCGTATGGCTTCGCGATGCGCTTTAGTGGGGTAGCCCATGTTTGGTGCCCAGCCATAATTGGGGTATTCAAGGGCGGCCTTTTTCATAAAATCGTCGCGGTAGGTTTTGGCTAAAATACTTGCAGCGGCAATGCTCATAAACTTGGCATCCCCCTTAACAATGCAGTGGTGCTCAATAGTTTTGTAGGCTTTAAAACGGTTACCATCAATCAACAACAATTTTGGCACCTTTTGCAATTGATCAAGGGCGCGGTGCATGGCCAAAAACGACGCATTTAAAATATTTATTTCATCAATTTCCTGTTGCGAAACCACACCCACGGCCCAGCTAAGGGCTTTTTCCTCAATTTCAGGGCGTAACTCATAACGGTCCTTGTCGCTCAGTTTTTTACTGTCGTTGAGCCATTTGTTACGGTATTTTTTAGGGAGAATAACCGCTGCCGCATGCACAGGGCCTGCCAAACAGCCACGTCCGGCCTCGTCGCAGCCTGCCTCAACGGCGGTTTTATGATAAAAAGCCTTTAACATTAAAACTTTTTTAAAGCGCTAAGTGACCGCTCAAAAGACCTATTTCAATCCTTCGAGGCAGGCTACCATGGCACTGTAGTTGGGCTGATTGCCGGCACTTTCAAGAATTTCCATGTAGCGAATCACCCCGTCTTTGTCTAAAATAAACGCCGAACGTTTGCTCACGCCTTTCATTCCAAAAACGAAGTCAGAGTATAGCGAATCGTAGGCAGTAGATACTTCCCGGTTAAAATCACTCAACAAATCAAAACTTAAATTTTGTTCTTCTTTAAATTTTCCAAGGGTAAACAACGAATCCACCGAAACACCAAAAACAACGGCGTTGAGGCTGTTATACATGGCGTAATTGTCGCGAATGTTACACAATTCAGCGGTACAGGTACTTGTAAAAGCCAATGGAAAAAATAAAATAACCACATTTTTACCTTTGTAATCGGCTAAATTAATTTCCTGTTTGGCGGTGTTGTAAAGTTTAAATTCAGGGGCTTTTTGATTCAATTGCAGACTCATATTAATGATTGTTAAGATTAATTTTTGACAATATTACCGCAAAAAAATTTAAAAGGAATGTTTACTTTTACACAGCTAATCAAAAAAATTTAAAACAAAATAATATGTCAAGTTTAGTAGGAAAAAAAGCCCCCTCTTTTAAAGCAGGAGCGGTGGTAAATGGCGGAGAAGTTGCCGAAAATTTCTCTTTAGATCAATACATTGGAAAAAAATACGTGGTGTTTTTCTTTTACCCAAAAGATTTCACCTTTGTTTGTCCAACCGAATTGCATGCCTTTCAGGAAAAGCTGAGCGAGTTCGAAAGCCGCAATTGCGCGGTGGTAGCCTGCAGTACCGATACCGAAGAAAGTCATTGGGGCTGGTTGCAAATGGATAAAAAAGCGGGCGGCATAAAAGGCGTAACTTACCCTATTGTGGCCGATACCACCAAAACCATTTCAATTAATTATGGCACCTTGTTTGGCGATTACGAAGTTGACGAAGAAGGACAATTAGTAGCTACCGGACCCATGATTGCTTTCCGCGGTTTGTACCTGATTGACAAAGCCGGTATTGTGCGTCACGTAACCATCAACGACCTTCCTCTGGGACGCAATGTTGATGAGACCCTGCGTATGTTGGATGCTTTGCAGTTTTTTGAAGAAAACGGCGAGGTGTGTCCTGCCAACTGGACCAAAGGCAGCGAAGGCATGAAAGACACGCACAAAGGTGTGGCCGATTACCTGAGCAAACACTAAGGTTTTTTTAATTTTTGTAAAAAGGGAAGCCATGACGGTTTCCCTTTTTTTATGTAATTTGTTTTGAAAAAATATCACCTTTAAATCTTATTTATCAGTATTCAGAAATGCAACTCAACCTCAGCGGATATTCAACAGCCATGTTTTCAACCTGGTATTTTGTGGAAGAATTGGGCATTTTGTTTGATGCCGGAGATGGCATTGTGTCTTCACTCATGCAAAAAAGCCGCAAAATTAACCATGTTTTTATCAGCCATGCCGACCGCGACCATTTAACCGGCCTTTTTCAATTTAATCAACTCAACGCGCGTGCCGGGTTTCCGGTATTGCATTATCCTAAAGACTGCGGCTCTTTTCCGCCACTCGAAAACTTTACCAAACAATTCGACGCACACGTGGCAGGAACAGTTTGGAAAAAACTGGAAGACAAAGAGAAAATTTATTTACGCGAAGATTTGTATGTGCAGGCCATTCGCAACAACCACGTGGCCGCAGAGAAAGGCATTCACAAAAGTTTTGGCTATAAAGTTGTTTCGGTTAAGAAAAAACTGAAACCCGAGTACAGTGTTTTATCTCCCGCTCAAATAAAGGAGGTGATTGTAAATAAGGGCAAAGAGGCCACGCTCATGGATGTGGAAACAATTTTGCTGGCTTATTCGGGCGACACACCCGTTGAAAATTTTGAACAGTGGAATGGGGCGGAAACTCTCATCCACGAAGCCACGTTTTTAGGCGGACCCGAAGATGCCAACATAAAAACACATGGCAACAAACACAGTCAGCTTAACGACGTAATAAAAGCTGTGAGCCAGATTGAACTGGGAAAACTGGTGTTGGGGCATTTTTCATCACGTTATTCTCATCAACAAATAGACGAAGCCATAAAAAAAGCTTGTGAAGAATACGCGATAAAAATTCCCGTTTACAGAGTATTGCCGGGCGAAACAGTAAAAAATATTTTAACAACCAATTCACTCAACGGATTTTAAAAACAATGGAAGCGAAATTATGCATTGAATTTGATAATTACCTTGTAAGACCATTGCAGGCAAACGATGCACCGAAGTATTACAGCCTGATTGCCAACAATGTGGCGCGGCTTACAACTTATTTTCCGACAACGGTTATCGAAAATCAAAATGCCGAAAGCTCCAAAGCTCACGTGGCAGCGCGTTTGGCACGCATGGCCGAAAGGGAGTTTTTTACCTTTGTTATTGAGGATACAAAGGAAAAAATAATAATTGGCATTGTTTTTATTAAAGACATTAACTGGAAAATACCGAAGGGAGAATTAGGCTTTTATATAGATGCAGATTATGAAGGAAAAGGTGTTCTCTCAAAAAGTCTGCAATACGTTATTACCTACGCTTTTTCGGAACTTAAATTTATTAAAGTGTTTATGCGTGTGGCCGAAGAAAATACCAGGAGCCGGAAAGTGGCGGAGCGATTGGGTTTTGTAACCGAAGGCATTATCCGCAAGGATTTTAAAACCACTGAAGGAGAAGTAATAGACGTGTTGTATTTTGGATTATTGGCTACAGAAACAAAATTTAGATAAGAAAAAATTTGGAACCCATTATTACACAGCGATTAATTCTGAGAGAGTGGATACAAGAAGATGCGCAACAATTGTATGCACTCAACAACGATGTTGAAGTTTTAAAATATACCGGCGATTTGCCTTTTGCAAACTTGGAAGCCGCAGAAACTCTCATCCGCCAATACGACCAATACCGGAAATGCGGTTATGGCCGATGGGCCGTGCTGGATAGAAACACAGGTGATTTTTTGGGTTGGTGCGGTTTAAAATATTCTACTGATAAACACGAAACCGATGTAGGTTTTCGTTTCCATAAAAAACACTGGAATAAAGGCTATGCCACCGAAGCAACAATGGCGTCTATAAAGCAGGGGTTTCAAAAATACGAACTTCAAAAAATTGTGGGCCGTGCCATGAATGCGAATTTGGCTTCGATAAATGTTCTTAAAAAATGCGGATTACAATTTGAACGACCCTTTGATTTCAATGGCCAAGCCGGCTCGGTGTATGCCATTCACCAAAAAATTTAAAAATGAGCTTTTACCTTAGCCTTTAAATAAGGACGTTTAAAGGTAGCATGTTTTATTTTTTTAATACCTTGTATAACGATGTATTATTTTATTATATTTGTGCATGAAAGAAGATTTTCTGAAAAACTGGGACACACAATTAAAAAAGGGCTTGTTGCCTTTGTTTGTCTTGCAGGCCCTCAGAAATAAAGAATGTTACGGATACGAGCTCATACAGGAATTGAAGTCGGCGGCGGGAATTGATATTTCGGAAGGCACGATTTATCCCTTGTTGATACGCTTAATGAAAGAGGAATTGCTTCATTATAAATGGGTGGAACAGCCTTCGGGCATTCCACGAAAATACTATTCAATATCACAGGAGGGAAAAAAGTGTTTAACTGAAATGAAAAAAAGTTTAGAAACCACCCATTCAAAAATCAGGAAACTATGAAGCTTATTGAGTTTAACAACAGTTCGTCCAGAGAGGTTTATAACAACTATATTGCCCGGTGTAAAAAGGCCACAAAAGTCCTTTCAGATGCGGATAGAGAAGAATGTCTTCTCGAGATAAACAGCCATATTTATGAGTACATTCAGGATCATACGGCTACCGATGAACTGGAAAACCTAAAAACAGTACTGCAACAATTAGGCGAACCCGAAGTAACATTAAAGGAATACGTAGCCGCAAAAAAAATAGATCAGGCGGTTACAACCTTTAACCCAAAACATCTGATTCAAGCCCTGTATTTCAATATCCGCAATGGCATTATGTACATTTTCCTTTCGGTATTAACGCTGTTTTTTTGTTGCTTTTTTTTATTGGCGGTGTTTAAAATCATTTATCCAAACAACGTTGGTTTTTTTTGTAGCGATGACAATTTCATGTTTGGTTACACCACCATACCTGATCCGGCAAACGAACTATTGGGTTTTTGGTTTGCACCGCTTATGCTCGTGATTTCAGCATTATTGTATTTATTGTGTGTGTTTATTTTAAAAGGAATTAAAAAGGTAAAAAAAGTATGAAAAAAAGAATTGGCATTTTTATAGCAACATTAGCACTGGGTACAGGCTTAAATGTGAGTGCTCAAATAAACAAAGTGAGTGAAAGGGTAAAAGTTGTAATTGACAGCACCTATAACGCTTTGATAAAAAAATACAAAGTGGTTGGCCTCAGTTTGGCAATTGTGGACAATGGCGAAATTGTTTACACCAACGGATATGGCTTTGCCGACCGCGAAAACAAGGTGGCCGCAAGCGACAAAACCATTTACCGGATTGGGTCTTGTACCAAATCGTTTACTTCTCTTTCAATTTTACAACTGCAGGAAAAGAAGTTGCTCAACATCAACAATTCAATAAAAGATTACCTGCCCGAATTAAAAATTGAATCGCGCTTTAACGACAATAACCGCATTTATATTAACGACATGATGGCACATGTTTCGGGTCTGCCCTGCGACATTATCAACGGATTTTTTTGTGACAGTCCGCCCGACATTAATTGGGTGATTGAAGAACTCAACAAACAAACCACCATTTCGCCCCGCAGATACAAACAAGCCTACTCAAACATTGCTTACGGCTTATTGGGCGAAACAATTGCGCGATTAGGCAAGACCACCTACAGTAACTACATCAAGGAAAATATTTTTAAACCTTTAAACATGACATCGAGTTACATTGACAACGATGCCGAATTATCAAAAGGTTTTGCAAAGGCGTACATTGATAATAAGCCACTCAAAGAACCACTTATTCGCGATCAGGCTGCTGGGCTCATACACAGCAATGTTCTGGATATGTCGAATTACCTGATGATGTTTCTGAATAAAGGTTCTTATAATGGCAAACAAATTCTCGGTCAGGAATCAATTGCCGACATGCAGCAAAATCACATCACCGATTTGTATTTACCTTCCAGTCAGGATTGGGGATACGGCCTTTATTCTAAAAAGGTTATTGTAAAAAAAGACAAAGACAGTGCCTTCGTGAGAATTACCGGCCACGGTGGCGATACTTATGCCTATCATGCCGATTTCGGATTCATTAACGAACTGGGAATTGGCGTGGTGTTGCTTACCAACTCAGATAATGGCACCATTGTAAACGATGCCGAAAAATTATTGAAGATTTATCTAAAAAATGCAAAGGGAAAAACTTTGGTTACCTCTTACGAAGAGCCATTAAGTGACTACGCAGTGGCCAACAAAGGCACTAATTGTGCTTTGGCTGAAAGAATTGGTAATTACAATTTTGGAAACTTTGCAATGCAGGTAAAAAATGTCAAGAAGATTAAGTTTAAACAGGGGCCCGCTACCATTACCATGAAACCAGTTAAAAACGACACTAATAATTACAAAATTAAAATCCGGATTTTTGGTGTTGTGCCAATAAGTATGAACGACGAACAATGGAAATTTGCAAAAAAGGATGGTACCGTTTATTTGAAAAGCACTAAAACAAAAAGCAAAAAAGAAAGTTTTGTTGGCATAAGATCATCGTCGCTGCCAATTACCGCAAGTTGGAGAAACGCTTTCGGAAAGTACAAGGTGGTAAATAAAGTGTATTCCTGCACCGATTGCCCTTATACCAATAACGAAGGAATTACGCTTAGCATCAGCGAAAGCAAAGGCTTTGTACAAATTAAAACAAAGGCCAAATCGCCCGACATGAAAAACACGGCTCTTTTAGAACTGATATCGGATAAACTGGCTGTTACCGGTGGCATAGGCCGCGGCACCGGCGAAACCGTGAGAATTACGGAAAACGGAAATGTGTATTACAACGGCTTTGAATTTAAAAAAGTAAAATAAAATTACCCGCCCGCTTTTTTTATTTTGTATCCTTCTTTGGTGAGCAGCAAAATTATTTTGTCACGGTTATCGCCCTGAATAAGTATTTCGCCCTCTTTGGCATTTCCGCCCACACCGCATTTTTGTTTTAGCATTTTGGTGAGTGCTTCCAGATCGTCCGTTTTACCAACAAAACCGCTAATACGACTCAGTAATTTTCCACCACCCATTCGGTCGAGAAAAACCTTTAAGTTTTGTTGAGCAGGGGCAAGGGTTTCCTGTTCTTCAGAATTTTCGCTTTCAAATTTAAAATCAGGGTTGGTGGAATATACCACGTTTACACGGTTTTTATCTTTCTTACTCATCTTTTAAAACGTATTAAATAAAAGGGCAGCAAAACAAATATAGCGGCAATTGCAGTTATTTGCCACCAGTCGGCAAAGCTTTTTGAAACGCTACGAATCTCTACATTCTCTTCCTGTTCGTTAAAATTGTAAAGGTTGTTTTCGGTATTTTGCGCCAATAGCAACGAATCATTGGTGTCATAATATTTTTTGAGCCAGGTATAGGCTTTTTCGTAATCCTTCATGCCATTGTAATACGAGGCGTACACCTTTTCAGCTTCGTGCCGTAATTCAAAATAATCGTTGCGGCAGGCAATGGTCCAGGCAGTGTCAATAAAAAACTTTGCTTGTGGGGCTTGTCCCATGGCTAAGTAAACCGAACCAATATTGAGGTAATTGTCAGATGTTTCCACCTTGTTATCACTCAGTTTGCGGAGTTTTAAAGCGTCTTCGTTATAGGCCAGCGCTTTGTCCAATTGTTGTATTCCCAAACTCGCTTCGCCAAGGTTGGTAAGGCACATGGCACGGGTATCGTAATCTGAGTCGTCACTTAAATTAAAAGCCAGTAGGTAATTTTCCTGCGCCGCATCGTATTTTTTTAAGAGATGTTTAAGTGCACCAAGATTAATTAAACAACCAATCAGTTTATCGGTGTTGTTCCATTTTTTGTGTATTTCTATTGCTTTTAGATAAGCAGCTTCGGCTTTATCGTACAAATGAAGGTCGGCATAAATGTTACCCAAATTGGTGTTACTAAAGGCAATGCCCAATTCATCCCTGCATTCGGTGCGCAATTTCAAAGCCCTGAGGTGATAGGATTGAGCGGTTTTATAATCGCCTTTCTTATAATACAACACACCGAGCAAATTGTAGCTTTTAGCCAAATGAAGGTCGGAGTGCCTGCTTTCCGCAGCCTCTTGGCAAAGCCGGGCGTAGCGGTAAGCCAGTTGCGGATTTGAGTGCCGCAGCGAAAAGCCTCTGGAATAAAGGCGGTTCACGCGTTCGGTATCATTCTTAACCAAAAGAATATTGGCAAGTAAACTATCGCTAACCTGAGCGCCAATACGTAAAGAAATAGCTAATAAAAAAACAAGTACACGCATCTTCTATTTTCACCAAATTTATACTTTTAGGGCATAATTATAAAAAAATGATTAAATATTCTTTCTCACAAAAAAATCCGGCCTCGCATTATATTTATATTGATTTGTTCATCGATTCTATTTCGGGAGATACCTTTCAGTTGCAGTTACCGGCTTGGCGCCCCGGCCGCTATGAACTTGGAAACTTTGCAAAAAACATTAAACGCGTGGATGTTTTTAACGAGAAGAATGAAGTGCTCGCCTATACCAAATTGAACAAAGATTTGTGGCAAATAGAAACCGGTGGTGCAAAATCTGTAAAAGTTACCTATAGTTATTATGCCGCTGAACTCAATGCCGGCGCTTGTTTTGCCGATAGCAGTCAAATGTATGTCAATCCGGTTCACTGTTGCATGTATGTGCCAGGTAGAAGGGAGGAAGAACATCGAATGGAATTAAACCTTCCGGATAATTACCAAATAGCCTGTTCCTTAAAAAAAGAAGGTTTTGCACTTATTGCGAAGAATTACGAAGAGCTGGTGGATTCGCCATTTATAGCTTCCGCCAATTTGCAAAGCGATTATTACGAAGTAGATGGCATAAAATACTGGTTGCACTTCAATGGTGAATGTAAACCCGATTGGACCCTTTACAAAAAAGATTTTACAGCCTTCACCAAAAA
>JADLED010000205.1 GCA_020846335.1 Bacteroidia bacterium
CGGTTACATTAGCCACATTGGTGCTCGTGCAACCTGCTGTGCTGGTGCCGCTAACTGAATAAGAAATTGTTGTGCTTGGTGCAAAGGCCACGTTATTGGTGGCACCACCGGTCCAGGTATAAGTGCTTGCACCGCCACCAGTAAGTGTTACCAAACCTCCTATACATACTGCCGATGTGCTGGTATTGGCAGTTACTACCGGACGGGCGTTTACTACTATGGCTCTCGAAGCTGTGTTTTGACAGCCATTCACGTCCGTTCCTGTAACTGAATAAGTGTTGGTAAGTGTTGGAGTGAAAGCAACACCGTTAGATACACCACCGGTCCATGTATAAGTACTTGCACCGGAACCAGAAACTGAAACTGTTCCACCTGAGCAGATGGCTGTGGAAGATGCTACCGTTGAAACAGTTGGTAAGGCAAAAACCGTAACAGTTTTGATGGCCGTGTTTTGGCAACCGTTCCCATCCATCCCTGTAACAGTGTAATTAGTTGTAATTGTTGGTGTAAAAGCAAATCCGTTTGTAACACCTCCGGACCAGGTATAAGAGCTTGCCCCACCACCACTTAAACTCACAGTGGCACCAATACAAACTGCGTTGGTACTTGAATTAGCTGTTACGACTGGCAATGCGCCCACACTTACTGTAAGAACAGCCGCGCTTGATGAAATACACCCCTGTGCGCTTGTTCCGGTTACAGTGTAATTAGTGGTTATGGAAGGCGATACAACATTACTACCACCGGAATACGTGTAGGTGCTGGCACCCGTTGGTGTGATTGTGTATGCACTTCCTGCACATAATGTTCCATTAGAAACAACTACAGTTGGTGAGCTGTTAATTGAATAAGCCAATGTGGACAGGCTTCCTGTGCCACAGGTATTAACACCGCCAACACTAAAGGTAAATGCGCCCGGAGAAATACCACTTAAATTAGCAGTAATCACATTGGTAAGTGTTCCGCTGGTAATACTGGCTCCTGCAGGCAAAGACCAAGTGTAACTAAGGGCACTTGGTAAAACAGCAATGCTAAAGGTTTGCGAACTGGAGTTACCGGAACAGAGACTTGTGCCTGTAGAGAATATAGACCCTGCGTTTTCAGGTTTAGGGCAAACTTCCAGTAAACTGGTATAGCCCGGAGTGCAACCTGTGGTTTGGCTAAAATCCAACAATTTTGTAAATGTGTTTGATGTCACATTGTAAGAGAAATGAGTGCCAAGACTGTTGGTTCCTGCTGCGGTTGTTACACCGTAAAGAATACCGCTGTTTGCCTTGATTAATGAACCTTTAGGGGTTGAGCCGGTTGTTGCACTTAAATCCACCTTCTTGGTGTAAGTATTGGTGGTATAATCGTATTGAAACAATGCCCCTAAATTATTGGTGCCACCTAATTGAGTTACACCATAAAGCATACCATCGGGTCCTAATACCAAAGAGCCCAGTGGTTGACTGCCGTTAGCCAAAGAGAGGTCGATTTTTTTTGTTAAAGTATTTGTGGCATAATCGTATTCAATCAGTGCACCTACGTTGTTTATCCCTCCCAATTGAGTTAATCCATAAAGTTTTCCATTAGGCGCTTCTATGAGTGAGCCGCTTGGCTGACTTCCGGTTGAAGTAGTTAAATCGGCTTTTTTGGTATAGACATTTGTGGTATAGTCGTATTCGAAAAGCACCCCAAGACCCGAGGTGCCACCCGAGCGGGTTAATCCATATAATTTGCCATTAGCAGCCTGGACCATGTTGCCAAATGGTAAAGAGCCCAACGTGGCGCTTAAATCGATTTTTTTTGTGTAAACGTTGCTGGTGTAATTGTATTCATAAATTGTACCTAATCCGCTCACCCCACCAACATTAGTCATACCATACAGTTTATTGTTGGAGGCCTCAATCATGCTACCATAGGGCGATGAACCACTGCCTGTTATAAAATCATATTTTTTTGTGAAAGTACTTGTTAACCGATCATACTCATACAGTGCGCCAATGTTGTTGGTGCCACCTGTAATAGCGGTTCCATAAATTTTTCCATTGGCAGCATAAACCGGCCCCCCATTCGCTGCGCCACCTGCAACTGCCAAATTTAAATCCACTTTTTTGGTATAGGTGGAGGTGCTGATGTCATATTCAAAAATTACGCCACCACCAGCAATACCGCCATTGGTGGTTAAACCATATAACTTTCCGTTTGACGCATAGGTTAAACTTCCAAGTGGTCCGCCACCAATTGCTACACTGTTTTGGAGGTCAAATAATTTAGTGTAACTCGACGTGGAGATGCTATATTCGTATATGGCACCATTGTTATTTGCACCCCCAATACGGTTTAAGCCATAAAGTTTACCGTTGGCAGCCTGCACCAGTGTGCCTCGCCCCTCGCAACCATTGGCTGAAACAAAATCGGCCAGTTTTGTGTAGGCAGCTGTACTTACACTGTATTGAAAGATAACGCCAACTGAGTTGGTACCACCAGCCGCGGTTGCACCATAAAGCACATTATTACTGGCCTTAAATAAAGTTCCCTGTGGTGAACTACCATTGGCAGCCACAAAATCGTATTTTTTTGTAAGGGTATTTGTTCCATAGTCGTATTCCACCAGAGTTCCAACGGACGAGGTACCACCGGCACTGGTAAGGCCATAAAAAAGTGAGCCCGATGCGGTGAGTTCGCCAAACGGAAGAGTTCCGGAAGTGGAATTTAGATCTATCTTTTTAGTGTAGGCAAATGTTGCTAAATCATATTCATAAATGGTACCAACACTATTTGTACCGCCAGTTCTGGTCATGCCATATAGCTTTCCATTGGGCGTGGTGGGTTCAACAAGGCCGCCAAAAGGTTGACTTCCATTGGCCACAACAAAGTCGTATTTTTTCGTGTAAGTATTGGTAGAAATATCAAACTGAAATAATGCTCCCACTCCATTGGCACCTCCGGCAGAGGTAGTTCCGTAGAGTTTTCCATCGCTGGCCTGCATTAATCCTGCCCTTGGGCTACTGCCATTTGCGGTGTTAAAATCGTATCTTTTGGTATATGTATTGGTGGTAATATCATATTCAAAGAGCACTCCCAAATTGTTAAAACCACCTGAAAAGAGCACTCCGTATAACTTGCCATTACTGGCTTGTATCATTCTGGTTTGTTGTGGTGAAGAGCCTGATGCGCCTGCAAAATTGCGTTGAAAGGCAATGCCAGTGCTGCCTGTTGGCATACTGTAAAGACTTCCAAATCCATTTCCTCCGGCGGTTGTAACCCCCCACAACTCTGATTGAGCCTGTGATAACTGAGGTAACAAACCAACTAATAATATCAATAAGGAAAAATAAAATTTTTTCATGTGGTGTGTTTATAATGTCCTTATAAAATTAAAGCATTTATTCCATCCATGCAATACCACGGAATGGGTATAATGGCAATTTGAAAATTGCTGGCTTAGTTTAAGAAAATATTAATGTTGGTTAATTCTTAATTTGCAGAAAAACATGGCCAAAAGGAGTTCGTCTCTCCTTTAAACACCTCTTAAAAATCAAAAAATGATTAATATCATTGGATTTTATCCAATCACTATTTTGTGTGATAACACAGATTTTAATTGCCGGAATTTTTTAGTTTTTAATAATTTCTTTAATGTCGGAAATTATTTTCTTAGCCAAATTATCGGCGGTTGCCAAACTCTGACTCTCGCTGTAAATGCGGATTATAGGCTCTGTATTGCTTTTTCGCAAATGCACCCATTCTTTATCAAACTCTATTTTTACGCCGTCAACAGTGTTTACCGGTTGTTTTTTGTACTTCTCTTTTACCTCCAGCAACACTTTATCCACATCAATCTGCGGGGTAAGTTCTATTTTGTTTTTTGAAATGTAATAGTTTGGGTACGACTTACGCAACATGGAAACCGATTTGCCGTATTTTGCCAAATGCGTTAAAAATATGGCAATACCCACCAATGCGTCGCGGCCATAATGCAGTTCGGGCAAAATAATTCCGCCATTACCTTCGCC
>JADLED010000206.1 GCA_020846335.1 Bacteroidia bacterium
GGTGGCAATCTTAAGCGCTTCTTTTTCTACTTGTTTTTTAATGTTGGCCGGGCTGAATAAAAATTCAACCAGATTGGCTTCGGGGTTAAATTCGCATTCAACCACCGGAAAACATTTTATTTCGCCACTTTCGCTGCGGGCCACCACTACTGAGAGTTCCTTGTCAAAATCAACCAAACGTTCTAATACACTTGGCGCATCAAAGGCTTTTTCAAGATTTGTGTAATTACTTAGTTTTACCACACCTTTGCCATCGTAGCCGCCACGGCGCAGTTTTTGAAAAAACGGAAAATAATCCCTGTACTTTTCAATCTGCGATTTATTTTCTACCAAAAAGAAATCGGGACTGGCAATGTTGTTGCGCTGATAAAACATTTTTTGCGAACCCTTGTCCTGAATCATTTCAATTATGTGCGGTTGCGGGTACACTTTTTTTCCTTCTTTTTCGAGTGCTTTCAGCGCTTCTATGTTAACATTTTCAATTTCGATGGTAATCAAATCCTTGTCTTTCCCGAAATTATAAACGGTGTCGTAATCGGTAAGGCTACCTTGCGTGAATTTTTTTACAAGGTATTTGCAGGGTGCTTCTTTATCGGGGTCAAGTACCGAAATGTTCAGATTAAGATTAATGGCATTCTGAATCATCATCCGGCCCAGTTGTCCGCCTCCGAGCACACCAATGTG
The DNA here is from genome assembly GCA_020846335.1 of Bacteroidia bacterium. Classification (GTDB taxonomy): domain Bacteria; phylum Bacteroidota; class Bacteroidia; order B-17B0; family Aurantibacillaceae; genus Aurantibacillus. The sequence continues at coordinate 685 of JADLED010000206.1, forward strand.
TAGTTGTTGTATGGTCTTAGTCATGTTATCGCTACAAAGTTAAGAAACAATTGTGAGTTGGTTCATGTGTGTTGGCGTTTCCTTAATTCTTCTTTTATTTCCACCAGTTCGTTTTTAATATCCAGCAATAGTTGGTCAGATTGGCCGCTGTTGCTTTGTTGCGGGCTGTTAAACAGTTTGTATTTATCATTTATCAGCTTTTCGCGTTGATCAAGTATGGCGGCTTTAAAACTTTCGGCATTATTAATACCCAGTATTTTCATCATGTTGTAGCTGTGTCCGCTTTTGCCACCTGCTGTTTCCACCCGAATGATGGAAAGTTTGAGGGCCCTGAGTATGGGGCCACCAATGAAGGAAAGGTCCTGAATATTTTCGAGTGGAATGGTTTTTTCGATGTGAACAATAATTCCTTTTGAAAACCGTAGATTGCGCGTACTGATTTCGCAGGTAAGGGTAGTAAAAAATTTGTTGCTTAACCACTGGCCGAGCCCTAACAACCAAAAAGGCAGAAACAATATTCCTACAATGGAAACAATCAGGTAGAACGTCACCACTATAAAGATGTAGGTTTTTACAGCCTTGTTGAAAGTGGCTTTTTGCAATATGTTTTCATTTTCAACCATAATAGATTTTGCAGTGTTTTAAATCAGCGGTACCTGTTAATGAACTAAATTTAATGTTATTTTTGGACATGAATAAACTACTATCCGTTATTGCCCTTGTTGCTTTTTATAGTGCCAACTATTTTGGACAGGGCATCGATCAATCACACATTAAAAAACACATACATTACCTGGCTTCCGATAAACTCAAAGGCCGTGGAACCGGCACTCCTGAAGGAAAGAAAGCGGCCGAATACATTGCCTCAAAGTTTAAGAAAATGGGCTTGCAGCCACTTAATAATTCGTTTTTGAGGCCTTTTACTTTTAAGAAAAGCAGTAACCCGCACGATACGTCCACCGCGGGAGTAAAAGAACGCAGCGCAGAAAATGTAATTGGTTTTTTAGATAACAAGGCCCCTTACACCATTGTTATTGGTGCGCATTACGACCATTTAGGTCTGGGGCACGATCACAACAGTTTGGATGCTAACCCCGAAGGAAAAATACACAATGGTGCCGACGATAATGCCAGTGGAACTGCCGGTGTGATTGAGCTCGCAAATTATTTTGCTTCTAATAAAAAGGTGGAACCTTTCAATTTTTTGTTCATCTGTTTTAGTGGCGAAGAGTTGGGTTTACTGGGTTCAAAAAAATGGTGCGAAAATCCGGATTTGAATTTAAAAAATGTGAATTACATGATTAATATGGACATGATAGGGCGCTTAAACGATTCCACGCACAAACTCATTGTGTATGGTGTTGGAACCTCTACTGTTTTTGTGCCTTTGCTGGATTCTGTTTCATCTAAATTCAGCATTAAAAAAGACAGCAGTGGCATTGGTCCCAGCGATCAGACATCGTTTTATTTAAAAGACATTCCGGTGTTGCATTTTTTTACCGGGCAACACAGCGATTATCATAAACCATCTGACGATGCTGAAAAAATTAATTACAAGGGCGAAGCGGAAGTGTTGGACTACATTGTAAACCTGATTGAAAAAACCTGTCACTATCCAAAACTGTCGTTTGCAAAAACACGCAATCCCGATACCGGCAAATCTTCTTTTAAAGTAACCATGGGCGTTATGCCTGATTATGCCTTTGAAGGACCGGGAATGAGGATTGATGGAGTGACGGATAATAAACCTGCTTTTAAAGCGGGCTTGCTAAAAGGAGATATTGTTATTAAATTAGGCAACGATGAGGTGAAGGACGTGATGGGTTACATGAAAGCGCTATCGAATTTTAAGAAGGGCGACAGTACCACGGTTGAAGTTAAAAGAGGAACAGAAATAAAAAAACTAGACATTACTTTTTAAAAAATATAACTATGAAATAGCCATGTTTGCCGAAACACAAATGAAAAACAGGCTAGTCCGCATAACCTTTAAAAACAAATAAATTAGACACATGAAAAAACTATTAGTATTACTGGTATCATTTTTAACTTTTACAAATTTATTGGCGCAAACAGCCGCTGCCGATGCGGATAGAATAATAGGCGTTTGGCAAACCGGTAGCGGCAAGGGACGTGTGCAAATTACAAAGTATGGCGACAAATACGGTGGAAAAATAGTTTGGTTGAAGGAACCAAACGATGAGAACGGGAAGCCGAAACTGGACAAAAAAAATCCAGACGTGAGCAAAAGGCAGGCAACCACTTTAGGTTTAAACAATTTACTGGGTTTTAAATCCACTGGCAAAGGAAAATACGAAGGCGGCACTATTTACGACCCTGAAAACGGAAAAACGTACAGTTGTGTTATGACCTTAGAGAATGATAATGTTTTAAAGGTGCGAGGTTACATTGGAATCAGCCTGATTGGCCGCACCGACACCTGGACACGCGTAAAGTAATTTATCGGATTCTGTCTGCGCTCTTTAAAAGATCAATGTCTTTTTTAATAAATTTTGCGGCAACAAAAGCAATGGCTACGGCTATAAAGCCAATGGCAACAGCCACATAATTTACATTTACCGCGCTGATGCTTTCGGTTTTAGTAATGAACGGACAAAACAGAATCATGCCCGAAAGCACCAACCAGAGCCCGGCCAAAGCATAACACAATTTGATTTGTAATTCACGCTTGTTGTAAATAAATACCGTTAAAAACGCCAGCACCAATGATGCAAAGTTTAAGAAAATGGCGGTGGTATGTCCGATGGTGGAGATTAATTCCGAATTTTTTAAAGGTTCAAGCACAACAGGAAAGGTGTTGCCATTCATCACCACTTTAACACTCGGTATAAATAACAAGGCAGCATTTAATGCTCCCAATAAAAATAAAAATAAAGTTTGTTTGCGTTGTATCATGATGCTAATTTACAAATTCTGTTTTACCAATTAAATAACTTTAAATTCAAAAATCCTTCCTGCCCAAGGTAGCTGATAATAAAGGATTTTGAGCCCAGTGCCGTGAATACAGGATTGGCCGTTTTTTGAAACTCATCAATGATTTTAATCTCATATAATTTTTTTACCGGCATTAAAAACGAATAGTTAATGCTGTTTTTTTTAAGGTTTGATTTACTTAAAACCCAAAACGGATTGTTTAGCTCATCTGTTTTATAAGCTAGCTTAACCGGAAGTGTGAGAGGTCTGTAAAAAATTTTCTCAAAACCCGAAACACTGTCCACACATAACTTTCCGTTCAAATCGAGTTTATCATTATTCATAAAATAACTTTCAACTTGAGTATTTGGACTCACACTGCTTTTTTCCAAAACCAATTTTTCATCCACCTCGTTAAGGCTGTAAGCTCCGCTATTTGTATAATAATAGCAAAACGGATGGCCATCGCTTTTATAAACATCTGCCTCAAAAATAACTTTACCGTTTCTTTTTGGTTGAAGTTTTGTAATTCGTAATTGATAACAACTGTTTAATTTTTTTGCACCTGATTTTTGCTCCAGCACAGGTATTTTAAAATCCTGTCTGAAGTCTATTTCGTCGAGCGAATCAATGTTCAGGTAGTACATGGCAATAGCCGGAAGGTTGACGATGTTGATTTTATTGGCCTTAAGATCAAACTGACTTTGAGAGTACTTTTGCCCAATCAGTTGCATGGATTTATTGGGTGCATCCACCGAATAGTTTCCAAAAAAATAATGAGAATTTTCTGTTTTATCATTCAGTTTAATTCCACGAATTAACTTACCCGATTCGGCATTGAGTTTAAGCAGCCATTGCCCGTGTTTATTACCACCGTTAACAGTAACAAATAGACACACCGTTGTTTTGTTGGCGTAAAATACCTTAGCAGAGTGAATGAATTTTCGTTCGAAGGGGAATTGCCATTGTTGTTCGTATTCAAAATTTCCGGTGCCCGGTTTAAGTTCAAATTTGTTCACATAAAACTGTTTGCCCGAAGTGTCGCTGTGTGTTTTAATGCTATACACCGAATTTTTAAAATAAAATGGCTCGGCTCCAAAAACATCGCTGCTGTTGAGCCTCGCCACATCCACATCTTCGGCAGTGGTAACTGTTTTTAAGTTTGAATTAAAGCGAAAAATGGTGACGGCATTACGGTCTTTTTTCTGAAGATAAATGTTTAGATAATCGTGCAGGGTATCTGAATACAACATCAAAAAATTATCCGCACTTGTTTTTAAATGTTCAATTACCACGCTGTCTTGTTTATGGAGTTGAACATCCAGTTTATAAACACACAAAGCCGTTTGACTTTTTGATTGGATAAGACCGTAGGCGTAAAGATTTCTTTTGTAAAGCTGGCAGCCGCCTTTGTTAAGACCCGTTGAAAAAATCTGAGCCGGAATTTTTCCGGAAATAAAAATAAAAATGAGTAAGTATATTATTTTAGAATTCAATCAAACCTTCCTCTTCTTTTTTAATGTAGTCTAAAATAAGTAAATAATACATAATTACACCAAAAGCATAGAACAATGAAGTAATCAAAAAGATATTGGCAAAACTCACATTATAACTAAACATGAGGGTTACCATCAGTCCACTCAGCACCCAGCTACCGCTCCAAATGGCCGAAATGAGGGCGCTGGTTATTTCGCGGTTACGTCTTCCCACATAATTTAAAACAAGCTCAGAGGTCATAGGTCCGGCCATGTTCATTAAGGGTTGGCGCAATAAATAACACACCGATGCAATAACAATGGCAATGCTGTATTGACTGTAAAGTTCGGTTGTAGCCAATGCCACCAACGAAATAACTGCCAGCGATTGTGTGGTTGGAATCGCAATTTTATAGCCTATTTTTTCTTTGATGCGCGGTACCAACAGGGCACACCAGGCAACCAAAAATGCCGCAATGGAACTCAGAATGGAAAAATTGCCCATTGACAAATTGTGTACATTCTTAAAAAATAAACTGATAAAGGGTATTGTAAGACCTGCCCCTGTGGCAATTATTAGAGTGGGGATTAATGCCTTTATTACAATTGGCCAATCGGTTTTATGTTTAACGCCATGTTCGCTTTTATCGCGTTCCGTGTCCACCGAAATTTCTTTGAAGTTTTTAATTCGGGCCAGGAAAAACAAGCCACCAAAACCAACCACCGAAAAAAGTATCAGTACAAATTGTTCGTTAAAAATTTTGGGATTAATAAAATCAAGCACCGCAATAATGATGCTGCTGATAATGCCACCAAAACTCCAGGTGCTGTAGCTTAACGAAATAGCGGCGGTTTGAGTGGATTTGTGACAGTTTCTGAGAATAAAAGGCAAAATCGGAATCTGAATAAAGGTGAACGAAGCGCCCCAGAGTAACAAAAAAAACATCACCAGTAATTTTAATTTCAGATAAATGGCAAAAACAATGGCCAGTCCAAAAAAGGGCACACAAATATTTGAAACGTAAAACATTTTTATAACGCTGCGGCCTTTTAGGTAATTGCCCAATGGAATGGCTAAAATAAAAACGCCAAGAAAACGAAAAGTAATAAACAAGCCAATTTCTGCCTTGCTAAAACCCTCTGTTTGCATATATAGGGGCAACACGGTCATAAACGTGGCATTTACCGTTTGAATAAAAAATTCGGAAGCAATACTGTTTCGTATTGGCAATTCAATTTTTTTATAATCGCGGATAAATGAGAGTGCTTTAGCCATGTGTAAGGATGATATCAATATAGGCTTTTATTTTTTCAGTAGCATCGGGTTCAAACTCTTCCAGTTCAAGGCTGTTTTTAAACCAGGTTATTTGGCGTTTGGCATAATTGCGGGTATGTTGTTTAATTTTTTCAACTGCTTCTTTAAGCGTGTATTTGCCATCCAGATAATCAAAAAGTTCCTTGTATCCAACGGTTTTAAGTGCGTTAAACTGTCGGTGGGGCAGGCATTTCCGGGTTTCTTCCAGTAAACCATTGTCCATCATTTCATCCACACGTAAATTTATTTTTTCGTACAAAGCTTCTCGCCGGGTATTTAAAAAAATGCCAATGGGTGTAAAAGGTCGTTCTTTTTTTTCGTTTTTTCTGAAGGACGAAAATGGTTTACCTGTGTGAACACATACTTCCAATGCACGAATCATGCGCTGTGGATTTTGTATATCCACCTCCTTAAAATAGTCGGGGTCCTTAATTTTTAGCTCATTCTGTAACCATTCAAGCCCTCTGAGTTCAAATTCGGCATTGATTTTTTCGCGCAGAGGCGCAGGTACTTCTTCATACTCATCAACCCCATGCAACAAAGCATTTATATATAATCCCGAACCACCCACCAAAATTACAAGTGAATGTGTTTCAAACAAATTATCAAGTTTGGCCAGTGCATCTTTTTCAAAATGTCCGGCACCATACAGTTCGCCAATGCTTTTAGAATTAATAAAATGATGAGGCGCTGCAGCCAGCTCTGTGGCCGAAGGTTTGGCAGTGCCAATGTTAAGTTCGCGGTAAAATTGCCTCGAATCGGCCGATAAAATTTCGGTATTGTAATAACGTGCGAGTTCAATGGCCATTTTGGTTTTGCCCACAGCGGTAGGCCCCGCTATTACTACAAGGTATTTACTTGTGCCGCTAATAAGCGTAAAGTTATTACCATTCTCAGAAACACAGAAATTATTCAAAATTGTTTGTCAACAAGTCTTTTTAATAACTTTATTTCACGCAAACACCTTGTTTATATTTATAGAATGCACAAACCATGGCATAGCCTTTTGTTTGGGTTGTTGGTATTTGCCGCACTCGGACTCATTTCGTTTACCTTTCCTAAGGATGGACTTTTAGTAGCCGGAACTTATAAATTAAATTTTATGAATCTTTCGGAGCTTAAGTCAAACACCTCCAAAAAAGATATTTCAAAAATTCTTGCAGCCATTGATGCACTCGATACAACCAACCTGGTAACCAACCGCTCCGACGCCACCGAACTGGCAAAGGATTCGGGCATCAAACTCATCACCAGCATTCAATACAAAAATCAAACTGCACTTAAAAACTTTTTCGTTGCCTTGGGTGATGTTAAATCCTCTGCAAAGTCGATTCGTGTGTTGCATTACGGCGATAGCCAGATAGAAGGCGACCGCATCAGCGATTACCTGCGTTTAAAACTTCAGGGGCAGTTTGGAGGTCAGGGACCAGGATTAATTTCGTTGATGCCCATTGCGCCAAGTGTGACCAATAAAATTACCAATGGCCCCGGTTGGGACCGCTACAATGTTTTTACCTACAAGGACAGTCGTGTAAACCACAGTAATTACGGGGTTTTGGCAGGATTTAACCGGTTTGGAAATTATAAAAAAATTTCGGACACAACTTCAGTCATCAGTTCAAGCCTTGAAATAACAACTACAAAATTTGGAGGTTCCAATGCGCTTGCATACAAAAAAGTAAAATTATTTTATGGAGGCGCTCAGGCCAAAACCTGGTGCGAATTTTATGATGGCCCGGCCCTGGTAGCTGCCGATAGTCTGGAGGCCGGAGGTAATTTTCGAATCCGCGAATACGAGGTGGGGCAGGGTTCCAATACGCATCATTTTAAATTTTCGGGAAAAGACAGTCCTGATTTTTATGCTCTCTCGCTCGAAAGCGATCAGGGTGTAATGGTTGATAACATTGCCCTTCGTGGCAGCAGTGGCACTTTTTTTCATCTTATAAATGCCGAGCAATTAAAAACGTTTTACAATTACCTCAACGTTAAATTAATTGTGCTTCAGTTTGGTGGCAACGTAATGCCTTCCATTAAAGATGGTACCATGGCGGTTAACTTTGGTTCTTACATGAAAAATCAAATTCAGATTGTAAAAAAACTCGCACCAAACGCAAGCATTTTATTTATTGGGCCCTCCGACATGAGTGTGAAACAAGGCACAGAATATGTTACCACACCGTATCTTGAAGAAACGCGCAACGCCATTAAAAAGGCGGTGTTGGAAAGTGATTGTGCTTTTTTTGATATGTACGATTGTATGGGAGGCCGCAACAGCATGCCTTCGTGGGTGGATCAAAAACTGGCTGCAACGGATTACATACATTTTAGTCCACAAGGCGCGCGCAAAATGGCCACACTGCTTTACACCGCACTCATCAATGAATACAATGCATATTTGAGAAGTAAAAAACAATGAAGCAACACCTTAAAATAAACCCGTTTGCCTGTAAATATTTTTTGTTGCTGGTGTTATTGTTTCCCATTAATTGGGTAATTGCTCAGGAAGATCTGAAAAATTTAAAATTCATTAAACCGGAATTCAACAAACTTTATTTTTCAAAAGACAGTTCTTCTTTTACTCAGTTGGTGCAAAAACTGAAGCAGTTGGAAGAAGGTCAACGGCAAACTATTTCAATCACTCATATTGGTGGATCACACGTGCAGGGCGGTACCTGGAGCAACACTTTCCTTTCCGGGTTTCAGAATAAGTTTAATACCAGTGGGGGCGGCTATTTTGTTTTTCCCTACAAATTGGCTAAAACCAACGGGCAACCTTATGCCACAAGTTTCACAAACGGTAAATGGAAAAAATGCCGCTCCATAGGAAAAGATTATTGTCAGCCATTGGGTTTGTGTGCCATGAATGTTTCAACCAACGACAGTGCCAATTATTTTGGAACCCGGTTAACAGAAGTCGGGGTTTGCAGGCAGGCCAATGTAATCAGGGTGTTTCATAATTTTAACAACAGCTTTGAGTTTACACTTAAAAATGTTTCAGGCTTTAAACGAAGCGATTTTTCTGAAAGCGGAGTAACTGTTTTCAGACTCGATGCACCAAATGATTCAATTTGTTTTACGCTTACCAGAAAGGACACCATACAAAAGGATTTTGTATTATACGGTATCAGCCTCGAAAACGACAGCAAACAGGGCTTTTACCTTGCGGGATTAGGAGCCAACGGGGCATCCAGCTCTTCATTTTTGCGTTCTAATTTATTGGTGCCACAATTAAGACATTTGGGCGCAGACATAGTGGTTATTTCTTTGGGTGTGAATGATACACAATCAAAAGGATTTGGTAAGGATGATTATATCGAAAATTACGATAGCCTTATTACCCGTATAAAACAAGCCTGCCCCGGTGTCCAGATTATTTTAACCACCACCACCGACAATTACATTAAACGAAAAACGTCCAACAAACGCACCATCACAGCGCGTGAGGCCATGTTTGAATTAATGAACAAACACAATGTGGCGGTGTGGGATTTATTTTCGCTAATGGGTGGTTACAAATCAATGACCAAGTGGAACAAGGCGGGTCTGGCGGCGCGCGACAAAGTACATTTTACAGGAAAAGGGTATGTCTTACTCGGCAACTTAATGTTTGAAGCCTTTATGAAATCTTACTACCAACAACTTTCAGCCAAAGCACCATCGAAATAATTAATAACATAATCAGGTACTCGCAGGATAAACCATTGCTGTTTACCCATTTGTTTTTTTGGGCTTTTTTCTTTTTGGTGCTGGGCGGGTATTCATTGGTTTACAAAACCAGTAAAAAACGCACTATTTATTTGCTGCTGGTAAGTTTGTTTTTTTATTATAAAACAAGCGGCGTATTTGTGTTGTTGCTACTGTTTACAATTGTAAGTGATTTTTATTGGGGGCGCAGAATCGTTGAGAGCAAAAATCCAAAACAACGAAAGTTATTTCTCACAATGAGTGTGTTGTTGAATTTAGTGCTGCTCTGTTATTTTAAATATTCTTACTTCTTTGCTCAAAGTTATAGCCAGATTAGTCGGGAACCATTGAACTACTTCAACCATTTTGCGCAATTTTCAAATACCTTTTTCTCCACGCATTTTAGTGTGGATAAGCTCCTGGTGCCTGTAGGGGTTTCGTTTTTTACCTTTCAGTCTTTGTCGTATACCATCGATCTTTATCGCGGAAGAATTGAACCGGTTAAAACCATTACCGACTATGGTTTTTTCGTTTGTTTTTTTCCGCACCTGGTGGCAGGCCCCATCGTAAAGGCACACGATTTTATCCAGCAAATTTATCAACCGTATAAACTCAGCCGCATAGAATTTGGAATGGCCTTGTTTTGGATCTTAAACGGTTTCTGTAAAAAAATAGTAGCCGATTATGTAGCGGTAAATTATGTGGACCGAATTTTTGATAATCCTAATTTTTACAGTGGCCTTGAAGTGATTATCGGCATTTTTGCTTACTCCCTGCAGATTTACATGGATTTTAGCGGTTATACCGACATGGCCATTGGTCTGGCACTTGTTTTGGGATTTAGGTTAAAGCCTAATTTTAATTCGCCATACAAAGCCACCAGTACCAGTGAGTTCTGGAAACGCTGGCACATTTCTTTATCAAGTTGGTTCCAGGAGTATTTGTATTTCCCCTTGGGTGGCAACAGGCAGGGCCCCGTCGGTTCCTATGCAGCGCTGAGTGTGATTGTTTTGTTTTTGGTATTATTAAGCGGCAAACTGTGGTTGCTTTTTGCTTTTTTAGGATTAGCACTTGGCACATTGCTGTTGGCACTTGCATTTAAAAAATTACAACAGGCCATTCACACCAACATCAATTTAATGGTAACCATGCTGCTCGGTGGCTTGTGGCACGGCAGTAGTTGGTTGTTTATTATTTGGGGAGGATTAAACGGATTGGGTTTGGTAGTTCACAAATTCTGGGTTAAAATTTCACCGTTTAAAGGAGGGGAAAAATGGTATGTTAAATTTTTGTTGATGTTATTTACCCTGAGTTTTATAAGTTTCACACGAATTTTTTTCAGAAGTTCAAATTTGCAAACTGTGGAGAATTTGTTAGAGCGCATGAATCTACACATGGGTCTCAATTTATTTTGGAACGTGATGATGGGTTATAACAAAGTGTTTCTGTTAATAGTAGTAGGTTACCTCTTTCATTGGATACCTGAAAATATTAAGGAGAAATACCGTCAATGGTTTGCAAGCCGTTCATTTGCAGCCATGGGGTTTATAGCTGTGTTGATTATATTTGTTATTTATCAGCTCATGAGTGGCGAAATGCAGCCTTTTATTTACTTTCAGTTTTAACATGCAATTCGCATAAAAAATTTAGTGAGAATTAAACCTTTTACTACATGCCACAAAAAAAGCGCCGGTTTAGGGCGCTTTCTAAAATTAGTTTAGCGTTCTTTCTTCTTCTTTATCAGCGAAGCTAAATTGCCAAGTCCGTCCAATACAATCTTAAACACATCAAAATAAAGTGTTACAATTAAGCTCAAACTCATTACCCAAATAACACAAATATTAAACCAAAAGGTGGAATAATAACGGCCAAATAATTTTTTACGTGGTGCAAAAAAGTGCGCCCTGCCAATATTCGAATCGGTTGGGTCCTGAAACACCGGATCGGTTTGTTGTATCAAACGTCCACCTTTTTCCAAACTACGTTCGCCACTAATGTCATTGGCGTTTTTAACCAGTTGTGTTAAACTCTCGTTCTCATAAGCATCTTTCAAATCTACCAAACCTTCGTTGCCGTATTGTTTAATGAGTTTAAGCGTAAGATCATTTTCCTTTTTTCTGGCGGCAATATCCACCGATATGTAGTAGTTTTTAAAGGTATCTTCCAGATATTGCTTAATGCCCAAGGCAGTAGATTCATTATATGCTTCAACAGTTATTTGTGGCAACACCTCGCATTTTGTATGGCTGTAGGTCACTTCTTTTTTTAATTCGTTTTGTAAGAAAAGAATGTCGTGTTTTAAATCGGAATTCTTTTTTCCGGCTGCCAACTCATTGCTAATTTTCCCTACTTTATTAAGAATTTTTTGCATCCAGTAATCTTTTTTATAACTGGCTATACTAATGCGTTTGTGTTCCTTATAAAAATTCCTTTCGTATTTATTTTCTTTGAACTGATTAACGGCCAAAGCCTCAAAAGCCCAACGGCTGGCCATTACCTCACCTGCAATAGGCACACTGCCCTGTGTGGCAAGTGTTGGATTAAGTTTATCAAATTTAACCACCACTCCGGCAAGGAGCAATTGAGGTATAATTAAAAACGGTATCAAAATGTAAATGGTAACCGCACTGTTAAAAGCCGATGAAATATTTAATCCAAGTATATTGGCAAAACACGAAGAGGTGAACAAAATCAACCAATAATCGCTGTACATACCTTTAATGCCAAGTATGCTGTTACCAACCAACACAAAGGTAAAAGTTTGAATGGCCGACAACACAAACATGATAATGATTTTGCTCCACAAATAACTGCCCTTACTTAAATTTAAAAACGATTCACGCTTACGTATTTTACGGTCGCGAATAATTTCTTCGGCACTTACCGTTAAGCCAATAAACAAGGCCACCACCACCGACATAAACATATAAGCAGGAATATTTTCGTTGTTTTTAAAAATATACCCTTTCACATTTTCTTCGTCGGCATTAAAGTACCTTACCAAATAGGCCAGAATCAGAGCGAGTAGGGGAGCTTCCAAAAAGTTAATGAGTAAATATTGCGTGTTGGTGAGTTTACTTTTCACATCACGCGTTATAAATACCTTAAACTGTTTTAAAATGTTAGGAATTTTAAAAATGGCCTCAGGTATGCCGGTGTATTTTTTATCGGTATGAATACCGGTTTCAATCAACTCCTTATAATGCTGGTTCCAGGTAATTGGGCTCACCTTTCGGTTATACGTTAAATTGCCGTATTCGTCCAAAACCTTGCTTTCATTAATATTAAAAATCTGTTCCGGATTCACGTTACCGCAATGCGAACATTCCGATTCCTCGGCATTAACATGGTTAACCAAACGTTTAAAATAGCTCACCGCGTCAACCGGATTGCCGTAATAAATTGGGTAACCACCCACATCCAGTATCATCAGTTTATCAAACATTTTGTAAATGTCTGACGAGGGTTGGTGAATTACCACAAAAATAAGTTTACCCTTTAAAGCCAATTCCTTCAAAAGGTCCATAATGTTTTCAGAGTCGCGCGACGAAAGCCCTGATGTAGGCTCGTCAACAAACAACACACTTGGTTCGCGTATTAATTCCAGCGAAATATTTAAACGCTTACGTTGCCCACCCGAAATTGTTTTTTCAAGTGGCGAACCAACTTTAAGATGACGTGTTTCGCTCAAACCCAAACTGGCCAGCAATTCATTACAATTTTCGGTAATTTCTTGGTCAGATAAATTTCCGAAACACAATTTAGCGTTGTAAAACAAATTTTCAAAAACAGTGAGCTCTTCAATCAGTAAATCATCCTGACTCACATGGCCAACCACGCCTTCAATTTCTTTGGTTTCGGTGTGAATATTTTTTCCGTTAATGGTAACCGATCCACCAGTGGGTTGTTCCTGTCCGTTTAAAACATTTAGCAGGGTTGATTTACCGGCTCCCGAGCCACCCATAATGCCAATAAGCTTGCCACTCTCTTCGTTAATATTAACATCGCGCAAACCAAGCTTACCACCTTTAAATTTATATTCAAGATTTTTAACCTCAAACGAAATTCTGGCCTGCGATTCGTCACTAAGGAAACGCCCAATAATATCGCTGTAATAAATTGGTTTTACTTTGCTGGAGCGGATAGAAGAACCCGGTGTAAAAATATGTACACGTTCGCGCGAAATGCCCTGCCCATTTAATTGCAATTCAATTTTGCCATAAATTCTCAACGCATACATCGACACACTTTCAATCTGCACTATGCGAACATCCTCACTCAGCGTTTCGCAATACACATGGCGGCTGTTATTTTGATAGCCACCCTCTTTGTTATTTACAACCAGAATGTTATTGTTGTCTGGAATTACCTCGGCGCCGTCAGAAATAAACGATTTTAAAAGTAAAAACTCCTCGTTTGGAATGTTAAAGGTTTCGGCAACCGTGGTCACAAACTCATTTTCCTGTTCCGAAATATCTTCACTTGAAAAAATAAACTCAATCAAACGAATAAGCACAATCACTTTTTGTGGCTGTTCCAGTTCCTGATTAATCTGCGTGCAAATTTTTAGCACCTTAACTGAATTCAGCGAAGTACGTTTGGCAGCACCCTCCTTACGTTTACTGGCGTTTTGATGCGACTCAAGGTATTCGTCAAATATTTTCAGATAGGTTTCAACCTGTTCAAGATTTAACTGTTGCTTTAAAAACGATTGTACAATTAACCTGCCGGTATTGTTTATCCCATCCACCTTCGCAATAATTGCGAACATTTGCATCAGGGCTCTTAAAATTCGTTCACTCATGATTTAAAAAAAATTATTTTTTAGGGGCAATGGATTCGTGAAAGTACCGTGCTATTTTCTTTACCTGCGAGGCATCCTGACGGGTAAAATCGGTTTCAGCTTTGCCAAAAACTATCGACGTAATGCCTTCGTCTTTAAGCTGGGCAATGTAGTTTTTCGGAATTTCAGCAATAAAAAGGCCTATGGTTTTACTTACCTTAAACTGCTTGGTATTTTCGGCATAATAACTTTTGTTGCCCGAACGAATTTCAAGCATATCAACCTTATCAAAATAAAAATTGGTGGTTACCATAAAGCGAATGTAATAATGGTTGTCCTTGGTTTTAAATAACCTTACTACCGATAAATTTTTAAGTGTGGTTTCTACGTATTCACCCTGTAACACTTTTTGTTCACCGGTAAGCGTCATGGTATCGGGCACAAATTTTATTTCTTTAGCTTCCTGCGCTATTATAAAAAACGGGACAAGGATGAATAAACAAGCAAAACTAAAAGCGCTTTTCATTATAATATTTACTCAATTTGAATTTAGAGCTTCCAATATACAAAAAAAGGATAAAGCACTGCTTTATCCTCTTTAAAAAAAATAAAGTATGCCTATTTTTGTTTAAAGCCGATTAAAATAACCGCACAGCCCGAACCGGGATTTTTCTTCCCGTCCAATTGCGCTTCAATAATTACTTCAACGGTCGACTTTACTTTAAAATCCCAGTAAGGTGCATTTTGCTGATTTTTGTTCGAAAAAAGAGGATTTCTTTCCGGGTCATAAATGGTAAAAATAAGGTTGCCGTCGGCCCTGCCACTGCAAGCGGCAATGCGGTAAGTAGTCTCGCCAAAAAAAGTAGTGCGAAACTCAGCGTATTCTTCCGAGTTTAATAGCAACGAACGGTATTGCTGACCATCAGAAATAAACGAGGAAATGATGTGTTTGGTGCAAATGCTGGCAATGGTATCGCATTGAGCA
>JADLED010000207.1 GCA_020846335.1 Bacteroidia bacterium
AATGGTAACCGCCTGACCAACAAAATACCAGCTAGTGTTTGCACAGCCCAAAGCATCAGTAACCGTGCAATTATACTGCCCGGTTGTTAAACCCGAAATGCTTTGCGACACGGCACCGTTGTTCCATAAATAGGTGTATGGAGCCGTACCGCCTATTGGGGTAGTAACCGTGGCACTGCCATTGGTGCAGTTGGCACTGGTTCCATTAATAGTAAAATTAATGCTGGAAAAATTTTGCACGTAAATATTAGAGGTAAAACCCGGAGCAGAGGATACCATGCAACCGGCAGCATCGGTAATTTGTACGGTGTAATTTCCGGCAGGAACTAAAGCAGGATTGGTATTATAAGTAAGATTGGTAGTTACATTTGTCCAAATGCAGGAAAAAGGTGCCGTGCCGCCAACAAAGTTGATTGCCTGCAGCGTGCTGGGGCTTGGGCAAGAACCTGGAATTACTTTGATTGAATCCTGAAAGGCAGGAGTTATAGTATAGGAGCCATTCACCGTATTCACCCCATCTGAAGCGGTAACATACCAAATGTTTGGATTGTTCCAAAGGGAAATACTCTGATAACCCGAAATGTTGGTGAGATTATTAGTTAATGAATTGATGTTGGCGTGTATAAAAGTTTGATTGGAAATGTAATTGGCATAAGTGTAGCTAACCGGTGCCGTGAGGCCGGTAACCGTAACACTTAATACCCCATTGTTGTTGCAGGGCGGTGTTGTAACAGAACCTGTTATTCCGGTCTGGGCTTTCAGGCTGCCTAAGCCACTTAACATGCCCGACATCAAACATGTTAAAAAAATTTGGTAGAGTTTTTTCATAATTTAAAGTTTTAAGTTTTAGGTCTTCTTCAATACTAATACAATTAAGCTGGATATTAGGTTGGGTAAATTGAAAATTTTTGTATTTACACAAATTTACCCCTTAAATGTAACCTTTAATACCCAGTCGGTTATATTAAAGTAAAAGTCGGGATAAATAAATATCCACCTAATAAACGGCTTAGGTATAAACAAATAACTGTTTAAAATCATTTGGGAGTCGAAATTTACCTGCATCATATTAAACTAATTTCGTAACTAAACTTTTACCTTATGCTAAATTTCATTCTACAGGCAGGTGCCAATGTAGCCAACGCTGTAACAGATAGCGCAAACGTTCCGGTTGCCGCCGGTATTCAAACCGCCGCAGGGCCCGAAGTAACAGAAGTTAAGGTGTCGTTAATCAGCATGATTATGAAAGGCGGGCCCATTATGGTGCCACTGGCCATTTTGTTAATCGTATCCATTTATGTGTTGGTGGAAAGACTCATGGTTATTAGCAAAGCTTCGCGCAAAACAGATACCCTCATTCCCGGCTTAAAAGACATGATTCACAATGGTAACATCAGCGGTGCCGTGGCCATGTGCAAAAACATAAACACCCCCGAAAGCACCATGGTGGAACAAGGCATTACCCGCATTGGGCAATCTACTCAGGAAATTAGAACCGCCATGGATAAAAGTGGTGCCAACGAAATTGGCAAACTCGAAAAAGGATTAAACGTGCTCAACATTATTGGTCGTATAGCCCCCATGTTTGGTTTTATTGGAACCATTATTGGGGTAATTAAAATCTTTTACGACATCGCTCTTGAAAAAACAGTAGAGATTGAAGTAATATCAACCGGCTTGTACCAAAAAATGGTGACCTCCGCAGGCGGCTTAGTGGTGGGCGTTTTGGCCTTTGTGTGCTACCACTGGTTAAATGCCAGAATTGATAAACTGGCGCACCGCATGGAAGATACCCAGATTAAATTTATGGACATGCTTAATGAACCAACTAAGTGAGTATAAATTATAAATGATAAATTATAAATGTTAGGTGATAATTGAACCTTCACATTTCTGATTTAAAACTTTCGCATAATAAATTTTAGAAACAATGGGATTACGAAAAAAACACAGAGAATCGGAAGTTAGTACAGATTCGCTCAACGACATTATGTTCTTTCTGCTTCTGTTCTTTCTTATTCTTTCCACCATGGTGAGCCCCAATTCCATTAAGGTGAATTTACCGAAGTCCACCACAAACACCACGCTCGAAAATAAGGTAAAACCCATTCACGTGGCCATTTCAAAAGACCACAAGTACTTTGTTAACAGCATCGAAATTGCCAAAGATGGTCTCGAACCTGAAATTCTTAAATACGCTTCAAAACAAACAGACCCGGTTGTGATTATGCACTTAGACAAAGAACTTTCGATTCAGGACGAAGTGGACATTATGAATGTTTGTTACAAATTAAAATGCAAAACCGTTTTAGCAACCGCTCCTACTCAAAAATAACATGGTAATTACCCGCGCCGAAGAAAATAAAAACAGACTTATTTCAGGTTTAATCACACTTGGAATTTTTGGTGCCTTGCTGTTGTTTCTTATTTTCTTTAACATGATTACAAAAGACCCACCCTTTGCCAATGGCGGCGGCAGTATTGAAATGGGACTCGGGCAATACGATGTTGGCACCGGCGAAATAGACTATGGCTCCATGGGTTCAGTGTCGGATGTGGTGGCCGCCAAAACCGAAAAAGAAGAAGTTTTAAAAGACGATCTGGGCGAAGAAGTTCCTCTCGAAAATGAGGAAAAACCAACTGTAAAAAACAATCAAACCGTTATTACACCGGTTAAGCCTAAAGAGCCGGTAAAGGAATTAACGCTCGCTGAAAAAATTGCCTTAAAAGCAAAAAATAATAAAGGACAAAATGGTGGGGGCATTGGGCAAAGCGATAAGGAAGGCGAAAATGGTAAGCCCGATGGAGACCCATTTAAAAAAGGCAATGGCACCGGAAAAGGCGGTACCGGAACTGGCACTGGTAGCACTAATGGTCCTGGCAGTGATGATGGACCTCCGGGTAAAGGCACTGGTGGAACGCGATCCGGCATTTCGATTAATCTCGATGGCCGCGCCGTTGTGCAACCACCTAAATTACCAAGCGATACTCAGGAAGAAGGAAAAGTAGTGGTGGACATTGTAGTAAACGACAAAGGTGAAGTGATAGAAGCCAGTCCTAACGGGCGTGGCACCACTACTAACAGTGTATTACTTAAAGCCAAGGCAAAAAAAGCGGCAATGGCCACCAGATTTAATGTGGATGGAAAATTTGAAGAACAACGTGGCACCATCACCATCATATTTTCTTTTGATTAAACAATGAACTACGAACAAACCCTCGATTATTTGTTCGCCCGATTGCCAATGTATCAGCGGGTTGGCGCCGCTGCCTACAAAGCCGACCTCACCAATACCCTCAAAATAGTTGAACTACTTGGCAAACCCCACCAAAAATTAAAGTGCATCCACGTGGCCGGCACCAATGGCAAGGGTTCCAGCAGTCACATGCTGGCCGCAGTGTTGCAACAATCGGGCTACAAAACCGGACTTTACACCTCGCCTCACCTGCTCGATTTCAGAGAACGCATAAAAGTAAATGGCAAAATGATTCCTAAAACCTATGTGCAGGAATTTGTGAAAAAACACAAGGACGCTTTTGAACAAATAGAACCCAGTTTTTTTGAATGGACCGTTGGCCTTGCCTTTGATTATTTTAGCAGCGAAGAAGTGGACGTGGCCATTATAGAAGTAGGATTGGGCGGGCGTTTAGATTCCACCAACGTCATCACACCCAAAGCCTCGCTAATTACCAACATCAGTTTCGATCATACCAACTTACTGGGCGATACCTTAGAAAAAATTGCCCGCGAAAAAGCAGGCATTATTAAATCACGTGTTCCAGTGGTGGTAAGCCAGTATCAAAGCGAAACCGGCCCTTTGTTTAACACGGTTGCCAAAGATTTAAAATCGCCCATCGAATTTGCCGATAAAAACTACAAAGTCACCGATTACAAAATGGCGGAGGGATTGTTGAAAGTGGAAGTCCTTAATCGCAAAAACAACCAAAGTCAAAGCTACGAGCTGGATTTAACGGGCAGTTACCAACTTAAAAATTTATTGGGTGTGTTAAATGTGCTGGAGTTTGTAGAAAAAGCCGGTTACATTATTGAACCCGAAAATGTAAAAAATGCACTGAAACAGGTTGTA
>JADLED010000208.1 GCA_020846335.1 Bacteroidia bacterium
CATAAAAGTAATTGCCGAAAATTTTAAAGTGGGTACTGTAAAACACACCAACACGTCTTACTTTACCATGGTGGCCAAGGATGATAAAGGCAAACCAACTCAGGTGCCCGGCCTTATTCTCGAAACTAAGGAAGAGATAAAACGTTTTTTAGAAGCCATAAAACGCAAAGAATTAAAAACTTCGTATAAAACGGAATTGCAGCAGGCACGAATTACCTTATTAGTGGAACCTGAAAATAGTATCTTAAAAAACGAACGCTGCCGTTTAAAATTGAGTTAAGACTTAATTTTGAAATGGAAGATTTAATCAAAAACCTTCAGTATTGACGAATTATAAATTCACTTCGTCGTCAAAATTGCTGCTGCCTTCTTTAGAACCCATGTAACCCAAACGTTTGCCGGTGCGCAAAGAGTTGCTACTCGATTTTTCCTGCATTTCCATAACCGATACCTGACGCACGGCATCGAACGGTGGTGTAAATAAATCGAAGGTGATGGAGTAAATAATGAGTTCGTTTACAATGTCCGAAAGCTGTTCGCGGGTTACGGCATCAGCGCTAAAGATGTTGTATTTGTATCCAATTTGAGTGCGTGTTTCAATAAAAAATCTTTTTTCGCGATTCACAAATATGCGGGCAATTAAATATCCCACATCGTTTAAACGGTTGTATTTAAACGAATCGGCTAAAAAATTGTAAACGCTGATAATACCGCAATACGAATTGTATTCCGAATTTTTAATGTAAGGTGTGCGAAACATGGCGTGCGAGCGGTCGAACTCAAACACGTTGGAGTGCATTTCAAAATCAAGAATGTCGCCGGCCACCTTTAGTTGTGAGGATTGCAAACTGGTTTCCTTGTAATGAATGTTTACCCGCTTATCCACTTTCGAAATAGTGCCGGATAAATCGTCCGCCTTTTCTTTCAGAATTTCCTTTAGCAGATTAAAAACAGCAATGGTATTGGTGTACACATCCTGTTTCATCACCGATTTTTCGGACAACAGTTTTATGATTGTTTCCTTTTGTTTGGTTTCCTGCTCGTTCATACTTAACGTTTTTAATAGGCCCTTGCAAACATTACCCTTTGACTGCTTGGCTTGCCGCTGTAGATGCAAACACCGGCTTCCTGCTCATTGTTTAATGGTATGCAACGAATGGTGGCTTTTGTTTCTTCTTTTATTTTTTCTTCCGTTTCAGGTGTCCCATCCCAATGTGCTAAAATAAAACCGGGTTGTTCGTCCAACATGCGTTTAAATTCAGCATAGGTCTCCACCTTGCGGGTGTTGGCTTTGGTGCGTTCCAGTGCCTTGGTGTATAAATTGCTCTGAATGTCTTCCAGCAATTTGGCAATGTAATTTTCGGCATCGGCAATTTGTATTACTTCTTTGCTTAACAAATCGCGGCGGGCCACTTCAATGGTGCCATTGGCCAAATCTCTTTCGCCCAGAGCAATGCGCACCGGAATGCCTTTAAGTTCGTACTCAGCAAATTTCCAACCCGGACGCTGGGTGTCGCGGTCATCGTATTTCACTGATATGTTGCGCGCCTGTAATCTTTTTTTAATATCGTTGGCGGCCTCACTTACTTTTTTAAGACCTTCGTCGCCTTTGTAAACCGGAACAATTACCACCTGCACGGGTGCCAGTTTTGGAGGAATTACCAAACCATTGTTATCGCTGTGGCTCATTATGAGTGCGCCCATCAAACGGGTACTCACGCCCCAACTGGTGGCCCACACGTAATCCAATTTACCATCTTTTCCGGCAAATTTTACATCAAAGGCTTTGGCAAAATTCTGACCCAAAAAGTGCGAAGTGCCGGCCTGTAAGGCTTTGCCATCCTGCATCAAAGCCTCAATGCAATAGGTATCATCGGCACCGGCAAATCGTTCGTTGGCGGTTTTAACGCCTTTAATTACAGGCATGGCCAGCCAGTTTTCAGCAAAATCGGCATACACGTCCAGCATCTTTTTTGTTTCTTCAATGGCTTCTTCCTTAGTGGCGTGTGCGGTATGGCCTTCCTGCCACAAAAATTCGGCAGTGCGCAGAAATAGGCGGGTACGCATTTCCCAACGCACCACATTGGCCCATTGGTTTACCAGTATTGGCAAATCGCGGTAGCTTTGTATCCAGGTTTTGTAGGTGTTCCAGATAATGGCTTCGGAAGTTGGCCTCACCACCAGTTCTTCTTCAAGTTTGGCTTCGGGGTCCACAATTAATTTGCCTTTGTTGTTGGGGTCGGTTTTTAGCCGGTAGTGTGTAACCACGGCACATTCCTTCGCAAAACCTTCGGCGTTTTTTTCTTCAGCCTCAAAAAGGCTTTTTGGTATAAAAAGAGGGAAGTAGGCATTAACGTGCCCGGTGTCTTTAAACATTTTGTCGAGAGCTGCCTGCATTTTTTCCCAAATGGCGTAACCATGGGGTTTAATAACCATGCAGCCCCGCACGGCGCTGTGGTCGGCCATATCGGCTTCCACAACAATATCGTTGTACCATTTACTGTAGTCCTGTTCCTTTGGCGTAATTACCTTGCTCATAAATTGTTAAAATAGAAATCGTTGTTGTTACGGCTTGTTAGTAATTCAAAACATAAATAATGCAAAAAATATAGCAATAACCGCAATCAAATGCGTAAATTTACTTAAAATCTCCGCTTAATAATCGTAAAACAAACAGCGATGAAAAAAATTTTATTACTCGCCGGAGCATCCATCTTTTTTTTGAGTGCATGTAAAACGGCAAAACTAACGCCATTTGCGGATGATGCTTACACCAATCCGGAAGAAGTTCGACTGCTTGCCAAACATGCCGAGGAGGAAAGAGCCAAACAAATTGCCATTGAAAAACAAAAGCAGGAAGAACTTGCTGCCCAGGAAAAGGCCAAGGAAGCTGCCAATCCCTATTACAAAGATCCTGTTTACAGTGCTGATGATTATTACGATTACGCCTATGCAGCGCGTATAAACCGTTTCAGCACTCCCATCATAGGTGCTGCTTATTACGATCCATACTACACCAACTATTATTCGTATTGCCAAAATTCAGCCTATTATGGCACCAGTATTTACAGCACTTACAGCTATTGGTCGCCCTACAATTCTTATGGCTATTTTAGCTATGGGCCGTTGATTTCCAATAATATTTATTTTGGCTATCAACCTAATGTTTATTGGGGTACCGGCTGGAACAACAATTGCAACTATTCTTATTGGAATTCCTGCTATTCAGGCTGGAACTCCTGCTATTCGGGGTACGGATGCAACAATGGCTATAATTCGTATGGTTATTATAATGGCTATAACAATTATTATGGCGGAGGCTATCACAATGGCTGGAACAATAACAACTGGGGTTATTACAATGGCAGCGACCCTAACAGTGGTTATAGTAAAATGCAATTTGGTCAGCGAGGTGCTGATGGAGGAAATGATCAACAGGCCAGATCGGGCAACGTAGGTGTTGCTGTGGCAAACCCCGATAACGGACGTCAGAAATATTTTGAATCAGTAGCCCAACAACAAGCCAGCAACCCTCGTTTTACAGAAGGAGTTGGGCAACGTGCCAATCAAACCCGATCAGGTGGTAATACTTCTGAGCAAACACGTAATTCCGATTCACGCAGTATTGATCCGCGAAGTACAAATGGACAGGTAAATAACGATTATTACAATCAGGGTAGAACTAATAACACCAATAAAGGCGGGGGTTACAATCCGCAGCGGGGGGACAATGCAAATGGAGGTGGTCGCGGACAAACTGTGGAACATAGCAACAATAATTCGGGTGGCGGCTTTCCAAATATCGGAACCCGGGTAACCCAAACACAGTCTTCAGATAATGCCAATCACAATTCCAGTGGTAATTCAAACCGAAGCTCCGGAGGCGGATCGGGTGGAGGCAGCACCAATAGTGGCGACTCAGGCTCGCGTGGTGGTGGTAGCAGCGGTGGAGGAAGTAGACCCCGTTAATCCATAAGTTTATGAAAGTTTTAAAAATTGTAGTCATTTTACTAATGACAGCAATGGCGGGTTTGTCGCAAAACGAACAGGATGCCATGCGCTATTCGAGATTGGGAGTAAACGGTTCATCGCGCTTTAACGCCATGGGTGGAGCTTTTGGTGCAGTGGGGGCCGATGCCAGTTGTGCCGCCTATAATCCTGCAGGTTTGGCACTTTTCAGAAAAAATGAATGGTCGTATTCGGGCAACATGCGCATTAAAAACAATTCGGTAACCACCTACGATAAAACCTTTGGTAATTCCGACGCTCAATTCAACTTTAATAATTTTGGTTTGGTGGCTACTTTCACTTCCACCACCGATAAGGAAAGCAGAACAGTTATTGCTTTAACAGCCACCCAACTGCAGAACTTTAATAACACCATCAACATTCAGGGCAATACCAACAATTCTTCCATTGCCAAAGACATGCTCAATTTAGCCTTGCAGAAAAAAACCAGAAAAAATCTTGACGACTATTACGAGGGAATGGCTTATGTTACCTATCTGTTGG
Source organism: Bacteroidia bacterium (assembly GCA_020846335.1). Taxonomy (GTDB): domain Bacteria; phylum Bacteroidota; class Bacteroidia; order B-17B0; family Aurantibacillaceae; genus Aurantibacillus. Next base: position 4,513 of record JADLED010000208.1, read on the forward strand.
ATTACGACTCAGCGAATGCAAATTTTTTCTCGTTTC
>JADLED010000209.1 GCA_020846335.1 Bacteroidia bacterium
ATATTTACAAATGCCTGTGGCAGACTGTGACCCACTGTAATTAAAACTGCCAATTATAAAGGCGTTGCGCTTATCGGTACTGTCAATAACAATATCGTTAATAGCACCATTAAAATAGCCGAGTGATTTTTTCTTGCTTTTTAAATTTGGGTTATACCCAGCAGGATAATATGCCGTTTGATTCGACACCGGCAATGGCGTATCAGGAAGGGTTTTTTTGCAGGCGCTCAGTGCAATTACTGCCATGCAAATGCCTGCTATCAGTTTTTTACTCATCAACACAAATGTATTAAAATTTTAAATGGGATTTCAGAATTCAAACGGAACAATGGTCATTTGCCCGTTTTTGAAAATAGAAAAAACTTACTGGTATAAATAAAGCCCAATACCTTCTGCTAACAAAATCTTACCATTTAAAAAAGCCATTTTATGCGGGTAGGAGTGAACAGTTATACTTGAAGCTACATACGATTTCCATTGGTTACTTGTGGCATCAAGGTAATAGAAATAACCTACCTGCGCAAAATTTGAGTTACCACAAGCATATAGTGTGTTGTTGTAGTATTCAATATCTAAGCAAGGACCAGGTAGGTTGTTTGCGCCAACCTTTTCCCAGGTGTTTGTGTTAGTATTCAGGTAATTTACATAATTTAAGGCTGTGCCAAAAGAATTGCTACTACTCATGTAGCCCGCTGCATAAAGTTTATTCGCAAAAACATCCATGTCGGTAATTTGGGAGTCAAAACCTCCACCATAATTCAAATTCCAATTACCACCACCAGAGGCTAACAAATACCCATTAACGATGGGCGACGCTAAAATCCAGTTGGAATTGTAGTAAGCCATTTTTGTAACATCATAGCTTGTGAAAGTTTGGCTGCCATAATATTGTGTTGGATTGTTGATGCAAAACAGAGGCGAAATGTAACCTCCTATGGTATTAACACCTGTAAAATCACCTGAAATATAAAGGTTTCCAGATTGCACTTTCATGGTGTTTACAAAATCATTAGGTTCCACATCATAAATTATTGTGGAGTTGGCGGGGCTTTTATGACCAAAATAATGATGACTTTGAATATTGTCGAACCAGATTCCACCCAAATAATGGTTGCCGTTGTATTGCGCAAACGAACGAATGTTATAGGTATAACCGAAGTTAATGTTTGTTTGATAACTTGAAAAAGTATTAGTTACACCATTGAACCTGCAAATGCCTTTGAAGGGGTTGCCATTAATGGATAAAAAGTTGCCAATTATAAAGGCATTTTTTTTATCTGCGCTATCGATAACGATATCAGAAATAGACCCTTGTGTGGCACCTAAATAACTTTTTTTGTTTTTTACAGAGGGATTATATCCCGGCGGATAATAGGCAGTTTCACCCGACACCGGCAAGGGCGTATCAGGAAGGGTTTTTTTACAGGCAAACATTACAAATGCCAACATGCCTATGCCTGCTATCAGTTTTTTAGTCATCAACACAAATGTATTAAAATTTTATATGGGACTTAAAAAACCACTCAAATCTTTATAAAATGCCCTTGCGATTGTAAAGGCTTAAAAGTGTCAATAAAGTTTTAGCGTAAGTGCATTTAAAAACAAAATATAATTACATTTATAGTTTCTCAACTAAATGATTTTAAAGCTAACAAAAAAACTCAAACAGCCTTTCGGCAGCCAATCCTCAAATCATCATTCAAAACCTTTAGGGATGTTAATTCATAAAACCAATTTTTTATTTAAAAGACAAATGCTGGGTATTTGTCTGCTTGTGCTAAGCGCTTGCTCAATGTATGCGCAGTTGCCTGAGTTTAAAAACAATTACCAGCCCGCACAATCAACAGGGTCGTTGCCCGAAGTTTATACCAGTTCGGCTACCGAAAAAACCAAACAGGACATTAACCGCCTAAAAAATACCCAGGGCGTTAAAAATCGCTCTGCTAAAGAAACGTTTTACGTTCAGTCTAATTTTTATCAGGATAAACTGCTCCGCTCAGGTCGTATTTTATTTAACGACCCCATGTCTAAATTCGTGAACAAAGTGGCCGACGAAACATTTAAGTCTGACCCCGATTTGCGCAAACAGCTCCAAATTTTTGTGGTAAAAAGCGCTGTTGTAAATGCCTACTGTTTTGATAATGGAATAATTTTAGTGAATACCGGTTTGTTGTCACAAATAGATAACGAGGCTCAACTCAGCTACATTTTAAGCCACGAAGTTTCGCACTACATAAAAAAACATTCCATTGAAACATTTGTGGAGAAGAAGACCAATCGACACTATAGCGATGATTCGGAACTCGATGAATACAAATACAGTCAGGACAACGAACTGGAGGCCGATAAATATGGGCTTAAATATTTTAATGCCACCAAATACAGTTACAAGGGTATTAACGGTGCATTCAATGTTTTAAAATATTCGTATTTACCTTTTGATGAGATTGTTTTTAAAAAGAATTTTTTCGAAGATTCCAATCTTGTTTTTCCTTCAGAATTTTTTTTGAAGGAGATTACTTCTATTAAAAAAGACGAAAATTACGATGATAGCCGCAGCACGCATCCTAACATTAAAAAGCGCAAGGATGCCGTGGCCAACGAATTGGGCGAAATAAGCGACGAAGGCCGTCAAAAGTTTTTGGTGAGCCAGGAAGAATTTTACCGCATACGCGAAATGGCCAGGTTTGAGCAATGCCGCATTGAGCTGCTTAACCGCAATTATGCCACCTGCATTTACAATTGTTACATGCTTTCGCAAAAATATCCCGAAAATGTTTTTTTAAAAACAACCATTGGTAAAGCCTTGTTTGAAATAGCTGCCTTAAAATCGCCAAAAAAGAGTGATTACTTAAGCCCTTTGGTGGTAAAGGAACTGGTGGATGACGAAATAGAAAGTCTGAGGTTTGATTACAACAGCCGCGAAGGCAACATTCAACAGGTGTTTCATTTTTTAGACAAGCAGGATGCCGTTCAAAGTGCCGTGCTGGCTTTGCATTATAACTGGAAACTTAAAAAAGACTTGGGCGATAAAAACACCACAGCAAATCGTTTGTGTGATTCCTTATTTGTGCTTTTGGCTTACAACAACAGTTTGGAGTTGAATTATTTTAATTCATCCACCCGTTGGCAATATCTGGCAGAGCACGCGTCGAGCCCAAACTCAGGCAGCGACACAGCCACCACCAAACCGGTTAAAAAATTAAAGTCGTTATCCGAACTGGATGAAACCGATAGCGATTCTAAAACGGCACGCATCGAAAAAAAGGAATTGCCTTTGGATCCTAAATTGGTAAAGGGAAGACAGGACAGTATTAGCAGGTCAGAGCTGGATAAGAATTTTGAAAAGTATGCTTTCTCAGATTACCGAAAGAACGAAGAGTTTAAACAAAAATTTAAAAAAGCGGCCGATATAGACATTGAGCTTTCAAAAAATTCCAATGAAACAGAAATAGTTAACAAAGGAGGTTTAGGCATAGAAAAAGTGGTGATTTTGGATCCGTTCTACATCAAACTCGACGAGCGCTTTGGCGGAAGCGTGAAGTTTTTTGAGGCCGACCAAAAGCTTGAAAAATTTGGAAATATTTTAAAGGATAACGCAGAAATGGTTCATCTCGAATACGAATTTCTTGACTCCAGAACCTTAAAAAGAGAGGAAATAGAACGTTATAACGATTACACAGTTCTTCACGACTGGGTGTCTGAATTTTTAAATCACGATTTTCATCCCAATACCCTGGTGCTTAATAACGAAGCATCAGTGCGTTTAAAAGATAAGTACAAAACAAAATATCTGCTTTGGAGTGGCATTGTAAATGTGCGGTTAAAAAAGGAAATGGTGGCTGCTGCTGTTATCAGCACGTGTTTGCTCTATCCGGCATTGTTTACTATACCATACCTTATTCGTAAGGAAGAAAAAACGCTTTACGTTTCGGTTTTGTTTAATCTTGAAAATAACAAAGTACAGTTCTACGAAACAGTGGGTTTAAGAATGTCGGACTCCAACGACTTTTTAAATGCCTTTGTTTACGACACCATGTTAAACATTAAGGAGTCGCCTAAATATAAAAAATAACCAACAGTTAGCTAAAGTAATGAAATCAATTATCATTTTAATTCTAAGTCTGAGTTGTGTAGCGCTTTCTGTTAACGCACAATTGGTGCCCGGTTATCAGGGACATAAAAACATTGCCTCATATCAATTAAATATTTCGCCCGCATTAAACAGGCCAACTTACCTTAACCGAGTGCGCACAAACAGCGATTTTGATTACCCATTGGCCAAAGAAAGCCTGATGCCATTTAATCTAACGCACACCTTTAAAATTGAGCGGGTAATGGGTCGTAAGTTTGCCATGTCGGCCAATTACAGCATTGCGGCGTCAAAAGAATATGTGAGTTTTACACAAAAACTTTTCGATCCCATTTTGGGCAATGATAATGTAATGAACTTTGAAAATGTGAAATTGAATATTTATGCCAATTATTTTACCGGTTCCTTTATCTTTTATGGTAAGCGGGCATTAGCGCCTTTTGGTAAATATTTTAAAATAGATTTAAGTTATGTGAGCCTGGTGAGTTCTTATGCTGATGAAAGCCTTACAAATTCGGTTGCAAACCCCAACCTGGCTTCCACCGTTTATACGTTTAATACGAAAGACATTCATTACGCCCTTAACACGTTTGGGCTGGGCTGTAGCTTTGGCACCAACCGCATTTATCACAAGCGTTTGGTAATTAACCGTGGCATCAGCTTGTTTTTACTCACTAAAGGTGGTGGTTATATCGAGGATTCGAAGGGCATGATACCGGCCATGCACAAACGCATGTCGTTACGCGACTGGACCAGTTTTTATTTGAGCGCTGGTTATTTGTTTTAATGCATTAAAACCGACCTAATTATTTTTAATCAGTTTGTAGGTTTTGTTACCCTCAGTAGCTATTATTTTTACAAAGTAAACGCCGTTACACAGTTCGCTTAAATTAATGCTGTTTGTGCCTTCACTTAAATTTTTATCGGTATAAACTGTTTTGCCGGTTTCATCCACAATAATGAGTTGGCAGGGAAAAGCACTTTCAATAACAACAGTGTTTTTAAAAGGATTAGGAAAAATTGTAATTTGATTTTGATCAGATAAAGCATCTATTCCAGTACAGGCAGAAACAGAAACCGTTATGACTGCGTTGTTGGAACAACCGTTGGCAAGAGTGCCCGTTACGGAATAGGTAGCAGTAAGCAAAGGCGCAAGCGTAACACCCGGAACAGCCGCACCGGAACTCCAGGAATAAGTGCTTGCGCCAGAGGCGGTAAGCGTAACAGTATTACCTCTGCAAATAATTGTACTGCCGCTAATGGCAAGAGTTGGATTGTTGTTTACAGTTACTGTTACTATTTTGCTGCTGTTATAGCTGCAATTGCCATTATTTCCGGTAACTGTATAAATGGTGGAAGTGGATGGGTTAGCCAAAAAACTGGCGCCGTTTGAGTTGCCCGGGTTCCAGGTATAGTTGGAAGCACCGGAAGCAGTAAGTGTAGCAGACTGGCCCTGACAAATAGTGGCCGAGTTAGCCGAAATAGGAGTATTGGTGCCGCTTAATTGTATTTGAAAATTGTTTTCGTTTACGGTAAAGGCTATAGGCGAATTATTAATACTAAAGGTAACATAGTTAACGGAGTTGCTATTGGTGTAGGCGCTAGGTGCCAGCACAGCCCCTGCCATAAATGGCCAGCTAATGGTATTGCCAGATGGATCCACTCCGGTAATTAGGGCATTTGCACCAGTAGCCACAAAATTCCAGTTATGTTTTGCCACCCGCCAAACAGGCCCCTGATTCACAAAAGAAACATCGGGCATAACTGTCATATTACAAACATAGGTCTGCGAGCCATAATCATAAGGCGTAATTGCTTCACCCGGGCAAATACTAAAGCTGTACTGGTTGCAAATAGACATGCCCCAACCGGTGAGAATACCTGTTTGCGCCTGGATTTTGGCTATTGAAAGACTTAGAAAAATAAGAATTGTAATTTTTGTGCGGAGTTTAAGATAGTTTTTTTTCATAGCAGTTTAATCTGAGTTTACTGAGGTTTAATTGAGTTGTTTTAAAGATACATTATTTCTTGGAATTACCTTACCCAATTTTGCGTATAAGGGTGAGGTGGATGACTAAATCTTTTTTGATAAGAACAATCATTTTTTGAATAAATAAAAAAAAGCGGCCCTGGATTTGAAGGCCGCTTTTATGGGTTGGGGATAATTTAATGTTGACAGTAAATTATTACCAGTGCGATTATTCTTTAATCATTTTTTTGGTGTCAATGGTTTTACCGTCAATGATTAAGGAGTAGGAATACATCCCATGGGTTAAATCGTTTGCAAATATATTTACACTCCCGGCACCTTTTTCAGTAATGTCAATCGACTTAATCACTTTGCCATCATTAGTGGTAAAAATAATTTGTGCTTTGGTAAATTCGTTAGGAATGTTGTAAGTGATAACAGTACTTTCTGCAAAAGGATTTGGAACGTTTTGATCTAATACCAATACGTTTTTATCGCTTAGATTAATGCTGGTTGAAGTACTATTGCCTGGAGTTTTGCTACCATCGGCGCCTGCTAAAGATTGAACCAAGGCTTTTAATTCATCAATTTGTTGTTGTTGTTTTTCAAGGGCAGTTTTTTGACTATCTATTTGCTCCTGTTGTGCTTTGGCTGCTTCGAGTAATACCGGCACCATGCCCTGATAGTTTACTGCTAAATAACCATTTTTATCTTCCGATACAAGTTGAGGAAAAACCTCTTGAAGTTCCTGAGCAATAAAGCCGATTTGTTCTGCTTCAGTAAAGTTTTTATCCTTAAATTCTTTGGCTTTAAGAGTATAAGTATAACCACTTAGTTTTTTTATTTTGCTTTGAATGTCATCTAACTTCTTGATGTTGTTTTTGTAGCGACTATCTGATACGGTCCACATTGGCATACTTGAGCGGCCGGCACCATTTATAACCAGAACTTCGCTGGCACCGCCACCAACGCCACCTGAACCTCCAATATAAACATCGCCATCAAACCAACCGGCCCAAGAATTTCTTCCTACAGTTTGAGTATTATAATTTAATTGTTTGGTAGTGGCATAAATAGCAATGTTTGATTCAGTACCTGCTGCACCATCAATAATTTTACTGGTTTCGGCAGTAGCATAAACACCAAAATTCATAAAACCGCCAGGACCTTGTTGCGACTCGTTCCAAGCACGCGAATAAACACCGTAAAGTTTGCCTTCAGAACTGGCGCCACTCACAATGCCAAGATTTCTCACATCGGACTTAATACCATACTGGGTTAAATTTTGAATGGCCGAGCTGTTATTGCCTGTTGAAACAACAATGTCAATTCCCTTGTGAACACTATTAGCAAGGACAGGTGCATTAGAAGGACCAACACTTGTTGAGATACCATTTGCGTTTGACGCTACATTTTCTGCAATAGCCACCAGACCAATGTTTTGTGCACTCGGAAACGGATTGTTGCCCTGTGCCAGAAAAATGGCACCGTAATTAATACCACCTGCACCTGCACCGGAGGCCTCCGATTTAATACCAACTGAAAGTGGTGCACCATTTGAACCTGCAGTTACTGCAATTCCGTAGGCTCTGGTTGTATTGCCAAGCGCATAAGATGTTAAATGCATTCCATGACAGTTAAGACTAGAAGAATTTTGATTCGAAACAGCA
>JADLED010000210.1 GCA_020846335.1 Bacteroidia bacterium
AATCGGTGGTGTGTGTTCCCCTTTGGTTAAACGGGATGCTTTCTCCAGCCTTCAGACCGACCTTCATAAAGTCATTGGTTAGCCTTGTGCGGTAATACCAGTATTTTTGGTGGTGTGCCTCCTCTGACTGTGAAAGAAGCGTCACTGGCCAAATAAGACCTGTAAAAATTAACATTGTATTTAAAGCAACAATCCTCTTCACTTATTATTTTTCTGCTACTATCTTTTTTAGTTTTCTGTTCTCGGCTTCTAGTACCTCCACCTTCTTGTTAAGTTCCACAACATAAATGGTCAATTCTTCAATTTTTTGAAGCAGCAAGGCATCCATTTCGGCAAGATTAATGCCATCCTTCTTTATAGTAGCTTCGTCTGGTATATTTGGCAGATGCTTATTAAGCAGATAATATGCTTCTACTTCATTTAACGGGGCTAATCTGTAGTTCTTCTGAAATACATAATCTGCCCATTTATGAGGGTCGACAACAACCAACTCCTTACAAGCCACTTTCCCATCTATTTGTAAGTACGAATTGGCGTGAATATGTCCCGCCTCAATTTTGCGCTTACCCATAAACAAACGCCCGTCTGCATTAATTGTTATTCTTGCCGTATCGTTTGTTTTTAATATAAGGTCAAAGTTGTTGCACGTGCCCAAAGAGGGCGAGAGGGAGTTATTTATTTGGTTACCACCTCCATTCCAATAAAAATAAACTGGTGCGCAGGGATTTTGACAGGAAAGTTGAGAAGACAAAATTGCCATCAATAAAAGGAGAAATTCTTTTTTCATATTTATCTTAAAGTTTAAACTGTTCGAGATAATGGATTTATTTCAAAGTAACGAACTTTCATTAAAAATAGTGTTTTTGAAGTTTGAATTATTAATGCAATCAAAATAATAATGTAATTGCAGAGTTAAGATTTATAATTTAGGCAAACAACTATCAAAAGTGACAGGTAAAATTAAATTTATACTTCGAGAGTACTTTTACATTTATAAAGTGGTGGGTATTGTCGATTGCTTTTTACCAGAATTTTGGAAAATCAATTTGTTAAAAAGCGGGGCTTTTTTAGCCCCGCTTTTAAAATTTAAGTATTAGGCCGCCATTACCTTTTTGAAGGGCACACGTTTGATATTTTTGGCCTTTTCGGGGGTAATAAAAGGTTCGGATTCAATGAAAAAAAGGAAATCATTTATAGCGGTGAGGTCATGCAGTAGAACGTCAAGAACCGACTCCTGCTTTTGGGCTTCAATCTTATGGCGTGAAACCACCATTTTTAACCTACTGTTTTCCAACTCATTAAGGGGTCTAAGGTTCGAACTTTGTAACGTTCTTTCCGCAGCAAAAAAGAATCAACCCCGCGCAAGCGGGGTTTTTTGTTTTAATAGGCCATGGAAGGCGCAATTTTCCAAAGGAAATTAAACCCAGATTATGCAATAGAACATCTACTGCATAATCAGGGTTAAAAATAAAATAGAAAGCACTGAAGCTTACATCATCTCGATGAATACCCTGGCCCTACAGTGCCTGATGCCGTTAAGGCCATTGTAATCGTCGCAAAATTTAAAAGTATTTTGCACTTATAATGAACCTCTTTGCAACTCATTAAAATTGTCGTTCGATTTTAAATTCCATATCACAAGTCCTTTGCAACTTAAGGCACACCATACAAAGGCCTGAGCAAATCATTTTTAAAAGAAATCGAATAGCGGGCAAATCAAAATTAGTTTGTTGCATTTTTGGAAAAACCAATCGTCGTTTCGAAACGTATTCAGACTTGCTCCTTGATAGATGCGATATGTTTGTCTATAATCAGATTAATTCCGAAGTAAAAACATCGGTTTTTTAATGCAGGCTGCATTAAAATTAGTACCGACCAATGTTTTCAGGCCGATTGAAACGAAGTGTTACAATTTTAATCACCAATTTGGTAACCAAATGATTGATACATGCTTTACTAAATAAAATAAAAAACATCCAACAGCTTTTGCTGATGAATGCAAATAAATTTTTAATACCATTTCAACCTGAGTAACTTTGGTAAATCAAGGTTATTTTAAGTTTAACCTCATCTTTATAATACCAAAACTGTGATTAATTAACAACTTCACCGGCAAAATTGCTGTTAAGTATGAACCTAAACAGCTTTATTATTTGCCGGGGAAGTTGAAAATAATTCCACTCAAGCCTGTGCGGCAAGAAAATGGTTTTTTAATAAAGGAATTCGCTTACCGCGAAAGCCTTATTTAGCTTCTACTAAACCGTTTTTAACGGCGTACATAGCCATGCCAATAGGCGTGTTGCGGTTAATTTTTCTGTAAATACCGGCTTTGCAGTAATCCACCCAACTGGCAGACATACCCATTGCTTTTGCGATTTCTACATTGCTTTTGTCTCTGCAAACTAAAGTGATAACTTTCAATTCGCGAGCCGTTAATTCAGTTTTTCCTGATTTTTTTTTAGCTGTTTTTGCCATTGTTTTTTTTGTTTAAGACGAACCCGTAGTGTGATTACGGATTTGACCGTGTGTTTATTATGAACCAAAAATAATGTACAAAATGTTATTTAGCAAATGTAATTTGATATTTAACACTAATATTTTAAATAAATATTGAGGAAACACCCTCGGATTGTTTTTTTACATTATGAAAAAGCCTTGTAGAAACGCCTAATTACCCTTTCTTCGCCACCAATCCATCATAGGCTTCTTAAAAACAGTGGTATGACACATTCTGAAATACGACTTAGTGCAGGCGCCGCCTTAGGTGCCAACACCACTCATGTAATGCGAAATAAAAATGATGGCGTAAATCCAGAAATTGTAAAGTAAAGTGTAAACCAAAGCGTATGTCAAACTCCCATTTAGGTTGCCACGGCAGGCGCCCGATTGTTTAAATACCATGCGCAAGGCCCTGAAAAATATCCAATAGAGCATGGCTGCAAATACCAGTATGAGCGACCATAACACTCCACTGAGAATTAATATCAATAAAACAAAAACCGCGGCAATTACCAGCCATGCTATGAAAACCAGAATGGATTCATCAAAAAGTTCCAGCAAATGAAACCAATCATAGGAATCTGAAGATGTGCGAGATGCTTCTTTTTTTTTAAACAGTTGCGGTTTAAAAGTACTGAGGCTAATTTTATCGGTAATTTTTCCGAGCTCGTCTTTTAATTTCCATCCCCGGTAAAGGCCAATGCTTATAAATAAAAAAAATGCAATTGAAAGTAAACTTGTGGATAACACAGAATTATGGAACAAACTGTGGTGTTGCCCCAAACCCAGCAGCCACACGGCCAGTATAATCACTAAGGCTACAATAACGCTAACTATAAACAGCCATTTGGAACTTATAATGCGATATCTGTAAACACTCACAACTAACCTTTTATCGACTGACTTTTGTTATCCCTTTTGTTTTTTGTTTTGATGCAGATAATAGCCCACAACCACCAGCACCAAAAAATACAACAGACTCAACAGGTACAAATTTATTGGCAAATGCCGCTGCTGCATTACCAAACCCGAAAAACTATAGGGACTAAAATAAATATACTCCCACCTAAACCCAATCAGTGTGCCAATTAAAACTGCAAGGCCAAAACCAAGTGGTGCAATAAAATTTCCAATCATTAAACTCAGTACATAATGAGTGGCTATTACAGGCAGACAACTAATAAAAAACTTTGTATTCACCTTTAAAAAAAACAGCCAGGGTATGCCGGATTCGGGCAATCCACCATCAAACATAAAAGCCGGAACCATTGCCGAAATAAAAATGCCCACATTAAAAAACACAAAAAACTTCAGTGTCATGTACAATATAACCGAGAGTTTGGCCAAATAAGTGGTTATTGGTTTTTGTGGCGCCACGTGAAGTTGTTTCCAGGCATTGTTTTTATACTCAATTTGTGTGATAAGGCTCGCGGCCAAAATTATTCCCATGGGCAGTAAAAACAAGGCCATGTTTTGCCAGCAAAGCATAAAATGTTTTTCCCAGGGGTTAACAATAGTTCCGTATGATTTTATGCCATGTCCCATTTTAATAAACCCGATTAAATAAATAAGCGGAATAAAAAAACCACCGGCCACACACAACCACATGGCTGCGCTACGTTTGGTTTTTAAGTGCTCACTTCTTATACTATTTATGTATTCTTTCATGCTTTCGTAAGATCTATAAAAATGCTTTCCAGATCGTTTTTTTGCTGACTGATTTCAAACACGTCAATGCCCGCTTCTACCAGTTGTTTATTTAACTGGGCCAGTTTTTGATTTTCCATTTGCGGCACCGTAATTCGGCCCTCCTTTAGTTGAGCACTGCAACCAAAAGCTTCAATAACCCCCAGGGCCACTTGTGTTTGAGAGGTTTGAAATACAACCACCGAGCCTGCCTGTTGTTTAAGTTGCAATTGCTGAGCCGTACCTTCGAACACCATGGCCCCGTGGTGAATGATGCCAATGTGTGACACCATTTTTTCGATTTCGGATAAGAGGTGGCTGGATATAAGAATGGTAATGCCTTGTTGTTTATTGAGCTGTATGAGTAAATCGCGCATTTCGGCAATTCCGGCAGGGTCTAAACCATTGGATGGTTCGTCGAGAATGAGCAAACGCGGCTGATGCATTAGGGCAATGGCAATGCTCAGGCGCTGTTTCATACCCAACGAAAACTGTGACACTTTTTTATTAGCTGTGTGAGTAAGTTTAACAAGCTGCAGCACATCATTTAGGCGCGCCATTGGGCATTGATAAATGTGCTGCCACACTTTTAAATTTTCTACAGCCGTTAAGTGATGGTATAACGACGGCGCTTCAATTAACGAACCCGTGTTTTTAAGAATATCGATGCGGTGCTCTTCAAAATGTTTATCAAAAAACTTTACACTGCCACTTTGTTTTTTTAGTAGCCCCAATAACAAACGCAGCGTGGTTGTTTTTCCCGCACCATTAGGACCCAAAAAGCCATAAATGGCACCAACAGGCACATGCAGTTGAATGTTTTTTAAAACCTGTTCCTGCTTCGAAAAATAATAATTCAAATTGGAGGTTTCTATGGCGTAGGGGCTTTGCATGGTTGATTTGAATTTTATTTACATATTAATGGTATGTTAAGTTACAGTCAAAAAACAAACAATTATTGGTTTTTAGACAAACGGTAAAATCCGCCCATTATTGTTACTTATGTTTATTTGTGAATTTGTGAATAAAAGAAAGGCTTTATTTCCAACGAGTAATTAACTGAGTCAATTTGAAAGCCGGTTTAACCTGTTATTTTCTTGCAAAACTTTTTTTCTTGCCAAGGTCGGTCACAATTTCTTTAATCTTTTTGTCCCACTCCACCAATTTTAAGGCGTTGTTGTAGGTGTAGTTAATGTTTATTTCTGATTTATTTTTGTCGCCAGTGGTGGCTGCCGAAAGGTTGTGATAATCAATTACCTTATCAATGCGACGGTTGCCTTCAAAAATGGTGAGTTTGGCGTGGCAGGCATGATCGGTTGAAACGGTTAACAGTAAGGTGTCTTTACCTATTATTTCGGTGGCCTGAAAACGTTTTACCTCTTCGTTCTTAATCTTTTCACGATTAAAAACAAAATAGCTAAAAAACTGATTGGATTTAATTTCCACCTCATTAAACTCGCTGCAATTATCAAATTTCTTTACAAAATTTTTTGAGCCTTCCATCCAGAATAAATAAGTTTCGTAATAAACCGATTCGTAATCACAAACGTTTTGTTTAAACTCAGCGGTTTTTTTACTGCCCAAACAATAATAAGTGGTGTAGCCAATCTGCTTAACTTTTTTATCCTGTAAAACCGTTACAAACTCGCTTACCCGCTTATCCATGCTTTGTTTGGTGTTTTGGGCCAAAACATAAAAAGGCATTAGCACTAAAAGCAATAATATATGTCTGTATTTACCCATCATCATTTAATTTTTATAAAATTAATCGGAACCGGAACAGAGGAACGTGCAAAGTGGTTGCTGCACTGGGTAAAAATACATTATTTTTTTTATCTGAAAAATTGGACCTATTTAGCCTGAAAGCGAAGAAAATATTTGTGCGAATCCCTAAAAAAATAGCTCACTTTCCAATTCAAAAGTCTTTTGTGCCGGAAATTAAACCAACTTTCCTGAAAGTATGACGGATGTCATGGTAAATGAGCCAGCCACCGCGGCATCATTGAAATAGCTTACCCTGTCGGCTTTATCTTTAAGAGCCAGAGTGTAAAGCAAAGGCAAATAATGTTCAGGTGTAGGCGCTGCCAGTTTTAAAGCGTTGCTATAGGTTTTGTAATTAATCAACGATTTATGATCGTCGGTATCAATCAGTTTTTTAAAAGTGGCATTGGCTTCAAGCGCCCAGGCATGCCCAAAGGGATGGTTAAAATCGCCTTCGTATCCCGGAGCCATGGCCACATATCCAAAATTGTGCACCATGTTGCCGCTACCGATAATTAACACCCCTTTTTTGCGCAGGGCATAAAGCTGTTTGGCTAAATCGTAATGGTACTGGGCTTCGCGTGTATAATCCAGACTTAACTGAATGATGGGCACATCGGCAGCAGGAAATAAATTTCTGGTCACACTCCAGCAGCCATGATCAAGGCCCCATCGGTAATCCAATCCAACTGTGGTGGTGCTAATGGTTTTTTGGGTTTCTTCGGCCAGCCACTTGCTGCCTGGGGCCGGGTATTGTACTTCAAACAATTCGCGTGGAAATCCCCCAAAATCGTGAATGGTTTCAGGTTTTTCTACTGCCGTAACAAAAGTGCCTTTGGTTTCCCAGTGCGCCGACACCATGAGGATGGCTTTGGGCTTTGGCAATTTTTTACCAATGGCCTTCATCTCTCTCGAAAAAACATTGTCTTCAATGGCGTTCATGGGGCTACCGTGCCCAACAAACAAAACCGGCATTAAATCGGTGGAAGCAAATGAGGAGGTGAGTTGCTCCAAGGCGCTGAGTTTCATTACCTGTGTACTTAAAGGAATCATGGCTAAAGATTTGAGGAAGTTTTTTCTGTCCATTTTAACAAAGCTAGTAAATAACAATCAAGTGTGTTCTTTCTTTTGCAAATTTTAAAAGTAAGCTTCGCAATTACCTTGATTTATGATAAGAAATGATTATTTTTATAATAGACAAAGTGAAAATATATCTGTTCAAAAATTTAACTCGTCGAACGAATGTTGCGGCTTATCGTAAAGTGCTTAAAATATGATGAAGATTAGCCAAATACGTTGTAATATTGCTCCTGCTTTTATAGCTTTGCCTTAGTTAATTAATAAATAAAAATGGATGTATTATCAATAGCCGAAGCCAAATCCACACCTGCCATTCGCTTTGATTTGAATGCAGGTCAATTGGATATTAAGGGCCGTTCGATTCCTGAAAATGCACCTGAATTTTATCAACCCTTAATGAAGGCGATAGACGAGTACGGCACCAACCCTCAGTCTGAAACCATTGTTAACTTTGCACTTGTTTATTTTAATACCAGTTCCTCCAAATGCCTGCTCCGAATTCTTACTGCCCTATCGAACATAAATACCAAAGGAACTAAAGTAAAAATTAATTGGTATTACGATGGCTCTGACGATGATCAATTAGAAACCGCAAACGATCTTGAATCCACCAGCGACCTGCACTTTAATTACATTTGTGTGGATGAAAATAATTAACCAGGCACTTATTTTTTTATTGCAATGCCCCTTAATTAGTTAAACTGAATGGAAATTTTATCAATACCCGAAACCAAAACAACACCAAAAATCGAATTCAACCTGATTTCAGGAGTGCTCGAAATTAAAGGCATTTCCATTCCCGAATATCCAAAAGATTTTTTTGATCCATTGCTCAAAGCTATTGAGCGTTATAGCGACAGAGTGCCCTACACCACCGTTATTCACATTTCGCTTTTTTATTTTAATTCGGGTACCACGCGGTATTTGCTTCATATTTTACGAACATTTAAAGCCATAACACAGGCCGAAAACTCGCTGATTGTAAAATGGCATTACGACCAGGGCGATGAAGACCAGTTGGATACTGCCAAAGATTTGGAAACCGTGGTGGAAATTCCTTTTGAGTTCGTGCCCGTTGAGTCTACGCGTAATTGATTGCAATTTCTGATTGTCCCGATTTTACTTTAAGAAGTAAAACACAATTTATTTAACGTAACAATTTTACATCGCCCGTTTTGGAATAGGTTTTTCCATTTAAACCCTTGTAACTAAGCCTGTACACATAAACATCCTGAGCGCAGTCTTTACCGTTTAACTGCCCATCCCAGCCATTTGCCTGCTCATTACTTTCAAACACCAACTGGCCCCAACGGTTAAAAATCTCCAAATGCAAATCGTTCAAATTATCGCCATACACATAAAACAAGTCGTTTAAACCATCGTTGTTTGGTGTAAACGAGTTAGGTGTAAACATACTAAACTCACGCGTAATAGTTAAACAAACCCTGTCACTGGTTTTGCAGCCAAATTCGTTTTGAGCCTCCACCACGTAACACCCATTCTGACTTGGAAACACTCTTGTTTGCGGGCATTCGTTGCAGGCAATGGCCTCTCCCGAAATCCAGGTAAGAGAACCCGTTCCACTTGCATTAAGCAAAATAATTTCGTTTACGTTATAGGTAGTATCGTAGCCTGCAAAAACCACAGGACGAGGATTTACCTGAACAAACAGGGATGCCGTGGCCCCACAATAGGTAACATACGAAACATCTACCGTATAAACCGTGCTAACCGTAGGATTAGCAACTACCGCCGCACCCGAAGTAGAATTTAAACCAGGTGATGGCCCCCATACATAATTATTACCACCCGATGCACTGAGAGTGGTTTTTTGTCCCATACACAAAGCCACACTGCCAGAGGTGTGAGGCACCGGCGGCTCAACCACCATTACCGAATAACAGAGTATTTGCGAACATGAAACGGAACCCATTGAGTTAACACCTATAAGCGTGTAATTGGTAGTAATGCCCGGCTTGCCCACCACCACACTGCCGGTGTTGGATAACTGAACGCCATTTGCAGGCAACCATTGGTACTGTTCGGCACCTTTGGCAGCAAGCGTTAAGGTAGCGCCCCGGCACACCTGATTGGTTTCAGAACTAATTTCCAGGTCGGGCCGCTTAACAATTTGCACCTGAAAAGTGCCAGTACCCGTGCACAAACCATTAAATCCCTGAACAGTATAAGTAGTGTTGGATATTGGTGTGGCAATAACCGCACTGCCCCCTGTTTGGTTAAGATAAAGGGCTGGCGACCACATATAAGCCAAGGCGCCATTTGCCTCTAATAAGGTTGAGTTACCATTACAAACTGTGGGTTGGTTGGCAACAATAGAAATAGTGGGCACCACAATGGCAGAAACAGTGGCCACGGCCAAACTGGTGCAAGTGTTAATAGAAGCCACCACTGTATAAATTGTGTTTACCTGCGGATTGGCAATAATGCCAGCGCCATTGGCAGAAATTATTGAATTAGAAGGATACCAGTTGTAGGTTGCACCATTACCCTGTGCAACCAGCGCCAACGTGCTACCAGCGCACACCGTATACACTGCCGGCGCAATGGCCACAGTTGGTATTGGAAGCACAGCTACCACCGCGTTTCGCACATCGCTGTAGCAACCCACACTGTTGCCAATTACTGAATAAAAACTATTAAATGCAGGACTAACAAGCGCACTTGTGGGGCTCACCACATTAAGATTAGGGCTCGGGATCCAGGTATAAACAGAGGCGCCTGACAATGAAAACACTTTATTTTCGCTCGGACATATGCTGGCAGCCGGCGGACTGATAAGCACAACAGGATTGCCAATAATAGAAAATGTTTTGGTTACACTTACATTACAAACCCCACTGTTGGCAAGCAGTGTGGCCGTGGCAAGCGCCATTCCGGGCGAAGGAGTTCCGGTGGGAACAATGCTCATGCTTGCACCATTGGGCGAAAACACATTAAAATTATTGCCCGAAAGCAATGTATAACTAAGCGCCCCCGAAGGATAGGCTATGAGTGAATTAGGCGAATTATTAAAATTATTTGCACAAACCGTGTAACTGCTCAACGTGAGATTAACCACCGGAGGCTGAACGGTTGTGACTGTGGCCGAGGTGGATGCGGTACAGGTATTTAAACTTCCGATGAGGGTATAAATCTGCTGCGGTTGATTAGGCGAAGACACAATGGAAGGCGAATTTCCCGAAGAAACAGCGTTGGCCGGCAGCCAGGTGAAGGTAGTGGCGGTGCCCATAGCCGTGAGTCCCACCGTTGAACCCAAACAAATGGTGGCCGATGGCGGACTTATGTTTACAAGTGGGAGTGGCAAAACATTAACGGTATTGCTTTTGGTGGCGCTGTTGCATCCCTGAGTACCCCCAAATACCGAATAAACCGAGGTGGCCGAAGGGCTGGCAATAACCTGCGAACCTGTGTAAATGTTTAAACCAGAAGCTCCCATCCAAACAAAATTAGATGCACCCGAAACCGTTAGCTGTTGTGCGCTGTATGGACAAATACTGGCAGATGATGGCGAAACCGTTACGGTTGGATTGGGCACAATCATAAAGGCCGAAAACACGGTATCCACACAAAACCCATTATTACCAATTAAGGTGGCGGTGGCCATTGAATTGCTGCTTGGAAACGGTGGTTTAGGCATACAGGTAATTAACGTGCCTGAAGTGGAAATGGAAAAATTATTGCTGGTTAAAACCGTATAATTGGAAGCCCCATTTGGCGACATTTGGATTGAATTTGGCGAACCATTAAAAGGCTGAGCACACAAAGAGGAATTACTCAACGAAACATTAATGGTAGGTGTTTGCACAACATTTACCGTGTCGGTGTTCACACAACCATTGTTAACGTTGGTTACCACCACCGAATAAATGCCGGGTGCATTAACACTGATGGTGGCCGTGTTTGCACCAAGCACAATGCCCGGTCCGGTCCACGAGATGGCATCCGAAGCCAGGTTATGATTTACCACCAGTTGCATAGGTCCGTTGCCCGACATACACACGTTGCCCGAAGGTGAAATGGCTGCCATTACACTGGTGGCATTGTTTATTACCATGGTGGTTAAGGTGAGTTGTGTTGGCGGACAGGCACCATTAGAAACCACACAGGTGTAGGTACCGGCTGTATTTACCGTGATTACCGAACCTGTAGTGGCACCAATAATACCCGGACCACTCCAGCTATAAAATAAATTAGTGAGTGTGCCTGTAACCGATAAGCCAACTGAATTGGTATTGCAGTTTAACAAGCCACCGGGGCTAATGGATAAACCGGTTAAACTGCTGGTGGAATAGCAAACCGGGCAGGAGGCCAAATCGCCCGGTGCCAGATTAAAACCACTCACCTGAGTAAAGGTAACTGCCGAAGCACCCATGGTGCCTACAAAAAAACCGTTGGTTAAATTATTTCTCACGTAAATGGAATTGCCAATAATGGCAAAACCACCGCCGGCATTGGTATTTGGCATGCCCGATAAAGAGTAACTGCAAATGACATTTCCCGCCGGGCTGTACAAAGTAAGTGCCTGATTGGGCACAGTGGTGTTGAGTACATAAAAATTGCAATTGCAATCGGTTACCAAATCGTAGGGGCCACCACCGTTAAAGCCAGATATAGTGGTTATTAAAGAGCCGCTGCCGGTTCCGTTGTAAGCATAAACCTGCCCGGTTCCACCTACCAGATTATAAAGTGTGCTGCCACATCCCGCAATATTTATAGCCGAGGCATTGCCTGTTGAATGCCCTGTATTTACCCAGGCTGCTCCACTCCAATACCAGTAATTGCCCGCCAAAGTAGTGTAAAATGTAGGGCTAAGCGTGCCACCATTAACATTTGGCATTAAGGCCAAACCACTGCCATTTACAGTGCCGTTGGTGGCCACCGGAATGTTGAGTGTGCCGGGATTGGTGGACGACAAGGGCTGCGATGGGTCGTAAAAGCTGATATAGGAAGGCCCGTCCATATAAACCAAGGGACTGGGACATGTTGGGGTTTGAGCCACCAGTGCGGTTTTATAAAAAAAAAGTGCTATCAGTATTTTTAAATAAAGCCGCATGTATATTTGGTTAGTATAAATATAAGCATGGAAAGAGGCAATAGCATTTAAACCCCCTGAATGGGTTCTTTTATTTAGTGAAACCCACTTATTAATGAGTAAAGCAATTGTTTAAATCTTATAAAAAACAGATGCCTTCTCTCACAAAAATTATTGCCATTTTTAAAGGATGGATCATTTTCTGAACGAACTTAACCCTTTGCAAAGGGGGGCCGCAAAAGCCACAGAAGGACCTGTGATGATTATAGCAGGGGCCGGGTCGGGCAAAACAAGAGTACTTACTTACCGCATTGCCCATTTAATGGAGAAAAAGGTAGAAGCTTACAACATTCTGGCACTCACCTTTACCAATAAAGCCGCACGCGAAATGAAAGAAAGGATTGCCAAAATTGTGGGGCAATCGCAGGCCAAAAATTTATGGATGGGGACCTTTCACAGCATTTTTGCCAAAATACTGCGCATTGAGGCCGAAAGACTGGGCTACCCCAACAACTTTACCATTTACGATACCGACGATAGTAAAAGCGTGATTAAGGAAATACTTAAACAGTTTAACCTCGACGAAAAAGTGTATAAACCATCCCTGGTGCTTAACCGCATTAGCGATGCTAAAAATAAACTGGTGTCGGCTACGCAATACATGAACAACCCCGTAACTCAGCAGGAAGACAGCAGCAGCCGCAAACCCTTGTTGGGGAAGGTTTACGAGGCTTATCAAAAACGCAATTTTAAAGCGGGTGCCATGGATTTTGACGATTTGTTGTATCAAACCAACATTTTGCTGCGCGATTTTCCGAGTGTGCTTAATAAATACCAGGATAAGTTCCGCTACATTTTGGTGGATGAGTATCAGGATACCAACTTTTCGCAATACGTGATTATTAAACAACTGGCCGCTAAATTTCAAAACATTTGTGTGGTGGGCGACGATGCACAGAGTATTTACGCTTTCAGGGGAGCCAACATTCAAAACATTTTAAACTTCGAAAGGGATTATCCCGATTTACAAATTTTTAAACTCGAACAAAATTACCGCAGCACCAAAACCATTGTGGGCGCGGCCAATGTAATTATTGCCAACAACAAAGATCAGCTTCAAAAAAATATTTTTACTGCCAATGAAGAAGGGCAAAAACTCAGAGTAATTAAGGCCGGAACAGATAACGAAGAGGGACAAAAAATTGCCAACAGTATTTTTGAAACCCGCATGCAAAATCAGGCCCTTAACAGCGACTTTGCCATTTTATACCGCACCAATGCCCAATCGCGCTCTTTTGAAGAAGCCCTGCGTAAATTAAATATTCCTTACAAAATTTATGGTGGCATTAGTTTTTATCAGCGCAAAGAAATTAAGGATTTACTATCGTATTACCGCCTTACCATTAATAACAGCGATGATGAAAGTTTGCGCCGCATCATCAATTATCCGGCCCGAGGCATTGGGCAAACCACCATTGATAAAATTACGGTGGCAGCCGCCGAGCACGACATCAGCATGTTTACGGTTATTAGTAATCTTAAGGATTTTAATTTAGGAATCAACTCCGGCATCTCGTCTAAAATAAACGATTTTGTTACGCAGATAAAATCCTACAGCTTATTGTTGCCTTACAAGGATGCTTATGATTTGGCCAATCACATAGCCGTTAATTGCGGTTTGGTGCGCGAATTATATTCCGACAAAACACCCGAGGGTGTGAGCCGCTACGAAAACGTGCAGGAATTGCTTAATGGGATTAAGGATTTTGTGGAGCAGGAAAGAAGTCCGCAGGAAACAGAAATTAATGAAGTGGTAAAAACCACACTCAACACCGGCGAAGACAATTTATTTAAGGAAGAAACCAATTCAGAAATAAAAACACTGGATGAGTTTATGCAGGAAATTACCCTGCTAACCAGTGTGGACAGTGCCGATGACAAAGACGCCGACAACAATAAACTGAGCATGATGACCATACATGCCGCCAAAGGTTTGGAATTTCCATACGTTTACATTGTGGGACTCGAAGAAAATTTGTTTCCCTCGCAACTCTCAATTGGCAGCCGGGTTGAACTGGAAGAGGAACGCCGTTTGTTTTATGTGGCTTTAACACGTGCCGAAAAACAGGCAACACTGAGTTACGCCACCACACGCTACCGCTACGGCAACATTACTTATTGCGAGCCCAGCCGTTTTATTGACGAGATTGACGAAAAATACCTTGAGTTTCCTGAAGAACCTTTGGCACCGACCTTTAGCGACAATTTGTTTAATCAATACCGCGAAAGTTATCAGGCCGGCAATGGCTCATCGGAATTGAGTTTGAGTACCGAAGAAAAAGCCGCCGGTATTGGCTTTAATCCAAAACCAAAAAAATTGTTGCGCTTAAGCAGTAGCCTGAAGGCAGGTACCAGTGCCCAGGTGGATGTGGCTGCCAACAAACAACTACAGGCTGGCGATTTTGTAATGCACGAAAAATTTGGCAAGGGGCAAATTGCTTTTTTAGAAGGTGCCTGGCCCGAAACAAAAGCAGGCATTGTTTTTGAAAAGGCAGGCAATAAAAGTTTGCTGTTAAAATTTGCCAGACTGAGTAAGATTGAGTGATACCTAATTAATAGTTCGTTAAACCACACTGTGGAGATTTAAACAATTTTTTTCTGTGCCATTAATTCTTTATTTTTATTGAGATTAAATTTAAGCTGAACATGAACAAAAAACTACACTTCATTTGTCTCGCATTATTCGGGTCAATATTTTTAAAAGCCCAGTTAAAAAATAACCAAAGCTCATGTGGCACCGACATGCCAAGTCAGCAATGGGAAGCCTGGCTTTCTGAACAGGTAGAAAAATACAAGGAGGCGCATAAAAATTCGCAATCCAAACTGGTAAATTATACTATTCCTGTAATTGTTCACATTGTTCATACCGGCGAAACGGTGGGTACTTTTCCCAACATCGATTCTAATCAGGTAAAATCGCAAATTCAGGTAATGAACGATGATTTTAATGCGTCGGGTTTAAATATTGGCAACACGCCTTCTTCTTTTACCGGAGCCATTGCCAGCACCGGTATTCATTTTTGTCGTGCCAAATTTAATCCGGTTGGTACCGGTTTACCTGAGCTGGGCATTGACCGTGTAAACGTTACTTCCAATAACTGGACCAATCCAACTACTCCTACTCTTAATCTTCAGGCTTATTTTAATTCAGTTATTATTCCTTCCACCATTTGGGATCCTACCAAATATTTAAATATTTGGGTAAGCGATCGCCCGGTTGGTTCCAGCATAAGGGGTTTTGCCACCTACCCAAGCGGCACCTCGCTCAATGGTGTGTTTGGCGGCAGCATGGGAACCGCTACTAACGATGGTATTTGGATTTGGGGCAAAGCATTTGGCACTACCGGCACAATTCAATCTCCATACGACAAGGGTCGCACCACAGTGCATGAACTTGGTCACTGGCTGGGTTTACGCCACATTTGGGGCGATGGCAACTGCCTTTCGGATTATTGTGGCGATACGCCTACTGCAAAAGCAGCGCATTATGGTTGTGTTACCTCTACTCCTATTGACCAATGCGGGGTTAATCAATCGCCATTTGGCGAAATGCCATTTAACTTTATGGACATGACCGACGATGCCTGTAAATACATGTTTACCTACGATCAAAATTTAAGAATGCAGGCTGCCATGAGTCAGTGTGTGAACCGCAACAGTCTTGGCACCCATGGCCTTTGTGAATATGTTCCTGCATCGGCCACTTCCGGTTCTGCGGTGGCTTCTTTTGCGCTTAATTCAGGTCAATGTTTAGGTTCTCCATTTACACCATATAATACATCCATTGGTTACCCCAATCCAACCTTTGTGTGGAGTTCGGCTCCTGCAGCTTCTTTTAGTCCTGCCACCACTGTTGCCAATCCGGCCATTACTTTAAACAATGCGGGTACTTACACCATTACGCTTGTGGCCACCAACAGTCTCAGCTCTTCCACCTACTCCATGCTGGTAACAGCTACCGGAAGCTGTGCACCGTTTATGCCATGTCTTGACAGTTTAAAACAAATCAGAACTGCCGATACGCTTAGGAGTTACAAAGCGGCTTCATCTTCTTTTTCTATTGGTTGCCCAACAGGCTTTAAAGGCTACATGGTTGGTACCAATTGTTACAAGGACAAAGAGTTTGCTCAGTTTTTCCCGCCAAGTTCTTACGGTAGCACTGCCTTCCCACAGGTAAACAGTGTTATTGTGTTATTCGACAGTATGGGTACCAAAGCCATTAATCCGAGCACCCAAATAAAATGTAAAATTTACGGAGGCAATGGCACGGTTGGTCCGGGTGCTGTTATTGGCACAAAAAATGATAGTTTGGGCAAAATTGTGTCTTCACCTAAGGTCACTTCGCTGGGTTATTTAGGCAAGGCCAATGTAGCGCCTTTGGCCACCAACACACTTGTTGTTACTAAAATTATTCCTTTCCGATTTGATTTTCCAAGTCCTGTTATTATAAACAATGCATCCGGATTTTTTGCTGGCATTGAAGCACCACTGCCTAATACCGGCGACTCTATCAACATTATGGCAAATACTTATTATAACACCTCGGCAGATTCTAGTTCGTGGTATTTCCAAAACACCAATGCCTGGAAAAATTACCGCTATGGCAGAGGTTTAAAAATACAACTTGCCATTATGCCGCTCATTAGTTGCAGCCCTATTGCCGATATTAATAAGTACCGCAATTCTCTGGACCCTAATGTGAACGTGATGCCAAATCCAAACAACGGGGTGTTTAGCATTGTGTTTACTTTGCCTGCTCAAAAAGAAATTGAGATGGAAATTTTTAATGCCCTCGGACAAAAAATAAGCAGCGACAAATTACACAACATTAGTAACAATGTAGTTGATCTGGATTTGAGGGATAAACCAAGTGGCATTTATTATGTGCGCATTAACAACGGCACAGAAAATGTGATGAAGAAGATTATTATCTCTAACTAATTGTTTTAACAAAACGCTTAAAGCCCGCCTACCAATGGCGGGCTTTTTTATTTTTAGAATTTAAGTTTAGGATGGCTATATTTAGCCAATCTAAATTTCAAAAAAACAGAAGGCCATGAAACTTTATGCAATTAATGCCGGACATTTTAAACTGGATGGTGGCGCCATGTTTGGCGTAGTACCAAAAAGTATCTGGAACAAATTAAATACTGCCGACGACAACAACATGTGTAGCTGGGCCCTACGCTGCCTGTTGATACAAGATGGCAAGCGTTTAATTTTGGTAGACAATGGCATGGGCGATAAACAGGATGCCAAATTTTTTTCGCATTATTATTTGCATGGCAACGATACTTTGCAAAAGTCATTGGCCAAATATGGTTTTGGTGTGGAAGACATTACCGACATGGTGCTCACACATTTGCATTTTGACCATTGTGGCGGCAGCATTAAATATTCGGAAGACCGCAGCAAGCTGGAACCTGTGTTTAAAAACGCGACCTACCATTGCAATGCCAAACACTGGCAATGGGCCACACACCCCAACATGCGCGAAAAAGCCAGTTTTTTAAAAGAAAATATTATGCCTATTCAGGAAAGCGGTCAGTTGCAATTTTTTGATGCTGGCACTGAATTTATCCCCGGTTTGAGTTTTGAAGAAGTGAACGGACACACCGAAGCGATGATGCTGCCAATTATAAAGCAGGGCGATAAAACTCTGGCTTACATGGCCGATTTAATTCCGAGTGCAGGACACATTCCTTTACCATACGTAATGGGTTATGATATGAGACCACTAGAAACTTTGAAAGAGAAAGAAATTATTTTAAACAAAGCGGTGGACAACAACTGGACTTTATTTTTTGAGCATGATCCGGTAACCGAATGTGTATCGTTAGAAAGAACCGAAAAAGGGGTAAGAAAAAAAGACAGCTTTTTGCTGAGTGAGTTGGGATTTTAATCAATTACAGGTTGCTTATTTGCAATCCAGCCGCATGAGTACGGTGTTTATTTTTGAAATCTTCACATGAGGGTAATTATTATAATTATTTGGTCCTTGTTTTTTGTTTCGTTTTATCAGAGAAATAATTCCTGTGTCAATTTTCTGTACTACAATTTACCACTTAACAAAAACACAACCGAATTAAAGGTGGGAATGGAGGCCGACAAAAACATCAAAATTTACTCCATCACCAAAGAATGGTTTCAAACAAAACATGTTCAGGCAAAAATTATTAAACCAAACACCTATCTGCAAAATGCCGATTCGGCCATACTTAATATGAATCTTTTATCATGGTTTTACTACGGCAACAAGCCAAAGCAAGAACCAAAGCTTAAAAGAATAAACCTGTGTCTTTATTTTAATTCCTACGAGTTAAGAAATGCCGAATGTGATACTCTTGAAAAAATTTTCACAGGATCCTTTTCTTTATCTCAGGTAACAAATAATATTATATACACTGATGGTCCCAGTGGAAAAGATACCTTATCCGAAACAGGTAAAATATACCTACTTTCTGGCTCAAAAAAATATCCTCAACTGGAATTTTCCAAAAACACATTCAATAAAAAAAATAAAACACTACCTTATATTGAGTTAATTTACAGTGATTTGAATTAAAGAAGCGTTCTTTTATACGTTCCTGTTTTTTTATTGCAGCCGCGGATGAGGTAATAGTTAGCAATTATTTTTCTTTGGCGTATTTACTCAACTGTTGAGTGAATGTTTTTTTTAATACCTCTTTTCTTTTTAACTTAACTTATTTTTTAATGCCCAGGCGCCTCATCATAATTTTAATTTTCAAACTATTTTTCTTTGGACGTGTTATTGCGCAAGGCAACGAATACAGCACGGTTGAAAGGC